>VGOG01000151.1 GCA_016875995.1 Chloroflexota bacterium
GGGCCAACGGCCAGCACCTTGCCCTCCTGGGGCTTCTCCCTGGCCGTCTCCGGCAGGACGATGCCGCTGGCCGTCACCTCCTCCCTCTCGATGGGCTCCACGATCAAGCGGTCGCCCAGGGGCTTCAACTTCATTGCCATTTCCCTACCTCCATTCAATAAAATTTTTTGCTTTCATCTTGCAGGACCAAACAAGAAGGCCCCGCTATTTTAGCACTCTTAAGCCGAGAGTGCTAAAAGCGATACATATCATACCACAAGTTCGCTAAAAGCGCAAGTCGCCGACAGGCTAGGTCAGCAGTTCTGCCTGGCGCAGGATGCCACGAATCTCCTCGACCTCTTCAGGGTGGGGATAAAAGAGCGGCGAACGCGGTTGCCCGCCGTAGTAGCCCAGGAGGTCCAGAGCTGCTTTCAGGCCACCAATGCCAAACTGGCTGGTCACAGCCCGGCCAACAGGCATGAGCCTGGAATGTAAGGCCCGTGCTTCATCGAGCTTGCCCTGGTCGAACAGTTCTTTGATGGCCACACACTCCCGTGGGGCGACATTAGCCAAGGCTAAAACAGCCCCTATCGCTCCCACGCCCAAGGCGCTGTAATAAGCTGGGGCATTACCTACCAAGACCTCGAAATCCGGTGGGACCAGGCGGGCAATCTCAATAAGTTGACCGATGTCCCCCGCGCTATCCTTGATCCCGGCGATTTTGGGATGCTCGGCCAGCCTGGCTACCAACGTTGGGGCGATGTTGAGCCCCGTGAACTTTGGCACGTTGTAGACCAGGATAGGAATGGGCGATGCGTCGGCAACAGAGATGTAGTGGCGATAGAGAGCCTGCGGGGTCATCTGCCCTTTGTAATAGGACGGGGTCACAATCAAAACCCCATCTGCTCCCCATTCAGCCGCCGTCCGAGTGCTCTCCATGGTTAGCTTCGTTGACTCGCAGCCAGTGCCCACGATGAGCAACTTATTGCTGGGAACAGCCTCCCGCGCGGTCACGATCACCGCTCTCTTCTCGGCTTCGCTCAGGTATACGTTCTCGCCGTTGGATCCCAGGACGACGTAGCCCGCCAGCCCCGTCTGGTTCCAGCGGGCGATGTTCTCGGACAATTTGTCGTGAGCTACCTCGCCAGCGGCGAAAGGGGTGGGAATGGGAGGAAACACACCTTCAAACATTAGATCTGCTCCCTGGTCCTCAGGTGGGGAAAGAGGATGACCTCGCGGATGGAGACCTGGTCGGTCAACAACATGGTCAGGCGATCAATGCCCATGCCGAAGCCTCCCGTGGGAGGCATGCCGTAGCTCAAAGCGGTCACCCAGTCCCTGTCCATCTGATGAGCCTCTTCGTCGCCGGCTTCATAGGCGCGCCCGTGGGCCAGGAAGCGCTCCTCCTGATCCAGGGGGTCGTTTAGCTCAGAGTAGGCGTTGCAGATCTCCATGCCCCCCACGAAACCCTCGAAGCGCTCCACGGTTTGTGATGAGCCCGGCTTTGCCTTAGCCAGGGGCGACAGTTCCAGGGGGTAATCAAAGAGAAAAGTGGGCTGAATGAGCTTGGGCTCCACGTGATTGGAGAGAAGGGCATCAATGAGCTTGCCTCGACTGGCTTTGGGCTCCACGTTGCCGCCGATGGCCTGGATAGCCTGATACAAACTCTGGGCATCGGGATAGTCCTGATAGTCAATGCCCGATTCTTCCTTGATGGCCTGGCGCAGACTGCGGCGCGGCCAGGGCGGAGCGAGGTCAATCTCGTTTCCTTGATAGGTGACGCGCGTTGTCCCCAGCACTTCCTGAGCCACGTAAGAGATCATCTCTTCCGCCATCTCCATAACGTCGTGGTAGTCGGCGTAGGCCTGGTAGAATTCTAATTGGGTGAATTCAGGGTTGTGTTTATGGGAAACGCCCTCGTTGCGGAAGTCCTTGCCGATCTCGTAGACTCGTTCGTAGCCGCCGATGATCAGTCGCTTGAGGTAGAGCTCATCGGAGATACGAAGATAGAGATCTTGATCCAGGACGTTGTGATAGGTGACAAAGGGCCTGGCTGCCGCTCCGCCGTAGATGGGCTGCAGAACGGGGGTCTCTACTTCCAGGAACCCTCGCTCGTCCAGGAAGCGGCGCAGCGCGCTGACGATGCCGGCCCGGATCACAAAGATTTTTCGTACTTCCTCGTTGGCGATGAGGTCCAGGTAGCGCTGCCGATAGCGGGTCTCCACGTCCTTGAGGCCGTGCCATTTCTCAGGCAAGGGATGCAAGGATTTGGCCAGCATTTTGAAATCCCCTACCTGGAGGGTGACTTCGCCGCTGCGGGTGCGAAAGAGATGCCCCGTCACACCGATGAAATCGCCGACGTCGAAATCTCGCTTGAAGAACTCGTAGGCCTCCTCCCCCAGAGTATCCTGGCGCAGGTAGATCTGGATGCGCCCGCTGCCGTCTTCGACGTGGGCGAAAGTTGATCTGCCCATCACACGGATGCTCATCAGCCTGCCAGCCAGGCTGATTTCTCTCTCTGGTTCGCCAGCTTCGAATTCCAGGATAGCTTCTGCCGCTCTATGAGTACGCTGTACCCGAGGCGGATAGGGGTCTACGCCTCTCTCCTTGAGCCTTTCCAGTTTGATGCGGCGCTGCCTCTCCAAATCGCTGAGTCTCTCCATGGCCTGGCCTCGCTCGTCTACTCGATAGCGGTTATGCGGAAGCACAGGATGCCGTCGGGGGCTTCTACGATGACTTCATCCCCTATTCGATGACCCATCAGGGCCTTACCCAGAGGAGACTCGTTGGAGATGCGGCCACTCTTGGGATCTGCCTCGGCGAAGCCGACGATGTAAAAAGTTTCCGGTTCCTCTTCCTCCTCTACTACCGTCACCCGGCTACCTATGGTCACCCTGTCAGCGGGGCCACCCTCCTCAATGAGCACAAAGTTCTTTAAGATCGCCTCTAAGGTCAGAATGCGGCCTTCAACAAAGGCCTGTTCATTCTTGGCGTCCTCGTACTCGGCGTTCTCCAGAACGTCCTGCTCCTCCTCCAAAGCAGCCCGCAGGCGCTGAGCTACCTCCTGACGGCGCACAGTACGGAGGTACTCCAGTTCCTCTTCGATCTTCTTCAGTCCCTCTGGCGTCAAAAAGGTCGTCTGTTCGGTCATGCCTCCTCACTCGACAAAGATTAGCCCCCACCGAGTTCGGTGAGGGAGGGGATGGAACACCTGGCGCATCAAAGCAAAGAGAGCTTCAGGCGCGATACACGAAAACCAGCTATCTATAGACAAAAAACTGAGAGGGGGGACGCTCTCAGTCGGCAATCAACTGAGGTATATTATAAACCAAATTGGCTAATTTGTAAAGTCGCACTTGACTAAATGGCGAAAATGATATATCCTATTACTACTGCTGTTATCGTGGGAGTGGTTGAGTCCCGGTGGGCTCCGCGGTCTTCAAAACCGTTGGTGGGTGCTGCAGAAGCGGCCAAGGTGGGTTCGACTCCCATCCACTCCCGCTATCCCCCTTTTTACTCCCCACAAAGCTTCAATCCAACCCGAGCCGGCTCAGAGTCGGGATTTATCTCCACCGCTTTCTCTAACCAGGGAATGGCCTTATCGCACTCGCCCAGGTAGACATGTGAGAGGCCAAGCACGTAGTAGTATTCCTCGGACCGAAGTCCCAGCTCAATGGCCTGTTCAAGATTAGGGATGGTATCTTCGTAGTTTCGCTTCACGTAATAGATAGTACCCAGATGGGCATAGGCAATGGCGTATTCAGGATCAACCTCGATAGCCCTCTTCAGCTCAATTATGGCCAACTCATAATCCCCGCGGTGATAGTGGGTCCACCCCAGTTGGTCGTGGCCCTCAGGGTTGTTGGGGTCAACCTCGATGGCCATCTGGAACTGGGCAATGGCCTGATCGTAATCGCCTAACACGCGGTAGTTGCGGCCCAGGCTAACGTAAAGATAGCTCAGCTTAGGATGAAGGGACACGGCGATTTCGTATTGGGCGATGGCTCCTTCGTAATCCCCTTGCCTTTCCAGGACGTATCCCAGGTTGCGATGGGCCTCAACGCTGCGATCGTCGAGCCTGACGGCTGTCTCAGCCGTTTCCAGAGCCCTTTCCCAGCGGCCCTTGTCCGCGTAGGCCTCAGCCAGATAGGCATGGGCTATGGCCGAATTGGGGTCGAGCTTAACAGCCTGCAGGCAAGCGACGATGGCTTCGTCCACCTGGCCATCCCAGTCCAGGGCCATGCCCAGAATGGCGTAGCCCTCAGCACTCTCCGGGTCTAGCTCGACGGCTCGTTGGGCCTGGCGTACTGCCTCGCTCGTGCGGCCACGCAACGTCAACAGCTTGGCTAAGCGCACATAGGCTGTAGCATCCTCAGGATTGATCTCCTTCGCTCTCTCGTAGGCTTCGATGGCCTCGTCCAGCTTTCCCTCTCGGAAAAACGCCTGACCTTCCACCAGATACGATTGAGCTGTCCTGGTGGGCGTCGGGGTAGGCCTGAAAGGGCGCGACCAATGGGGCTGCTGAGCGATGACGTACAGGCCCGCGGCAATGAGTATCAGCAGGATGAGCACGCGCAGGGGCGAAGATCTTCTTTTCTTCTTTCCTGGTCCGATGTACATCTAACTCCTTGCTTGATAGTAACTACTCAGGCTGTCATTGCGAGGAGGCGGTTTTTGCCGACGAAGCAATCTCCAATTCGCAAGTTGGGGATTGCTTCGCAAAAAACGCTCGCAATGACAACAGAGGCTGAGTAGTTACGCTTGATATTGGATATCGGGTTTACAGCTCCACCAGATTCAGCTTGCCTAGCATTTGGAAGTATTCGACCAGCAGCTCCACGTCGCGCTGGCCAGTCTCTAGCTCTATCAAGTCGGCGATTTCCAGCAGGCTGAGTTTCCCATTCGACCAATACTCGGCCAGGGTAGGCAAAGTATAAAATACCCTCTTCCGTTCCTTGCGCATTTGCCACCACCGCTCCCGTTCTTCCTCGCTCAGTTGGTTCAGATAGGGACGCAAGGAGGTGGGGCCACGATACAGCCGCCTGGGCACCACCGCCGCCGCCTTCTCCTCCCATTCGTCCCGCTCCCGCTCCGCTGGCTCGGCCCAATCTCGCTCGCTCACACAGACCCTGATAGCGGCCTCACCCCTGGCCAACTCCTGCCTGGCGAATTCGGCCACCTCCTCCTGCCAACCTTCAACGGCAATCTCAGAGGCCAACCGTCTCAGCGAGGCCAGGGCTTGCTGCTCGCGCTCGAGCAGGTAAGCAGCTTTTTTACGCAGCCGGGCGATGGTCTCCCCCAGCTTATCGGCCCCCTCTTCCTCCAGGCTAAGGTGGGTCGCTTCAGTGACTTTCTCCTGAACGATCCGTACAATGTCTCGCTTGAAACGAGCCACCATCTCGTAGCCCAGCCAGGTGGCCTCGCCCTGGCCCGCGTTGGCCAGGAAGTAGGCGTAGGTCGCGGCCAAGCTCCCCACGCGGCTGAGCATAGCCGGATCAACCTTGTCCGGGGTATCCTGGGAGGTGTGGTAGAACTTGTCCGGCCACTGGATGATCATGGGGGTGGGCACCTCCACCGAGGGGTCGGAGAGGATGTAGTGATCGCTGCCGCCGGAGAAAGGGGTCACCGCGTAGCGGAAGAGAGCATAGCTTCCCGTGCCACCAAAGGCTGAGATCTCGCCCAGAAGTTCCTCGCGCAGGCGCTCCAGGAGAGGGGGGGCAAAGGAGGGCAGAGCCTGGGACGGGCACTCGATGAGGAAGGAACTCCCACACAGCTCCTGGTTTTGGCCCACCATGTCCAGGTTGATGCCAGCCACCAAACGCTCAATCTCATCCTCGTGGGTAGCAAGGTAGGCGTAGGTGCCCGTCATCTCCGGCACCCACAGGAACCTGATGCCCCGCCTGGGTGGGGCCAACCTCCCCTCATCAACCAGCTTTTGGAGGGTGCGAGCGATTTCCAGGGCTGCCGCCGACCCTGAGGCGTTGTCGTTGGCCGAGGGCCGGGGGTGGCAGAGGTGAGCTATAATCACTACCTCTTGATCCGTTCCCCCCGGTATCAGAGCGGACACTACTTCGATCTCGCCATCGTACAAGCGGCTGACCACCCTGGCCCGAACCTTGACCGGGGGCTGCCCATCCTGAACCCGCTTCTTGATCAGCCCCCGCAGCTTCTCACCTTCCCGTGGTGATAGAACGAAGCCGAAGCACTTCTTCTCTTGCCCTGTCCACCAAAAGGAAGTGTACTGCAGGGCATCGGGCAGGTCCATGCGGGCGCGAACGGGCGGTGTCTCCCTCATGCCGTCGGAGATAATGCCGACAGCGCCGCGTTTCTCCACCGCCAACTGGCGTACGCGGTCCAAATCGCCTTTGGTAAGCACCACTTTGTCCCTCAGGTCCAGCCCTTCGTATTCCGCTTCCTCTTCCCCATCTTCCAGGAGGACTACCTCAGCTTCTCCCTCGAAGGGGGCGCTGCGCTGGATGAGGGAGATGGGGCAGTCGCGGAAATCGGCCAGCTTGCGTCGCTCATCCTCCGGCTCCAAGAGGTGCAGGGTGGCTTCCGTGGCCTCCCACTCCTGGAACATCCGCGCCGACCAGTACTGCGTCTTCTCATCGGCCGGGAAGGTCAGGATCTCGGCCTGGACGCCTGCCTCGCGCAGGCGCTCCAGGCAATAGTGCGCTGCCTGGCGGAAGCCAGGGCTGGCCTGCATGCGGTGATAGCGGGCGATGTCTATTACGTAGCTCTTGGCTGCCTGCCCTGAGAACTCTTCGCGGACCGCTTCGAAGGATTTCTTGAACATTATCGCAACCCCCTTCCTGTGTTTTGAGAGAAACCAGGTTTTTCCTCTTGATTGAGTGGACGCACTGTGGCTGTTGGGGCTCTCCGTGGTGCGAAAAGCTACATTCTTCAGTCAAAAACCTGGTTTCTAGTTGCAGGGTATATAATATCACCATACGGGATACAAGTCAAGCCAATTGGACAAGATGGCCGAAAAAGGTTATAATTCAGCCTGGGACAGGGCCGTTGACTGTCAAGGAAACAATTCAGGAGGAGGTATCGCCACGCACAACAAGCCTCGTCGAACAGCCCCAACCTGGCTTAAGGGCTTAGCCCTGGTGGTAATTCTCTTGCTCGTGGTCATCCTGGTTATCGGGGCACTGGGAGTCTATCACGGGCTGCAAAAGCGTGACCGTCTGACCCAAGAGACAGCGGAGCAACATTACGCTGCCGGCCTGGCTCATCTGGAGAACGGCGAATACGAGCTGGCCGTAGCCGAGCTGGAACTGACCCTGCGCCTGGTGCCAGATTACCAAGATGCCGCAGAGAAGCTGAGCGAAGCTAAAGCCAGGCTCGAAGCTCAGGAAACGCCAACCATTGAGATGCATGAACAGGTCGCGGCTGACCTACTTAATCAGGCCCAAACCTTCTATCGAGAGGGAAGATGGGACGATGTGGTTCTTGCGCTGGAGCGGTTGCGCGTCCTCGATGCTGACTATGAGCCGCAAGCTGTCGAGGACCTGCTCTTTGCGACTTACCATGACCAGGGCTTAGCACTAATCAACGAGGGGCGACTGGAGGAGGCCCTGCGCTATCTGGACAAAGCTTTGGAAGTGAAACCAGGGCAGGAAGATGTCCTGGAGCAAAGGAAGCTGGCTGCTCTTTACCTGACTGCTATCAGCTACTGGGGTGCTGATTGGGATAAGGCCATAAGCAACTTTCTTGAGCTATACGTTATTAATCCAGAATACATGGACGTAAGACAGCGTCTCTATGATGCTTACATGAATAGAGGCGATCTATACGCTGATCAACACCAGTGGTGTTCGGCGGAGGAGCAATACGTGCTGGCCATCGAAATCAGGCCCGATCAGGCCGGGGAGAAGAAAAGAACCGAAGCCCAACGGCTGTGTTTGGCCGTGGCTTCCTCGCCCGTCAGCGCCAGCACCGTTGTCCCCGAATATGCCGTCAGGTTGCCGCTGGGCAAGCTCGCCCTACCCGTCTACGACCAGGAGAGGAAAGCCTACGAAATCTTCGTCGTGTACGCGGAGGACATGCACTGGGTGAGAGTGGTCAGCTTTGCTGACCAACCGCGTTTCAGCCCGGACGGGACACGAATCGTCTTTCGCTCGCGACAGAGCAAGAAGCCAGGTTTGTATGCTATGGACATCCAAGGGAACAACGAAACAAGCATCTCGACTTCGCACGAGGCTGGCTTTCCCACCTGGTCCCCTGACGGGCAACACATCGCTTTCGTCATCTATGACGTAGAGCAAAATTCGTGGCGGATTTACGTCACCTCTGCCGATGGACAGGGAAAGGCGGTGCAGTTGGTCTCTGGTTGGGCGCCGGACTGGGGGCCCGAAGGGAACCTGGCCTACACAGGCTGCAACGAGGGCGGTGGACACTGCGGCATCCGCTTTACCACCGATGTCAACCTATCCAGTCCCGCCCTGATCACCGCTGACCCCCGCGACATCGGGCTGGCCTGGTCCCCCGACGGGACGAAAATTGCCTACATGTCCGATCACGACGGCAACTGGGAGGTCTATACCGTTGGGGTGCCCTTTCCAGAGGTCAGGCGGCTGACCATCAACGAGGCCAACGACGGCCTCCCTGCGTGGTCTTCCGATGGGCAACACATCGCTTTCGTCTCCGACCGCGACGGGGTCTGGGCCCTCTATCTCATGAAGCCCGATGGCAGCGACCAAACCAAAGTCTTCGACCTTGGGCCTGAGTTCCCCGATTGGCTGGATCAGAGCATCTCCTGGGTGAGATAAGGGGCAACCTTGCGGTTGCCCATCAGCTTGACGTTTGGGAGCAAATCGTTTATACTATTAGCAGGCGGGGCGTAGCGCAGTCCGGAAGCGCGCTTGGTTTGGGACCAAGAAGTCGGCGGTTCGAGTCCGCCCGCCCCGACTCATGCGGGAGTAGCTCAGGGGTAGAGCTCCTGCCTTCCAAGCAGGCTGTCGCGAGTTCAAATCTCGTCTCCCGCTTTTTCTGGCAGATAGCTTGTAGCAAATAGCAGATAGCGTGGCTGCACTACCAGATGGAGCTAACGAGGCAAGCCACAAGCAATTGGGCCCATAGCTCAATGGCAGAGCGACCGGCTCATAACCGGTTGGTTCTTGGTTCGAGTCCAAGTGGGCCCACTAGGTGAGTTCAACAAACCAGGTGAGACAGGAGTTTTGCAGTGGGAAGAGTTCGCCAAATGATTAAAGTCAATGGCAGAGAGTGCTGGACGCTATTTGATACAGGCGCCCGCAATACCTACGTCACCGCGGATGTCGCTTCAGTGTTGACCACTACAAAAACTCGGCAACCATTTCGAAGTGCAATTGGCGGGACAGTCAAAGAAACAACCAGAACAGCACTCCTCGAAGCTGAAGTGGAAGGGCGACGGATATCAACTCACGCCATGGTCATTGACGAGATCGGAGAGGATGAGGAGGGGACTTCGATTGACATCCTTTTTGGTGCGCTGGCCATGCAACAGTGGGGCATACGACCGATACCTGACGAAGAAAGACTGGACTTGACGCATTATCCAGAAGAATTCTTGGAATTCTGATCCGCTGGTTTCATGGATTCTAAACGATAAAGCCGCCTGCCCTTGAAACAGGCGGCTTTTATCGTTGTAAAGGTGCCAGGCACTTTAGAATGACTGAGTGATCGAGCGATCTCACCTGGCTTGGAGGCACTGTAGCCCTTGAGGAGCCGATGAAAGTGCCTGGCACCTGACCCGACCAAGCTCACGTTTGACGTTTCACGTTTGACGTTTCACGTTTCACTGGGTCTAGCCTTCCAACTTCTCCAGCTTGGCAAAGCTGGCCAGGAGGCGCTTGAGCCCTTTCCCCTCAAACGCGACGGTCACTTCCTCGTCATCCCCGGCAACTTTGCTCTCGATCACGATGCCTTCCCCGAATAAGGGATGCCGTACCCTGTCCCCGGTCTCGAATTTAGCCGTGAACGCGGGCCCGGCAGTGACAGGCCATTGAACCTGCCAACGGTAGCGTCGCTCTTCTTCACCGACTGCCTCCTCTCGCCCCACGACGAGGTGATCGGGGATGTCGGCGATGAAGCGGGACGACACGCTC
>VGOG01000152.1 GCA_016875995.1 Chloroflexota bacterium
GAATGGACCAGTTCGCCAATGTGCCATGCACCTCAACGTAACGCCTGCCCACAGCGCCGAATCTGGGACGCCCTAAAGCCAACCACTTGGAGCGCAGGAAGGACAGCCCCAGGGCTCCTGAGAAACGAGCCGTTGAGCATGGCCCACAGTAGATGTAAATGTGCCAGATTGGTGCCAATGGGCACCTGCCTTACAACTTGTTCAAGAGCACGTATAACTCGTTCCAAAGCGGTTGACATCGTTCCTCGCAGCGTTGGGATAGGCTGCTGTAATTTTAGACAAGTCTTCCGCTTATGCCACATTCAATTAGCGGAAAGTAGAGTGACAAGGAGTATCGACAATGGCGATGCTATCCAGAAAGCGGAAAGCGGGCATACTCACCTTTTCAGACGGAAGAAAATATATCCATGAAGATCTTCTAGGAGTTAATCAGGGCTATCAGAACCGCCTTGCCCAGACGCTGGAAGCGACCGGAGAGGTTGACGTTATCGCTGGTGAGGAGATCATCTGGACATCTGAGATCGCCCAGCGAGAAGGACGGCGACTAGCAGCAGCAGGGGTTGACCTGACAATCTTCAACTATGCTATCTGGGCTTTCCCCCACCTCTCTGCTGTTGCCAGCGCCTTTGCTCCTGGTCCATATCTTTTGTTCAGCAACTTGAACCCGTCAGAGCCGGGGATGGTGGCCATGCTCGCCAGTGCCGGCATGATGGATCAACTGGGCTTGCCCTACACGCGCATCTGGGGCGATATCGAGGAGGAAGCGGTCTTGAAGCGAGTGATGTCATATGTAAGGGCTGCCGACGCCTTATCCCGTCTGAAAGGGCAGACCTACGGCCTTTTCGGTGGGCGGCCACTGGGCATGTACACCGCTGTCTCAAACCTCGATCAGTGGCACTCCATGTTTGGTCTTGACGTTGAACATATCGAGCAATACGACGTGGTTCGGTACTCCGAACAGGTTGACGCAGATCGGGTTGAAGCGGGCTTCCAGTGGCTGGAAAAACACGTGGGCAGAATTGCCTATGACGGCAAAGTCCTGACACCTGAAAAGCTCAAGATGCAGATTCGCTCTTACCACGCTGTCAGAACCATCATGGAGGAACGCGGGCTTGACTTTGTGGGGTTCAAGGCGCATGGAGATTTGACGGATTGGTTCGTAACGATGGACGTTGCTGAGGCGTTCCTGAACGACCCCTATGACTGGGAAGGCCCTCACGAACCCATCGTGGCGGCAACCGAAGCCGATATGGATGGCGCACTGACCATGCAGATCCTGAAGCGTATCTCTGGCGAGCCGGTTCTGTTTGCAGATGTGCGCCATTACGACGCGGAAGATGATGTATGGTACTTTGCGAACTCAGGTACTCATGCCACGTACTTTGCCGGACGCTCGATGAACCCGGCCGTTAACTTGAAAAAAGTCACCTTTTACCCAGAGGTCTCTTACTACCCCGCCGGTGGGGCTTCTGTACAACACTTTGCTGCACCCGGCCCGATGACCATGGCTCGCCTAGCCCGCAAACAAGGCATCTATTGGCTGGCTATCGTTCCGGCGGAGTTTGTCGAATTCCCCCAATCCGTGGCCGAGGCCAAAGCCGCCACAACTACCCCGGAGTGGCCTCATGCCTTTGCTCGCTTGCAGGTCTCCCCGGACGAGTTCCTGTCTACCTATCCGTGCAACCACATTCACGGCATCTGTGGCGACTGGGTGGATGAGCTACTGAACGTCGCCCAAATACTGGGGATTGAGGCCAAAGTTTACCAGTGACGAGCGGGTGACCGTACATACGTGGAATTTCTATAAACCTCTATACATCACTTTGCGGAGGTTAAAATGAACAAGATCGGCATTTACTATGCCTATTGGACACACGATTGGGATGCGGATTTTCACCCCTTCATTGACAAGGTCGCCGAGCTGGGATTTGACGTTCTGGAGGTCAACGGTGGCACAATAGCCCACATGACATCTGAAGAGCGCCAAAGCTTGAAAGCACACGCCGACGATAAGGGCATCATCTTGTCGCATTGCATCGGCCTTCCTCCCCAATACGACATCGCCTCGGAGGATGAAATCGTCCGGAAGAACGGCATTGCGTTCCTTCAGAAAATGGCCGAGGCCATTGGCGAAATGGGTGGAGGGAATCTGTCTGGGATTATCTATAGCTGCTGGCCCGCGACCATGCCCGAAGGCGAAATGGATAAGCGACCCTATTTTGAGCGCAGCGTTGCTAGCATGAAAAAGGCGATCAAGGTGGCCGAAGGCAATAACGTCTTCTTCAACATGGAGGTTGTCAATCGCTTTGAGCAGTTCCTCCTGAATACCTGCGCCGAGGCGTTGGCTTACGTGGAAGCGGTTGCCAGCCCCAATGCCAGGATTCTGCTCGATACCTTCCACATGAACATCGAGGAGGATTTCATCGGCGAGGCAATCCAAAAGGCTGGTGACAAACTGGGGCATCTCCATATCGGGGAGAACAATAGAATGCCCCCAGGGTATGGTCACATTCCCTGGACGGAGGTCGGTGCTGCGTTGCGGAAGATCAATTACCAGGGACACGTCGTCATGGAGCCCTTCCTTATACCCGGTGGGGAGGTGGGACGCGATATCAAAGTTTTCCGGGATATGAGTGTTGGTCTAGAGTTGGATGGTGAAGCGCGGAAGGCTTTGATGTTCATACGTGGTCTGTTGAAGTAGATGATCAGATGAGCGAGAGCCATCGCGGGGCCTTTCACTGTTCCGGGCATGCTGATTCGATGACAACTGGTTGAGGGTTCACCTTGACAGGAACCACGGGGTGAGTCAAAATTAAAAAAGGAGATTGCTATGACCTCTTCAGGAGGGCTCGGGAGTGAGTCGGTTACCCAGGTGCAAATCCTGCCCGCTATGCGCCGTCTGAGCGGAGAGCAGATTGTTCGCTACATCCCCTCGATCGTGGTCGGCATAGCAGCTATAGCTCTAGGGCTCTTTGTGCCCGATTTCTTCACAGCGCGCAACATCATCAATGTTCTGATGCAGTCATCCGCCCTCGGGTTGATGGCCATCGGCGTGACTGCGGTCCTCATCGGTGGTGGTATTGACCTTTCCATCCCCTCCGTTATGGCTCTGAGCGGTATCTTCGGAGCCATGTATATGCGAGCCGGTGGCCACCCTGTCCTGGCAGGGTTGATCATGGTTGCCGTGGCCACCCTGATTGGGACTATCAATGGCTTTGCGGTCGCATACCTCAGGATGATTCCCTTCGTTGTTACTCTGTCGATGATGTACGTTGCTCAGGGTGCCTGTTTATGGGTCACAAGAGCGATTAGTGTACCTGTAACTAATCCCGCTTTCGTCGATACAGTGATGGCTAAGATCTGGACAATCCCGGTGCCCGTGATCTTTCTTTTGCTCATTACTGCTATCGTAACGGTGCTCATTGGTAGGAGCCTGCATGGGCGCTGGCTCTATGCCACAGGCACGAATATCAGGGCTGCGCGCGTTTCAGGCATACTCACAGCACGTGTGCTTTTCGGCACTTATGTCTTTTCCGGGTTCTTTGCAGGGCTGGCGGCTATCGTTACGACCGCAAGGCTGTTGTCAGCAGCCGCAACGATGGGGGAGGAAGGTGTTGTGCTTTCCGTTATCAGCTCGGCAGTTGTGGGTGGGGTGAGCATTTACGGCGGAGTGGGTAGCCCCTTGGGGGCGGTGATCGGCGCTCTATTCATTACGCTCATTACTAACAGCATGAACTTGATGCATGTTTCCTACTATGCCACCCTTGTCATCAAGGGTCTTATCATTGTTACAGTTGTTGCCCTCGACTCTTTACGCAGACGTTACAAGCGCTAGGAGGCAAGTAATGAATCGACCATTCCTCCGCATGGTAGGTATAAAGAAGTGGTTTCCCGGCGTTCAGGCTCTCAAGGGCGTGGACTTCGAGGCCGACCAAGGCGAGGTGCTGGCACTGATAGGTGCCAACGGAGCAGGCAAGACTACGCTCATGAACGTGCTTGGTGGCGTTATACAGGCGGACGAGGGTGAAATCTATATCCAGGGTGAATACGCTGACATTCGCACCCCACTCGACGCAGCAGAACACGGGATCGCCTTCGTCCACCAAGAGATGGCCCTGATGCCTACTCTGACTGTGGCCGAGAACATGTACATCACCAGGTTCCCGTCACGGTTAGGCCTCATCAATTATAAGGCGACCAAGGAGCGTTGTACCCAAGCCCTGGCGCGATTAGGGATTGGTTTGGACCCTGGTACCAAGCTACAGCACTTGAGCCCAGGAGATCGGCAGATGGTTGAGATCGCTCGTGCCCTGCTAAGTGAGCCACAGATCATCATCTTGGATGAGCCCACGTCGTCGCTTACCAGCCGGGAGAAGGCCCGTCTGTTTGAGGTCATCGGCTCGCTTAAGCAAGAGGGGGTAGCGATCATCTACATCACCCACCTCTTGGATGAGGTCTTCCAAGTATGCGAGCGGGCCATTGTGCTTCGCGATGGTGAGGTGGCTGGCGGCGGGATACTCAAGGATCTCACCTACGATGATGTGGTCCGGTTGATGATCGGCAGTAAAGAAATCAGCCCCCACTTTGGCCGCAGAACCGCTCATATTGGCGATGCAGTCTTGTATGTTGAAGGGTTGAGCCGTAGGGGGGTCCTGCAAAACGTCAGCTTCACACTGCACAAAGGGGAAATCCTGGGCTTGTGGGGTCTGCTGGGCTCAGGACGGACTGAGTTGGCGCGGGCGATCATTGGTCTAGACCCGATCGACACGGGCAGGATCCAGGTCCGGACGGATGGCTCCATGAAGGCTATTCACCCCCAGGAGGCGAAAAACTGGATTGGCATGATCACCGAGAAACGACGGGAGGAAGGGCTTCTGCTACCCAAGTCAGTGAAAATCAATGTGTCCCTGGCCAACTTGCCCGCGCTGATATCGCGTATCTGGCCCTTAATTGACGACAAACGTGAGACCGAGCTAGCCGAGAAATTCGTTAATCGCTTGGAAATTGTGATATCGAGCCTCACACAGCCAGTAGCGACGCTCAGTGGTGGCAATCAGCAGAAGGTGGTATTGGCCCGGTGGTTGCAGCGGAATCCGCCCATTTACATCATGGATGAGCCCACGTGTGGCCTCGACGTGGGAGTCAAAGCAGAGATCCGCAAGATAATTGGCGAACTGGCCGACGCGGGCGCTGCCATCCTGCTGATCTCATCAGACATCGATGAGATGATAGGCTTGAGCGACAGGTTCTTGGTAATGAATCGCGGACGGATCGTAGCCGAGCTCTCGGCAGGATCCCCGAAGGACAAGCTGATGGCGGCCGCTGCGGGTGTTGTCTAGTAAGGGGGATAAAATGTTGCGTTCCAGCCGACGACAACTAAGCATACGTGATTTCGTTCTGTCTTATGGTTTCGTCATTGCACTCGTGTTAGTATTCATCGTATATGCTGTGTCTACCAAACACTTCTTGAAGCTCACGAACCTCATGGCGATCCTGCATACATGTGCTCCTACACTGATCTTTGCATCGGGATTGGCCCTGGTGCTCATGACCGGCAAACTAGATATCTCCATTGGCTCGATTATCTTTCTCGCTACCGCGACAGGCGGGGCCCTTATGACGCGTTATAATGTATCGCCGTGGATTGCTTTCCCCGTCATGATGCTAATTGGGGCGGTCTGTGGGGCGATAAATGGATTTGTTGTAACTGTCTTGAAGGTCAATCCATTTATCACCACAATGGGCTCGATGTTTGTGCTGCGTGGTATTGCATTGACTGTCACGACAGGCGTACTAGTCGGTATACCAGATTTCCTTACAGATTTTGGTAGTGCCAGGATCGGGCCGGTATTTGTTGACTTTCCAATCGCTCTGGTGTTCGTCTTCCTTGTATATCTCCTACATACGCGTACCAAGTTCGGTCGCTACATTATGGCAATTGGCAATGGTGAAGAAGTGGCTAGGCGGCTGGGGGTTCGCGTCGAACGAGTTGTATTTGTGGCTTTCCTGCTCTCAGGTCTGTTTGCCAGCATGGGTGGCATTCTCTCCATGGCTCAAGTAGGGGGCGTTTCACTCCATATGGGCGTAGGGCTTGAATTCACCGGAATCGCCGCCTGCGTTATCGGAGGGATCAGCCTGTTTGGAGGTGAAGGGTCTTTCGGCCGCTATGTTCTGGGTGTATTGACCCTGGCAGTGATAGAGAACGGCCTTGTTCACATGGGTGCATCTGTATATGCTTATCCGTTTGTCCGTGGTGGCATCATTTTCATTGCTATGTACGCCGATACCCTGAAGTCTTTGGTACAAACCAAGGTCAAGCAAACCATAGAGGAACCTGAGCCGACGGGTGTGGGCTAGAGACTTAGCAGAGTCTTTGTCTTGTACGTGGCTTGGATCGATTAGACATTATCTGGCTTAAGGAAGCAATGGGAAGGCTAGACCAGTTATAGCAAGCCTGTAGTAGTGCTCTTTCTAGAAAGGAGGTGCCAATATGGTGTAACTGGTTAGTAGCAGAATGTCAAGTCTGAGCAAATAAATTAAGAAAAGGAGGATAAGGAAATGAAGAGGTCAGTTTTGTTAGTGGTTTTGACTATCTGCCTGGTGGTAGTTGCCTGTGCCCCGCCCGCGCCGGAGAAGGTCGTGGAGACGGTGGTGGTCACCAAGGAGATCCCCGTCGAGGTTACCAAGATCGTTGAGAAACCAAAGGAGCTTAAGAAGATCCGCGTCGGCTTCTCTTGGAATGAGAAGATGCACGCCCTCATCAAGGCTTGGCAAGACTACATGGTTGCGTACAGCAAAGAGGCCGGTCCAGCGAGGGGGTTCGAAGTTGAATGGGTCTTCAACGTTGCTGACAGCAACCCTGCGCAACAGGCTTCAAACATCGAAGACCTTATCCACCAAAAGGTGGATATAATCGGTGCCAGGGCTCACGATGCTGCCGCCATTGGAGCCTCGATCAAAGCCGCCCAGGAAGCTGGGATCCCCTTCATCACCTTTGACCGAGAATCGTCAACTGTTGAACCAATTGTGCATGTTGGTGCTGACAGCTACGTGCAATCTCTCACCACCGCTCGGAAATTCGCCGAGATCCTAAAAGCGAATGGTGTCACAGATGCCAAGTGCATCGAACTCCAGGGTGACCTGCGCGATATGAACGCGGTCTATCGCTCTCAGGGTTGGGCACAGGTGGAAAAGGAACTGGGCGCATGGAAGACTGTCGTTCAGGTACCTACTGAATGGAAACCCGACAAATTCCTGTCCGGTACTGCTGCTGCCCTGGAGGCACATCCTGAGGCCAACTGCATGTTTGTCGCCAGTGACTTTTGCTTCAAGTCCGTTGAGCAGGCGCTTAAGGCCGCTGGCAAGCTGCATCCAAAGGGTGAGACGGGGCACATCTGGATCGCAGCCCAGGATGTTAATCCTCAAGGCTATACGGCTATGAAGAATGGCTATATTGACGTTGCCACTACTTACGATGCCTACTTCCACGCAGTCGAGTTTGTGAACGCCGTCCTGCGTGTGGCTGCTGGTGAGAAACTGGGTGTTAAGAAGATCCTGGTACCAGGACGTGTAGCTACACCGGATATTCTAGCCACCATGGATTACATGTGGGCTCGGGATTACCCCGAATAACCCAGGCCGCGCCCTCGCAAGGCCTCGCTCCATTTTCACCACATTGGAGTGAGCCCTGGCAAATTACCCTCACCCCGCCTTGAGACGGGGTGAGGGTGTATTCATGAATATAAAGCTATCTTCGCCTCTTGGCAGGATGAGGGCATGGTAGATGTGATCTGCTTGGGCGAGGTGCTAATTGACATCTTCGCGCCGGTGGGGGTGAGCTTGAAGGAGGCAGAGGTTTTCCAGCGGGCGCCTGGTGGGGCGCCAGCCAACGTGTCTGCAGCTCTGGCCAAGCTGGGCGTCTCGGTTGGCTTCATCGGCAAGGTTGGCAAAGATCCATTTGGCCACCTCCTGGCCGAGACCCTGTCTGGGGCCGGCGTGGACATCTCACTCATACGCTTCGAACCAGAGGCACGGACCACCCTGGCTTGGGTCGCCCAGCCAGATGTCAACCGCTCGGAGTTCATCTTCTATCGCCATCCCGGCGCCGACATGCTTCTCCGCGCTGACGAGATTGACGCCGACTACGTGACCAAAGCCAAAATCTTCCACTACGGCTCCATTAGCCTTATCGCTGACCCTTCACGGACGGCGACCTTTCATGCCTTGGAGCTGGCCAAAGAGGCCGGAGCCCTGATCTCTTACGACCCCAACTGGCGCCCTTTCCTGTGGCGGGGACCCGACCAAGCCCGGCAGGGCATCCTAGAGGGGCTGGCTTACGCCGATTTGGTCAAGGTGAACGAAACGGAGCTGGAGTTCATCACCGGCCACACCGATTTCGACGCGGGCAGCCAATGGCTCCTTGGGCGGGGCGTCAGGTCGGTCGTCGTCACCAGGGGCCCGGAGGGCTCCTACTTCAACGATGGCCAGGCAAAGGGCTTCATGCCAGCCTTCCGAGTGGAGACTGTCGATGCCACCGGCTGTGGCGATGGCTTCGTGGCCGGGCTGCTAGCCGGTCTGCTGGAGCGGGGCTGTGACCTGGAGGAGCTGACGGGAGCCGACTCAAGGGCCATCTTGCGCTTCGCTAACGCGGTGGGTGCGCTCACAGCGACCCGGAAAGGTGTGATCCCAGCCTTGCCAATGCGGGAGGCGGTAGAGGCTTTCCTAGCAGCGAATACCTCCGCCATGGAGCAATAATCTATGAGTAGGGGTTCATATGCCAAGCCAGGCTCTTTGTCGGGCTCGGCATTTTCGTGCCTGATACCTTGGCTAAGCTCATTGAGCGCATGGCGGCCAAGCTGCAACTAGCCTTGGTCGATCAGATACTTCCCTGCTTGGGCAAGTAACATATGGGAGGATATCTCATGAACCCTGTAAGAGTATGCCTCGTTGGCGTCGGGCGTGCCGGCATGGTGCACGCCACGAATTTTAAGGACAATGTGCCGGGAGCCTCTCTCTCGGCCATCGTGGACGCCGATCTGGAGTTGGCTCAAGCCAGAGGGAAGGAACTGGGTGTTGACCTTGTTTTCTCCAACATCCACCGGGCTCTGGAGGAAGCGGAGATAGACGCCGTTTGCATCACCACACCCACCTTCACCCACGCCGAGATCGCCATCGCTGCAGCCCGAGCGGGGGTGCACATCTTCTGCGAAAAACCAATGGCCCTCACTTTGCAGGAGGCTGATGCCATGATTGAGGCTGCAGACGAGGCTGGGGTCAAACTGCAAATCGGCTTCATGCGCCGTTTCGACCCTCTCTTCGTCACCGCCAAGGAGCGGATCCAGGGCGGGGAGATCGGAAGACCTGTGGTGATCCGTTCTCTCACCCGTGGGCCTGGCCTGCCTCCGCGGTGGGCTTGTGACCCGCGCACCAGCAACGGCATGTTGGCGGAGGTGAATAGTCACGATTTCGATACCCTTCGCTGGCTGGCAGATAGTGAGTTCGAGAGAATCTGGGCCGAGGCCAATACCCTGAAGTGCTACGACCTCAAGGAAGAGTTCCCTGGCTTCTACGACCACGCCATCGTCTCCCTCCGCTTGAAGAACGGAACCCTGGGAATCATAGACGGCAGTTGTCCTGTGGACTATGGCTACGATGCCCGGGCGGAGGTCCTGGGGAGCGAGGGGGTGATCCTCATCGGGGAACTG
>VGOG01000153.1 GCA_016875995.1 Chloroflexota bacterium
GCCGAAGCAGATTCGGAATTTGTCATCCAGGTACTGCAGGCGGGGTTGCAGAAGGTTCATCAGGCGACTGGATCTGCCACTGAACACCCCTACATCACTCGCATTCCTGGAAAGCGCGGAGGGCGGCCCATTATTCGCGGGACAGGAATCACCGTGTCCCTGATTGCTCGCCTCTACAAGGCCGGCGATACTGTTGACGAAATCCTGGAGAGCTACCCTCACCTGCAACCTTCCTGGGTACACGACGCTATCGGTTACTACCTGGATCACCAGGACGAGATCGAGCGTGAAATACGCGAGAGCCGGATGGAATACCTGACCGAACAGCACGATCTGACCATTGACGAACGCGGCTTCGGCCACTTCCCAGAACCATCTTCGTGTCTTGGTGTCTTTGTGGTGAATTTGGGCCACTTAGAAAAGAGAGGTGTCGTATGAGCAATCCAATGCTTCGTCAAGTCCAAGTTCGGAACTACAAGAACATCGCAGCCTGTATAGTCAACCTGGAACGATTGACGGTGTTGGTCGGACCAAACGGTGCGGGCAAGAGCAATTTTGTGGACGCCCTGTCGTTTGTCGCCGATTGTCTCAGCCACTCAATACAATTGGCCTTTGCCAACCGGGGCGGAATTGCCGCCGTTCGTCGCAAGTCTGGCGGTCATCCCACCCACATTGGCCTGCGGTTACGTCTCGATCTGGCCGATGGCGGCTGGGCGGACTATGCCTTCGACCTTGCGGCACGCCCCCGTGAGGCCTTCAGCATAGCACGCGAGCGCTGCGTCGTTCAACCCTTTATGGGACCACGCCACGAGTTTGAAGTGGAACACGGCACATTCACACGAGAAGTGCCCGGTATCCGTCCACAGGTCCAGTCCGACCGCCTGGCTCTGACCGTGCTATCCGCAACTGAGGAGTTCCGCCCGGTGTTCGATTTTCTGACCGGTATCCGACGCTACAACCTGCGACCTGAGCGGGTGCGCGAACTGCAAGACCCAGATCCAGGCGAGGGGTTTGTACTCCTCCCTGATGGTAGCAACGCCGCGGCCGTTCTGCGGCGGATCAAAGAAGAGAGCGCCCGCAATGGGCACGCTTACGAGCGCATCTGTCGGCTGTTGGGGAAAGTTGTGTCGGACACCACCAGCGTCCTGCCCAAGTCGCTGGGGCAGAAAGAGACCCTGGAATTTCGCCAGGATGTTGGGCAACAGCACGCCTGGCGCTTCGATGCCCTGAATATGTCCGATGGCACGCTGCGCGTCCTGGGCATCTTGCTGGCGGTCTACCAGTCCCGGCCTGCGGCCTTGATTGCTATCGAGGAGCCGGAATCCACGATTCACCCCGCTGCGGCGGAGATTCTAATGGACATCCTCATAGATGGCACAGAGCGCTCACAAGTACTGATCACCACCCACAGCCCAGACGTACTGGACAACAGAAGGCTGTTAGATGGCCAGATCGTTGCTGTAGAGTCTGCGCAAGGGGTAGCACAGATCACGCCGTTGACAGAGACCACACGCGACGTAATCCGCCAGCGCCTCTATACAGCGGGCGAATTACTGCGCCAGGGTGAGATACAGGTGGATCGAGACTACGCAGATCAGGCCACCAGGCAACTGGATCTGTTCGGCAGCGTGGAGAACACATGAACACCCCTGTCCTGGTGCCCATCGTCGAAGGTTATTCAGATGTGCTGGCAAAGTCCGAATTCGAGGCCTGGTTCCTGGGAAGCCTGGAGTCACTGCGAGGAGTACGTGGCCTGGCAGAGGCGGCCGTGTCTCCCGAGAGGCCGGAAGATATCCGAGACGCGAAAGGGTATCTGAGTCGTCAGATGACGGGCGGGCGTACATACGTCGAGGTAGACGACCAGCCTGCCCTGGCCGACCGTTTTGATTTGCAGTTGGCCCGCCAACGGTGCCCGTCCTTCGACAAGTTCATCCGAGATGTCGAGTCCTTGGTGGCAGCTCTCGCACCGTAGATGAGGCTTTGCAAGCTTTAGAGTTAGAACTCGCCGAGTGGTTGGGATAAGGCGAAGATAATCTGTCACTGGGAGGTTTAACTATGCGTGGTTTTCCTTCTACCATTTTTTTGATCATCATCCTGGTGATCGCTTTGATTGCCGTCAGTTTTGCGCTGGTAATGGGCATCGCCCTTGGTGTGGGCTGGGTACTCACCCGCTTCTTGCCCTTCTCCCTGTTCGAGGCCACTCTCGTGGGCATGATTACCGCCCTGGTCACCTGGATCATCTGGCGCAACATCCTCGGCCCAGCCCCCGATCTCGGTTACAGGAAGGCCGAGGAGGAGGAAGAAGCGGAAGCCGACTACGATGAAATCCCTCTATCTCGGTTCTGCAAGACAGATGCAGATAAGACCTGGGAGAATTTGTTTCGGTACGAGATAGCCAACACTGTCTACGAAGATTTTCTCGATTCACCCGGTCGGATTGCCCACATGAACGAGAGACAACTGCAGGAGCTATCCATTCGCCTGACGGATGCGGCGATAGCAGCACTGAAGGTCAAATCGCCTCGTACCAAACGGCTGAGGGTAACTAAGGGGATGCTGAAACACGAGATGATCAAGATGGGCCAGCAGCCATACGACGACGACATCCTGGACACAGCAGTCAGTGCTATCAACGACGAGTTGATTTCATCCCAGGAGGAGTTGATAGAAGTGATCAGGGACAAGTTGTGGGACGAACCCCTCTAGCTTTCCAACTTGCCAGATCAGCCCTAAGAGATTATAATTAGGGTGAGATGGTCGGTAGGGAGCAACCGCAAGGATTGCCCCTTCTTGATGAAGATTTGAGAAATCGAAGGATACCTGATAGTCATGACCTTAATCGCTTTTCTGCTTGTTCTGAGTCTGCTGGTATTTGTTCACGAGTTTGGGCACTTCATGGTGGCTAAGTTAACGGGCATCAAGGTTGAAGAGTTTGGCCTCGGTTACCCGCCGCGCCTTCTCACCATCGCCAAACGCGGTGACACTGAGTACACACTAAACGCCATCCCCTTCGGCGGCTTCGTGCGCATGCTGGGCGAGGAGAACCCCAGTCACCCAGACAGCTTAGCCGCCAAAAGTAAGCTAACCCGCACTGGCGTGCTCCTGGCTGGCTCGGTGATGAACGTCGTCCTGGCCTTCCTGTTGTTCATCGGCGTTGGTCTGACTGGCTTCGACATCCCCATCGGATCGGTGGCCATCGTTGGCGTCGCCCCTGGCTCCCCAGCAGCGGCGGCTGGCTTACGAGAAGGCGACACCATACTGAGCATTGACGGCCTGACCGTTCGGAACACCTACGAGCTCAGCGGCTACACCAGGGAGAGGCTGGGGGAGGAGGTCACTCTCCGCATCCAGCGCGGTGAGAGAACCATGCCCGTCCGCTTGACGCCACGGCAGGAGCCGCCAGTTGACGAGGGTCCCATGGGAGTGATCATTCAAACTGTGGACATTGTGGGAACAGACAAGCTGCGCTATTCCCTCTGGGAGACAATCCCTATGGCGGGCAGGATGATCGGCAACGTTGTCCTGGCCATCTTCTCCGGCGTGGCGAGCATGATCCAAGGGGTCATCGCCCCTGACATCATGGGGCCAGTGGGGATAGCCGCCGTGACCGGCGAGATCGCCAAATCCGGTCTGGTAGCTCTGACGCAATTCACCGCTTTCCTCAGCATCCAACTGGCTATCCTCAACCTATTGCCTTTCCCTGGCCTCGACGGTGGGCGTCTGGCATTCGTGGCCTTCGAAGCCCTACGCCGTGGCAAGAGGGTGTCCCCGGAAAAAGAGGGACTCATCCACCTGGTGGGCCTGGTCATCCTCATCGGCTTGATGCTAATCGTCTCCTACCAGGACGTCGTTCGCCTGCTGAGCAGCCAGCCGATTCTGCCGCCATAACGTGAAACGTGAAACGTGAAACGTAATCACGCATCACGTTTCACGCATCACGGCTTCACAGTTAGGTCAAAAAGATGTTATCGAGTTTCGATGAACTGCTCCAGACAATAGGCGACACTGGGACTCGCCTCTCCATATCCAGCCTGTACGGCCTGTCGGGGATGGACAGGGACGAGACACTGCTGTTCCAAAAGGCCTGGCCCTCCATAGCCGTTGCGCGTCGCTGCCAGATCATCAACTTCCTGGTAGAGATAGCTGAGGCCAGCTTCGAGGTGAATTTCGACCCGGTGTTTCGTTTCTGCCTGGGCGATGAGGACGAGAGGGTGAGAGAGGCGGCCATCGAAGGCCTGTGGGAAGACGATGACCCCGCTCTGATCGAGCCGCTGATCACCCTGCTGCGAAATGATCCCTCGATCCTGGTGCGGGCTGGGGCCGCCAAGTCGTTGAGCCGCTACGTCCTCCTGGGCGAGCTGGATAAGATAAAGGCCCAACACTTCACTCTGGTGCAGGAGGCATTGCTAGAGACCATCCATTCTCCGTTTGAGGACCTGGAGGTGCGACGGAGGGCCGTCGAGGCCATCGCTTACTCCAGCGACGAGGGTGTGCGGGAGATCATCGAGACCGCCTACTACGACGAGGATGAGAGAATGCGCACCAGCGCCGTTTTCGCCATGGGACGCAGCGCCGACCCCTATTGGTCAGATGTAGTGATTAGCGAACTGGAAAGCTCCAGGCCGGCGATGCGTTATGAAGCAGCCATGGCCTGCGGCGAGCTAAACCTCTGGGCGGCTCCCCCCCTCCTGGCCAATCTGATCAACGACCCCGACCGCGAGGTGCTAGAAGCGGCCATCTGGGCCCTGGGTCAGATCGGAGGAGATGAGGCCCGCCGCATCTTGTACGACTGCTACCAAAAGGGCGACCGGTTCCTGCGCGAGGCGGTGGAGGAGGCTCTGGAACACCTGGAGTTCACGTACGGCTTCCCTGACATATCCCTGGATGACCTCCCCGACGAGAGCGAATGGTGAAGGCCCTGCCAGCTATACTCTACAACAACATCTTACCCATTTTCATCGCCATCGGCCTGGGTTATTCCCTCGAACGCCGGCTGAAAATAGAGATCAAATCCGTCTCCAGGACCATCTTCTATGCTCTCAGCCCCTGCCTGATCTTCTCCTCCCTGGTCCAATCTCCTGTTAGCGGAGCCGAGCTCTGGCGCATCGCCTCCTTCCAGATACTCGCCACCCTGGGTGTGGCGTTGGTCGCCTGGGGTGTGGCCAGGGCGCTACGCTTCGACAGGGCCATGGAGAGTGCCTTCCTGCTGGTCACCCTCTTCGTAAACTCCGGCAACTACGGCCTGTCGGTCAATCTCCTCGCCTTTGGCGAGACGGCCCTGGCGCGGGCGGTAATCTATTTTGTGGTGAGTAGTTTGCTCGTGAACACCGTCGGCGTCTACCTTGCTTCCCGAGGCAAAGCCAGCGCCTTCGACGCTCTACTCAACATCTCGAAAATGCCCATCGTCTACGCCGTGTTTTTGGCCATTTTTGTCAACCTGATAAATCTAAACGTAACGGAATCGCCTGTTTTCAAGGCGGTGGAGATGGTGGGTAAGGGAGCTGTGCCCCTCATGCTCTTACTCCTGGGGATGCAGTTGGCCGAGACGTCCGTGGCGCAAGGAATGAAGCTCTCGGGCCTGGCCGCTTTTATCAGGCTGGTCGTTGCCCCGGTCATCGCCTGGCCGCTGGTCAATTGGCTGAGCCTGACGGGCCCAACCCTGCAGGCTTGCATCGTCGAGGCCAGCATGCCCACCGCCGTGACGTCAACAGTGCTGGCCATCGAGTTCGACGTCGAGCCAGAATTCGTAACCAGCGTGGTTTTCCTTTCCACCCTGGCCAGCCCACTCACTCTCACGCCCATCATTGCTTTGGTAAGCTGAGCAAGGGACAAGGGGCTACGGGCAAGGGACTAGGGACAAGGGACTAGGGATAAGGGACTAGGGACTAGGCCCACCTGGTTCCTAGTCCCTAGTCCCTGATCCCTTGAATGAGGAGTAGATACTAGTGGATACATCCCACATCCCAAATAGCGACATCAAATGGCATACTAAATCAATTGAAGAGACAGCCGATGCTCTGGGAACCGACCTCAAGCGAGGGCTGACGGCACAGGAAGCTCAGGCCCGCCTGGAGGAATTCGGGCCCAACGAGCTGGAGGAACGGCCTCGGCCAGGCTTCTGGAAGATGCTGCTGAACCAGTTCAACCAGTTCCTGGTGCTGATCCTCGTCGCTGCGGCCGTGGTCTCTTTCTTCCTGGGCGAATACGTGGACTCAGCAGCCATCATGGCCATCGTGATTCTCAACGCCATCCTGGGCGTCGTCCAGGAGTCCAAAGCCGAGGAAGCGCTGGCTGCCCTGCAGAAGATGGCCGCCCCCAATGCCCAGGTGCTCCGCGATGGGCACCGGCTCACTATCCCCGCCCGCGAGGTCGTGCCCGGCGACGTGGTCCTGCTGGAGACGGGCAACTACGTCCCGGCCGACGTGCGCCTCATCGAAAGCGTGAATCTGCGCATCGAAGAAGCCCCGCTGACGGGCGAGTCCCTGCCAGTAGAGAAAAAAGCCAACCTGGTGCTCGAAGGAGACATCCCCGTCGGCGACCGCCACAACTCGGCCTACATGAGCACCCTGGTCAGCTATGGGCGGGGGGCGGGTATCGTGGTCAACACGGGCATGGGCACTGAGATCGGCCTCATCGCCGAGATGATCCAGTCCTACGAAGAAGAGCCGACCCCCCTCCAGGTCAAGCTCAATCAACTGGGCAAGTGGCTGGGCATCGGCTGCCTGGTCGTCTGTGGGATCGTGTTCGTCGAAGGCGTGCTGCGGGACACCGAGGTGGCGATGATCTTCCAGCCAGACGGCGGCCTGCTGGCCTACCTGAATACCTTCAAGCAGGCCATCGTAGAAATGTTCATGGTGGCGGTGAGCCTGGCCATCGCCGCCGTCCCCGAAGGGTTGCCGGCGGTGGTCACCATCTGCCTGGCCCTGGGGATGCAGGAGATGATCAAGCGCCACGCCCTGATCCGCAAGCTGCCCGCCGTGGAGACCCTGGGCAGCGCCACTGCCATCTGCTCCGACAAGACGGGCACCCTCACCCAGGACAAGATGATGGCTGTGCAGATCTACGTTGACCGCACCCTTCTCAGCATCAGCGGCGAGGGCTATGATCCAGTGGGGGGGTTTAGCGATGACGGGCGTCCGGTAGACCTGGATGGCTATCCCGGCTCGAACTTGCTCCTGCGGGCCGGGCTGCTCTGCAACGACGCCCGACTGGAAGCTCGTACTGAAGTTCGTGGTGATGCTCGTAGTGACGCTCGTAGTGACGCTCGTAGTGACGACTTCAGTCGTCCAGGTGGTCAGCAAATCGAGAAGCCGGTTGACCGAAGCCCAACAGACCAACAGACCATCCGACCATCTGACCATCCGACCCACTGGCACATGGTGGGTGACCCCACCGAGGGAGCGCTGGTGGTAGCGGCAGCCAAGGCCGGCTTCTGGCGAGAAGAGCTGGAGCAGGATTACCCCCGCCTGGCCGAGATCCCCTTCGACTCCGAGCGCAAGCGAATGACCACCATCCACCCCGATCCCAGATGGGGAGATTACGTGGCCTACGTCAAGGGCGCACCCGACATCGTCATCAAGCTGTGTCAAAAGATCGTCGAGGACGGCCAGGAGCGGCCGTTGACGGCTGAGAGGCGCCAGCGGATCCTGGAGGTCAACGCGGCCCTGGCCTCCAATGCTCTGCGCGTGCTGGGGGTAGCCTATCGGTCCCTCTCGGAGGTGCCCAGCAACCCGACCGCCGAGGAGATCGAGAGAGACCTGACCTTCGTGGGCCTCATCGGCATGATTGATCCGGCCCGGCCAGAGGTAAAAGACGCTATCGAAGTGGCCCGTCAGGCCGGCATTGAGACCATCATGATCACCGGCGATTACAAAAACACCGCCGTAGCTATTGCTAAGGAGTTAAGCCTCCTCTCGCCAGACGGCCGGGTGCTGACCGGCGCAGAGCTCAATCAACTGGACGATGAGGCCTTCACCGACATGGTCGAGGAGGTGGAGGTTTACGCCCGCGTCTCGCCTCAGCACAAGGTGCGCATCGTGGAGGCCCTCAAAAAGCGAGGCCACGTGGTGGCCATGACCGGCGACGGGGTCAACGACGCCCCCGCCCTCAAGCGAGCCAGCATCGGGGTGGCGATGGGCATCACCGGCACCGACGTGTCCAAGGATACGGCGGACATGGTGCTCACCGACGACAACTACGCTTCCATCGTTTCGGCGGTGGAGGAAGGACGCATCATCTACTCCAACATCCGCAAGTTCGTCTATTACCTCCTGTCTTGCAACGTGGGCGAGATCCTGATCATCTTCCTGGCCATGCTGGCCGGCTGGCCAGTGCCCCTCACGGCCATCCAGTTGTTGGTGCTCAACCTGGTGACCGATGGCGCACCTGCCCTGGCCCTGGGGATGGAGAAAGGCGACCCCGACATCATGCGACAGCCACCCCGCCGGCCGGATGAGCCGGTGATCAACCGCGAGATGGTATGGGGCATCATCATCCAGAGCATCGCCATCACCTCGGCCACGCTGCTGTCCTTCTGGGTAGGCTGGCGCTGGTTCCCCAACAACGTGGCCGCGGCCCGGACTATATGCTTCACGACGCTGTCTATCTCGGAGCTTTTCCGGGCCTATACGTCGCGTTCTGAGCGATACTCCCTGTGGTCCATCGGGGTGTTCTCTAACAAGTGGATGCAGTGGGCAGTGCTGACCTCACTGATCATCATCCTGGCCATCATCTACGTGCCCTTCCTGGACCCTATCTTCGATACCACCTTCTTAGGCTTGAGGGAATGGCTGGTCATAGCTCCTCTGGTGCTGGTGCCGGCTGTTGCGGCGGAAGCAAACAAGTATTTCCTCCGGCGGCAGAAGGCTAGCGTTCCGGAGTTGAGGCTTTAGCCGGAAGCTACCCGCCTAAAGGCTCAACTCCAACCTTAAGATCAGGGACTAGGGATCAGTTTAGTGGAAGTAAAGCCCTACGAAGTCAAGCTGGCTGTGTTCGAGGGACCGCTGGATCTCCTGCTGCACCTGATCGAGCGCGAGGAGCTGGACATCACCAGGGTCTCGCTGGCCCAGGTGACGGACCAGTATCTGGAGTACATCAGCCGCCTGGAGGAGTTGAGCGCCGAGATCCTGGCCGACTTTCTGGTGGTCGCGGCCAGGCTCTTGCTGATAAAATCCGAGATGCTGCTGCCCAGGCCGCCGAGGACTCCTGGCGAAGAGGAAGAGGACGTAGGGGCCCCAGCGCTGGCCCGCCAACTGGTCGAGTACAAGAAATTCAAGGAGGCGGCGCTGGAATTGAGGCAGAGGGAGGAGATGGGGCTCAGGGCCTACGTGCGCATCGCCCCGCTGCCCAGGCTGGAAAGGCCGCTGGACCTGGAGGGCGTCTCGCTGGCTGATCTGGTAGAGGCCGTGCGGCGCGCCCTGGACGTTCGCCCCCCGATCCCCGCTGTATCCCAGGTGGTAGCCCCCTTCACCGTCACCGTGGCCGAGAAGATGGCCCTCATCGAGGAAAAGTTGCAGAGGCAGCGGCGGGTCAGCTTCAACCGCCTGTTAACCCAGGCAACCTCACGCCTGGAGATCATCGTCACCTTCCTGGCCGTGCTGGAGCTCATCAAGCTGAGGGGCATCGAAGTCCAACAGGAGCGCCTCTTTGGAGAGATCTTCATCTTTAGAAAACCACCAAGC
>VGOG01000154.1 GCA_016875995.1 Chloroflexota bacterium
GGCAGAGGACGTGCTGGAAGTCCACCATCAGGACGGTAATCACAACAACCACCATCTGGCTAACCTGGCGTTACTGCACGCCCACTGCCACGACGCCGCACACGGCAAACAGTACCAATGACAATGGCCCATCTACTGAAGAGCCGGATGACGCGAAAGTGTCACGTCCGGTTCGGGAGTGGCGGCGGGGTGGGCGACCGCCCCGCCGACCATAACTGGGCGGCGCATTGTTTCTGTGGAAAACATGGTCCTTGTGCAAGGCGCTTTGCTTGGACGGCTGGAACATCTCTCGGAGCTGAGCGTGTCCGAGCAAGTTTTCCCCGCCTCACTCCTTGAACGGCGAATTCGGCATCTGTCTCGTCAGGAATGTAGCAAGGCAATAACGGCTTGAGACGTTCCCACTCTGCCAGGTTTTGCGCCGCACGCGGCAACATGCCGATACCAAAACCTACCCACGTCCTTCAGCGATATCGTTGGCGCTGGTAATCGCCTTCATTCTTGCCTCTACTTCGGCCCACTCTCGACGCCAGGAAGCAAGGTCGAAATCGGGGTCATCGGGTGCATTGCGTAACGCTTCGGCCAGGGAGCCAGCGGCTGGGCGGATGTCGCGCGGGTTAGGAGGCGTTGCTCGTATTTTCGCCACCACCTCCTCTGGTGTAGGGAAGGATTCCTCTTCGTTGCTAATAGTATATCATCTTTCGCCTTTCAACCCTTTCACGTTAGAGCTTGACGCCGGCACTTTCAAACGCATACGGCACCGGCAACTCCATCATCGTGCGCAGGCCGGGCGGGGCGGTGATGAGTTTGGGGATGGTGTTGACCAACGCAGCGATGGTGGCTGTCCCGCCGAAAATGCCTCCTTCTATTATGTGCATGGAGAACGACGGATTGCCAAGAATCTCTACGCTATCACGCGGGTCTTTCGCGCCGACCGATATTTCGAGCTCGAGTACCAGGCGTTCCTGGCCTCCGCTCTTCACGCGCAGAACCTGACGCAATCCCGCCACCTGTCCAGGTTCTACGGTGAGAAAGTTCGTCGTCATTTTTGTCTCGGCCATGACAGGCCGGATGCTTTCCTCGATCTCATCCACGGGCCAGCCGAGGGTATCCATCACCGCCAGGGCCGATTCGCGCAGGCCGATGTGGCCGAAGTTGCCAGTGGCCAGCCTGTGCTCGAATTCCTGGGGGGAGAGGCCGGCGCCGGTCTTCTTTTGTAGCGGTAAGCGGCGCGGGCCGCTATCCACCACGCGGGTGACGATGATTTTTTTGACTTCGGTACACACGCCGGTGAGACACAAAGGCAGGATGTCCATGGCAAAGCCCGGATTGACACCCGTGCCGATGACGGCCACGCCGTGTTGCTTGGCCAGGGTGTCAATGCGCTGCGAGAACCCTGGATTGCGCTGGAAGGGGTAGAACAGCTCCTCGCTTGAGGAGATGACGTGGGCGCCGGCCTGGATGATCATCGTCAGTTGGTCTTCGATGTGATCCACGAACGACAGAGTGGTATGCAACACCACCTGAGGCCGCCAATCGGCGAGGGCTGCTGCCCCATCGCCGCGCACGGCGATGCCCAGGCTTCTGTCCAGGCCGCAGATCTCCCCGATGTCTCGGCCGGCTTTTTGGGGATCAATGTCTATGCCACCGACAAGCTCGAGGCCGGGCTTTTGCAGCACCACTTTGACGCAGGCCTGACCGATAGGGCCAAGCCCAAATTGAACGACGCGAATGGGGTTCATTGTTTCTTCCTCCGTAAAGATTGGGTAAAGAGTGAATGTGTAATAGTATATTCTAAAAAGCCACCTGCGTCAAACGCACGGGTGGCATGCTATTGCCAAAGGCGTTGAAATCTGATATACTATGCGTAGAAGAAAGCGCAAGTGGTCAGGTAGCCATGCCGATAAACCTTCCTCCTGAGGCAATTGAGGCAGAAAGGCAATATCGTGCCGCCAGGTCGGTGGCGGAGAAAATCGCCTGTCTCGAAGAATTCATAAGCACCATTCCCAAACACAAGGGCACGGACAAACTGAGGGCCGATCTGCGCCGGCGACTCTCCAAGCTGAAAGCTGCGTCCCAGACCCGAAAAGGCGTCAGCAGGCGCGATTCTGCCTTCCGCATCGAAAAAGAGGGCGCGGGGCAAGTGGTGGTCGTCGGCTCTGCCAATGTTGGGAAATCCGCCCTGGTAGCAGCCCTGACCAACGCCACCCCCGAAGTGGCCGATTTCCCTTTCACCACCTGGAAACCCACCCCAGGAATGATGCCCGTAGAAAATATCCAGATCCAATTGGTAGACACACCACCACTGAACAGGGACTTTGTGGAGTCGGAATTGCTGGATCTGATTCGAAAATCAGACCTCATCCTGCTGGTTGTGGATCTCCAGACGGATCCCGTTCAGCAACTTGAGGATACGATTGCCTTCCTGCAAAAACACCGTATCGTGCCCCTTCGCCTGACAGGTCGCTACCCCGAACAACGGCATCTGACCTTCAAGCCGCTACTGGTGCTGGCCAACAAGAGCGATGACGAGAGCTCAGACGAGGATTTTGAGATCTTTCGTCAACTGCTTGAGGATGACTGGCCTTTGCTTCCCGTGTCTGCGGCTACCGGTCGCAACCTCGAACGCCTGAAGCAGGCTGTATTCGAGCGGCTGGAAATAATCCGCGTTTACTCCAAAGCTCCTGGGAAAGAGCCCGATTTCAGCTCGCCGTTCGTATTGAAGAAAGGAAGCACCGTCGAGGAGTTTGCGAGAGGAATCCACCAGGATTTCTTCGAGAAACTGAAATCGGCCCGGGTGTGGGGCAGTGCCGCGTTCGACGGTCAGATGGTGCAGCGAGACTACGTCCTTCACGATGGCGACGTGGTGGAACTGCGCATTTAGATCATATCCTGGAGATAACGCTCTATCCTGTTCAATCCTTCCCCTATGTTCTCCATCGAGTTTGCATACGAAAACCTGAGGTATCCCTCACCGCTATCGCCAAAATCAATCCCCGGTGTCACGCCCACGTGGGCTTTCTCTAAGATGTCGAAGGCCAGTTGGTATGAGTCTGGCGAGATGTGTTTGGCGTTGGCGAATACGTAAAAGGCCCCCGTGGGTTCGACGGCGATGCCCAAGCCTATTTCTTTGAGGCGCTTGACCATGTATTGCCTTCGCTCGTTATAGATGTTCTTCATGCGGGCCACGTCCGCCCCCGCTTTTTCCAGGGCCGCGATTCCGGCGATCTGCACCACGGAATTGGCGGAGATGAAGAAGTTCTGCTGCATCTTCTGGATGGGCCGCACGAACGGCCGGGGCGCAATGAGATAGCCCAGCCGGAGCCCGGTCATGGCGTAGAGCTTGGAAAACCCGTTGAGCACGAAAGCCCGGTCGGTGAATTCCAGGATCGAGTGCTCTTGGCCCTCGTAGACCAGGCCATGATAGATTTCGTCTGAAACGATGTAAGGTGAGAATTCGGCGATGGCCCTCATGCGGCCTTCGGATAAGAGGTTTCCCGTCGGATTGGAAGGGGAATTGATGAAGATCGCCCTGGTCTTCTCGGTGATTTTCTCCTCGATGGCCTCAGGCCTGTATTGAAAGCCGTCTTCTTCGTAAACTGGCACGGTCACGGGGACGCCCTCCACGAATCTGATGAAATTGGGATAGCAGGCGTAATGGGGGTCGGAGATGATGACTTCGTCACCTTTCTCCAGCAGGGCCGAGAAGATGAGGAACATGGCAGGCGAAGTCCCTGAAGTGATCACAACCTGGTCGGGATGCACCGATACGTCGTATCTCTCCAAGTAGTGCTTACAAATGGCTTCCCTGAGCCTTAGATTACCCAGGCTGTGAGTGTAATGGGTGTGCCCCTCTTCCAGGGCCTGGCAGGCCGCATCTTTGACGCATTGCGGGGTGTCGAAATCGGGCTCCCCTACCTCCAGATGGATGATGTGGATGCCCTCACATTCCATGGCGTGTGCTCTCTCAAGGACGTCCATGACGATGAAGGGTTTGATCTCTTGTGCTCGTTTGGCGATCATTGTATGCTCCTTTCTATCTGCGGCCTTTCGTCGCCACGCCCAGGACAACACCGAAGCCGACGTAGACGAGGCCAGCGGCTACGATCGAGAACTTCGGTATGGCGCACCAGCGAGCTACTACGGGCCACAGTTCCTGTTGAGATCCGAGCAGAACCTGGATGAGGGCATAGTTCTCCATAACATCCAGCAGCGCGGCCCCAAACTGCGCCCAGGCCAGAAGCAGCCCCACTCGTGGTGAGAAGCTGCGGGCCACCAACACGCAACCCAGCGAGATGCAGCTTGAGTAGGCGACCATGAAGAGGTAATCCAGGCCGAGGTTCAGGCCGGCGTAGACCTGGCCCGTCTGCCCCCACGATTCGACCATGCGCTGAGCCACGGAAAGCTTGCCCGCGAGCTCGAAAGAAATGATACCTGACGGAGCCGCTTCGGTATTCAGCGGGCGGCCAAGGGCATTCAGGCCCACCATTACAGCGATGGTCAGGGCGAGAAGGGCTATGAAAGCGTGCTTCTGCCTGGAGGCAGAGAGCCAAGCGAAAGGATGTCGGGTTGCCATTTTTCACACTCCTTCTTGAAGGTGCCTGGCACTTACAGAATTCGCCTTATCTTGTCCTTGACAGCCGCATCCGCGCCACGAGCACCGGCGGAATCTCGCTGAAGTTCGCACCCCAGGAGAGGAAGTCTTTGCCGGGCGGGTGATCCGGCGGAAAGGCCCGCTCCTCAAGGCCATCCAGCACGAACCCGGCCTCGAAGCCAGCACCGAGCAAACCCTCCAACGGCCGGTGGAAAAGGAGCTGCGGCTTCGGCTGACCCCGCATGGCGACGGCGTGGGTCACTGTTGGGGTGATGTAGCTGAATATCTTCACCGAGCAGACGGTGACGAGGTCGCCCTCTCGATCCTCTTGTTCAGCGACGAGGGCCAGGTGTGAGCTATTGAAGCAAGGATGGAGCACTGAGAAGACGAATCGCCCGCCGGGGCGAAGCAGCCGGGACAGGGCGCGCATCAGCGGCTCGATCTCCGCCATGTCGAACATCGCCATGTTGCACAGGGCAGCGTCGAACTGGCCCTTGCCCAGGGCCAGCAGCGCGGCTTCGTCGGTGGCGTCCAGCACCAGGTACTGGATGCGGTCAGTGTGCTCTGTCGTGCGTTCCACGGCGTATGCGATCATCTCCGTGGCAAAGTCTAAGGCCACCACTTCGGCGCCCATGGCCGCCAGGCGTCGAGAGGTCAGACCGTTGCCGCAGGCGATGTCGAGCACCCGCTCACCTGGACGTAGATCCAGCAGCCGCTCCGTGGCAGGCCAGATCAGCACCTCCACGAAATCGTTGCCCTCGCCCATGCGCTCGTCCCAGAAGGCCGCGTTCTGGTTCCACGCCTCTCGGGTCTCCTCATTTGCTCGCCGCAGGTCTTCGGTGGCCATCACACCCTCCCCATGCTTTCGATTTCCACTTCATCTTGTAAAGAATTCGCACTGTCAAGGACTTACTCCCGTTTCGATAGCTTTGCCAACAGGAGCACCAGCCCGGCCACCGCCCCCGCCACCGCGCCAAAGATGACCGACTCGCGCGGGCCAAAGGCGGTGTTGACGGGTCCTTCCACCTCTCTGGCGAGCAAAAACACTGTGCCGCTGTTCTCGGTTTTGACGTTGCCGGCGATCATCGCTACCGCTCCGCTCTGGTTCATGGTCACGTCGCCTCGAGCCAGCAGCACTTGCGCGCCTGACTGCTCCATCGTCACGTCGCCTTCAGACAGAATAGCGCCCGCCTGCGATGCGGTGAGATTGGCCGTCTGCGTCTGGGCAAACCCGACGCCGCCCTGGAGCATCTCCAGTTGATCCGCCCGTGCCTTCACCACCCCTCCCTGTCGGATAACCAGGTTGTCGGCAGTGATGGATTGCGCTCCCGCCTGGCGCAGGGTGACGTGGGTCCCCTGGACAGTGCGGGCTCCCCCCTGGGTGATGTTCACCGTCTCAGCGGTAACCTCGCCCCTCTCTTGATTCTTCATTTCTTCACCTCCGTGAGCGTTTTTGATGTCGTTGTCCATTGTCTAACATCTCCCTTCCAACTCCCAATACCCAATATCCAATATCCAGTCCCTGTCCCCGCCACGACCAGGAATCCCGCGACCATCAGCCACAACCCCCAGCCGACGTGGATGGGCTGGCCGTAGACCCGGTCCAGCGCGCTGCGAATGGAGAGAAATTGCCACAGCGGGGGGATTGCTCCCGCCAGGGAGACGACGATCAGCAGCGCGGCCATTACCGCCCTCGGCAGGCGGCGATAGAGCAGCATCCCTCCTCCGATGACGGCCAAACAGCCTGCCCCCATCAAGAATTGTCGTCGGAATTCGTCTGAGCTTAGAGCCTGGAGGATGAAGGGGTAGGGGGGCAGGACGATGATCGCCAGCACGATGGCGGCCATCACCATGATCGTTCTGGCCCACAAGGGATAGCGCCAGTGCCGATTGCTACCCATCAGAGCCAGGCAGAGGGCAGCAGCCAAAAGAGGCAAGTAGAAGAGCTCGCGGATCATGAACTCAGTGCCAGCCCTCACCCCAGGCAGAAACTTAACGAACTCGGCCATGTCCAGGCCGCTCAGCACCAACGCAGCCGTTTTGTGATGTACCCAGGGTCCCCAATAGCCCGCCAGAGCCAGGATGATCCCCAGGGGAGCAAATCTCTTCATATCCACGTTTCGCGTTTCACGCTTGACGTTTCACGTTTCACGTTTCACGTTTCACGCCTTCTAAAACACAAGCGTAAACGTCAAATCATTCACGTTGGTATGGGTCGGCCCGGTGACGAGCAGATCGCCCAACTGCTGGAAAAAGTGATACGAATCGTTGTTGGCCAGGTACTGGGCAGCCAACAGGCCCGCCTCCTGGGCTCGCCGCAAGGTGGAGCCGTCGGCGATGGCTCCGGCGGCGTCGGTAGGGCCATCGCTGCCGTCGGTAGCCAGAGGGATGATCATCACCTCCTCCAGGCCGGCGATTTCTATAGCCGCGCTGAGGGCCATCTCTTGATTGCGACCTCCCAGGCCATTGCCCCTGACCGTGACCGTCGTCTCTCCACCAGCTACCACACAGGCTGGCCGGGGCACAGGGCGGCCTGAATGGAGGATCTCCCTGGCGATGGCAGCGAAGACCCTGGCCACTTCCCTGGCCTCGCCTTCCACAAAGGTGGAAAGCAGCATGGTGTGGAACCCCAGTTCCTTAGCTTTCGTAGTGGCCGCTTCAGCGGCAACCTCGTTGCTGGCGATGATCAGGTTGTAGGTTCGGGTGAAGATCTCGTCGCCTTCCTTGGGTGTTTCTGAGATGAGACCCTCCTTGCCCCGCCGCAGATGCTCGACGATGGGCCTGGGCAGCTCTTCCAGCAAGCCGTATTTTTCGATGACGCCATAGGCATCAGCAAAGGTGGTGGTATCCGGCACCGTCGGCCCGGAGGCGATGACGTCCAGTGGGCTGCCTACCACGTCGGACAGGATCAGGGACACGATCTCGGCGGGATAGGCCAGGCGAGCCAGGTTGCCTCCCTTGATCTGGGAGAGGTGCTTGCGCACGGCGTTGATCTCGTTGATGGTAGCCCCGCAGCGCAGGAAAGCATCGGTCAGCGATTTTATGTCCGCCAGGGTGATCCCTTCTACGGGCAGGGTCATCAGCGCCGACCCACCGCCTGAGATGAGGCATAAGACCAGGTCATCGGCTGTGGCTTGGCGGGTTAGCTCCGCCATTTGCTTCGTGCCGGCCATCCCGGCGGCGTCGGGGATGGGGTGGCCGGCCTCGTTCAGGCGGATGATTTGGGTCTCAGCACCATAGCCATATTTGACGTTCACCAGGCCGGTGGTCACGCGCTCGCCCAGAATCTCCTCGATGGCTTCGGCCATGGAGCCGCCAGCCTTACCCCCGCCGATGACGTAGATGTTACGGTAGCGGCCGAGGTCGTAGATTCGCTGGCCGATGCGCAGAGTGTTGTCTGAGAGTGACACCTGGCGCTTGACGGCGTTGGCGGGGTCTACTGCTTTTAGAGCTGCCGACAGGATAGCCAAAGCCTGCTTTCGTCGCTCCCTCCCTGGGCCAGCTTTGAGTACCTCCGGGTTGAACATCGTTGCCTTCTCGCTATATCTTGGTGAAAAAGAGCTGGGCGACGAGGCCGGCCACTGGCGGGAAGATCAACGTGGAGATCACCCGCGCCAGAGTGACCCTGGGCCCGATGATACCCACCTCTAGCGGCAGGCGGCTTACTGACCAGAGGGAGTAAGCGGTGATAAAGCCCACCATCGTGCCAATGCTCGCCCCGGCTTCATAGAAAGAGGCGGCGATGGGAAAGACAGAGTAGGGCGAGCCGGGCACAATACCACCGGCAATACAGCCCAACAGGATGCCCTTGAATCCTGCCTGAGTTCCTAACCACTGACTGATCAACTCTCGGGGGATCAGCACCCGCGCCAGGCCGGCCACGGCGAAGGAAGCCAACAAGATCAGCAAGTTATCCCAGATGGTCTTGGCGCCCAACTTCAGGCCAATCAGGTGCACCCCGCCGCGAAAATAAGCCACGACGGAGAGGATCACGGCCAGCACGATCATAATGATAGTAGCTGCATCCATCTTCTTCACCTCAAACTCTCCTCAAAACTGTTCACCTCCTCCCCCTCGTAGGGGGAGGCTGGGAGGGGGTGGATTCCTCGACGGAAGGCCCACCCTCCCCCAGCCCCTCCCTCCCAGGGAGGGGTGAATGCTTACTGCTCCTGGACGGTCTTTCTCCACTCCTGACAGACCAGGCGCTTCCTCTCGTCAACCATCTTAGCGGCTAACCGTCCGGCGCAGTGGGGGCAGAACCTCGGCGTTGAGATGTCTAATTGGCCAGGTTGCATGGTAGCTCTACAATTAATCGTGGAGCAGGCCGAACTTGATAACAATGGGTGCATCTGGCATACTGGTTTTACAGCGGGACCTCTGTCTGGGTGTCCTCACTTTCCTCTTCTGCTGGCGGAACGATGCGCCGTATCTTGTCAGGGCTCTCCACTCGATCAATGTAGAGGATACCATCGAGGTGGTCTGCCTCGTGCTGAAAGACGCGGGCCAAGAACCCTTCTGCTTTGATCCGCACTTTCTTGCCCCGACGATCCTGGGCTTTGACAATGACCGAAGTGGCCCGTTTTACTTCTCCCACGTAGCCGGGTAAACAGAGACACCCTTCGTCGCCCTTCTCCTCACCATTGGCCCTGACGATCTGCGGATTGCAGAGAGCGAAGAGCTGGCCGCCCTGAGGGTCTTCCTCGTCCTCAGGCAATTGGACGACGATGACCCGTTCCAGCACACCTATCTGGGGCGCAGCCAGGCCTGCTCCGTTGGCGGCGTGCATGGTCTCCACCATATCGTTGATCAAGGCCTGCAAATCCTCCCCGAAATGCTTCACTTTTTTCGATTTCTTCCGTAGTATCGGATCGTCAGCGAAAACTATGCCACGAACAGCCATGAAGCCTCCT
>VGOG01000155.1 GCA_016875995.1 Chloroflexota bacterium
TCGCCGCCACCGTAGATGTTCCCGCAGCGGGTGATGCCCAGCGGCAGGCCGTAGGTCTCGGCGTAGGCCAGGGCGATGAGATCGGCGCAGGACTTGGAGACGTCGTAGGGATGTCTTCCCTGGAGCGGCGCATCCTCGGTGTAGGGGAGTTCCTCGTGTTCGCCGTAGGCCTTATCGCTGGAGGCGATCACCAACCGCGTGAGGGTGGGGCAGCGGCGGGCGGCCTCCAGCACCGTCCACGTGCCCTTGATGTTGGTCTCGAAGGTGGACAGCGGAGCCCGATTGGCCACGGTGACCAGCGCCTGGGCCGCCAGATGGAAGCAGGTGTCCACCTCGTACTCGTTGAGAACCCGCTCCATCAGGGGGTAGTCGGTCACCGAACCGCGCACGCGGGTGATACGCCGGTCGTAGCCTGAGCGGACGAGCTGCGACCGGGGATCCTGGTCGTAGATCAGCCCGACCACGTTGGCCCCAAGGTCCACCAGGGCCATCGTCAGCCAGGAGCCCAGAATGCCCGTGCAGCCTGTGACGAATACACTTCTATCTTGCCACTGGAACCTCATTCTCCCCTGCTCCCTTGTCCCTTGTCCCTTGTCCCTTGTCCCTAGTCCCTACTCCCTTGTCCTTCCCAAATCTTCCACGGCGCGTGGCCTGAGGCCCACAGCTCATTCAAGATGCGCAGGTCGGTGCGCGTGTCCATACACTGCCAGAAACCGTCGTGCCGATAGACGGCCAGTTGCCCATCGGCGGCCAGTTGTTCCAACGGCTCTTTTTCCAGGATGCTGTTCTCATCGAGATAATCGAACACCTCGCGGTTGAAGACGAAGAAGCCGCCGCTCACCAGGCCGTTCACCTGTGGCTTCTCTTTGAAAGCGGTGACCAGGCCCTGGCCATCGCTCTGCACCACCCCGAAACGGGAGAAGGGATGCACCCCGGTCACAGTGGCGATCCTCCCCATCTGCTGGTGGAACTTCAGCAGGGCGGCGATGTCAATATCGGCCACGCCGTCGCCGTAGCTGGCGAAAAAGATGTCTTCTTCGATATATCTCTCGATGCGCTTGATGCGGCCGCCGGTGTGGGTCTCCAGGCCGGTATCGGCCAGGGTGACAGTGAAGTCCTCCTCGCCGTGAGCGTTATGGAAGGCCAGCTCTCGGCTGGAGCCCAATGAGATGGTGAAGTCCCTGGTCATGCACTCGTAATCCAGGAAGTAGCGCCTGACCATCTCGCCCTTGTAGCCCAGGCAGAGCACGAAGTCCCTGTAGCCATAGTGGGCGTAGATCTTCATGATGTGCCACAGGATGGGCTTGTCGCCGATGGGCACCAGCGGCTTGGGCCGAAACTCGGTCTCGTGCTCCATGCGGGTGCCCATCCCGCCGCAGAGGATAACGACTTTCTTAGACCCCATATCTCTCCCTCATCGTCTCCGAGATGCCCACAGTCAGTTCAAAGGCGCGCTCCGCTGCTTGCTCCGAGATGGTGCGCAGGCCACAGGAGGGGGTGATCAGCGAGGCGGGGATGAGATCATCGAAGCTGAGGCCTCTCCTCACCAAAAGATCCATCGCCTCGTGCAATCGGACGACCAGACTCTCCACCGTCTCGGTCATTAACGCCCTCTCATCGTCCGCGGGGACGATGCCCCAGGCGATGATGCCGCCGCGCTTCAGGAAGGCCCTCACCTCCTCGGCGTACAGGGAAAAGGCCTGGGCGTAGTTGCAGGCGTCGAAGCTGATGATCTCCGCCGAGGTGGACAGCAGCAGCGACCAATCGGTGTTGCCGCAGCAGTGGGTGCCTTTTAGCCCTGCGATGCCGGCGAAAACCTCCTCCAGGAGAGTGATCACCTGCTCTCTGTTCAGGGAGATGTAGGCCGAGCCGAACGCGCTCATGTAGGGTTCGTCAATGAAAACCATGGTAGTTGGGGCCAGCTTGGCCAACTCCTGTTCCTGCCAGGCGGCCTTGAGGCGGAGGTGTTTGGCCAGGGCGTCGGCCAGGATGTCGTCGTAGAGCACCGGGCGGCGATCCTCATCCACCACCGTGAGCCCCCAACTGACGGGCCCTGTCACCTGACCTTTAATGGCTAATGGCTGATGGCTGATGGCTGATAGCTTGTGGGGGAATGCTGACAGGCCGGCTGCATAGTCGGGGCTGGTAGTTCCATAGCTCAAATCGTTTTCCAGGTAGGCCAGGTAAAGCTGCTCCAGGGCGGGGTCCAGGTCTTTGGTTCGATCCACGTAGATACGTCCGTCCTCAATCACCACGCCAGGGAAGCCCTCGCTGAACTGGACGTACATGTTCTCCAAAAAGGCGCGCTTGGGAAGCTGGGGCCAGGCGGGGATTTGGGGGAAGTGTTCCAACACCAGCTTGCAGGCGGCTCGCGGGTCGGTGTGGGGGATGCTGCCGATGTGCAGAGGCAGCAGGTTGGGCTCAAGTTTCCTCATGAGGTGGCTCCTTTGGCTCGCCGCAGGCCCGGCGCGAAGGGAGGATAGATGATCCCCTCTTCAGTAACGATGCCGGTGACATAACGGTGCGGGGTGACGTCGAAAGCGGGGTTGAAAACGGGTACCCCCTCGGGAGCGATGCCCACTTCTCCGATGTGGGTCACCTCAGTCGAATCCCGTTCTTCGATGGTGATTTGCTCGCCCGAAGGCAACGACAGGTCAATGGTCGAGGTAGGGCAGACCGAGTAGAAGGGGATGCCGTTCTCCCTGGCCAGCACGGCCAGCTTGTAGGTGCCGATCTTGTTGGCCACGTCGCCGTTGGCGGCCACGCGGTCGGCGCCCACCAGCACGAGGTCAACTTGTCCCGTGCGCATGAGGTGGCCGGCGGCGTTGTCGGCGATGAGGGTCATGGGGATGTCGTAGCGCATCAGCTCCCAGGCCGTCAGGCGCGCCCCCTGCAGCCTGGGCCTGGTCTCGTCCACCCACACGTGGAGGCGCTTTCCCTGCTCGTGGGCGGTGCGGATCACCCCCAAAGCGGTGCCGTAGTCCACCGTGGCCAGGGCGCCGGTGTTGCAGTGGGTCAGGACGTTATACCCATCCTCGATCAGCTCTGCTCCGTTGGCCGCCATGCGCTGGTTTACCTCCACGTCCTCGTCGGCAATGCGTTGGGCCTCGGCCACCAGAGCGTGCACTATCTGCTCCACCTGGGTATGCTGAGCTTTTCGTGCCTGCTCCAACATCCGCTCCAGGGCCCAGGACAGGTTCACCGCCGTGGGGCGGGTCTTGTGCAGCGTAGCGGCTGCCTCCTCCAGGTCGGCCAGCACTTCGGCGCGGGTCTTAGCCACGCTCCCTCGCGCACATAAGGCCAGGCCGAAGGCCGCCGCCGCCCCGATGGCTGGTGCGCCACGGATGTACATCTCCTTGATCGCCCGCGCCACCTCCCGATAGTCAGTGAACTGGACTATCACGTACTCCTGGGGCAATTGGCGCTGGTCAATCATCCTCACCACGCCATCGTCCCATTCGATAGTTCTCATGGTGATATCCCCCATGCAACAAAAAATCTCTCTGATGAGAGAGAAAGCCGAAATGCCTCTCATCTTTCAGAACGCCGCAGCGGCGCTCTGCCGGAATTGGCACCTTGTCTGGAAGTTGGAGGTTGGAAATTGGAAGTTGGAGAACGGGAGCTTCTTGATATCCAACCTCCAATATCCAATATCTAATCTCCAAACCGGTTGCCGGGGCTTCGCAGGGCCGGTCCCTCCACCCCTCTGGATAAGAGAGTCCAGATTATGGAGTTGTTGGGGGTTATAGTATCACATCTGAGGTATTTTGTCAAACCAGGATCATTTTCCGCCTGAACACGTGGCCTCACCCAGGCCACACCGTTCAGGGTGTGGTGCAGGAAGACCCCAGGCCATTCTCACAAAGTTGACAATCCACGCCAATGCAGGCATAATATAAGTATGAGATGGAGAACATCGGTCTGCAAAATTATAGCGGCTTCGCTGACTTTAGCTTGCACAGTGTTGGGTTGCCGGGGACAGGTAAACACGCTATCTCCCACAGCCACGCCAGTGCCAACGGCCACGCCTGGGCCCACTCTTACTCCCACCTTTACTCCCACCCTCACCCCTTCGTCTACGCCTACCTCCACCTTAACTCCTACGCCTACACCCACCCCAACTCTCACTCATACACCTACGTCCACCCCTACCCCCACTTCTACTCCCACCCCTACCCCTACCTTCACCCCGACCCCCACGCCTCGTCCCGCCCAGCACCTGGAGGCAGGGCGGACTTATCAGAAAAATGGCGACTATGCGCGGGCCATCGCTGAATACGAGGCCCTTCTATCCAACAAACCTGCGGACGACCAGGCCAGGGAGGCCCGTTTCCGGTTAGGCGAAAGCTACTTCTGGGATGGGAACTATCAACGGGCGGTGGAGACCTTCAAGAGATTCCTGCGGGATTATCCCGACGATGAGCGCTATTCCCAGGCCCTGTTCCTCTTAGCGAGAAGCTATGAGCGGATGGGCGATTGTACGATAGCTATCGAGACCTACCGCCAGTACCTGGCTCAGAGAGATATTATAGCGGACTACGTGCACGAGCTCATCGGTGACTGCTACGTGAACCTGGAGGATTACCCTCAAGCTGTCGTGGCCTATAGGAAAGCCCTACAGGGAACCCCCAGCCCTGAGCGGGAACTCAAGCTCATGGAGAAGGTGGCTGACGCTTATTTGAACGCGGCCAGCTATAGTGAGGCTATCGCCTGGTATGAAGCCCTTCTCAAAAAAGCGCAGAGAGACGACCAGCGGGCCAAATTCGAATACCTGATCGGCCAGGCCTGCCTGAAGTGGGGGAAGACACGGGAGGCCCACCAGCAATTTTTGAAAGCGGTGGATCGCTATCCCAGGGCCAGCCATGCTTATTGGGCGCTGGTGGAGTTGGTAAAGGCCGGTGTCGAGGTAGATGAATATCAACGGGGGCTGGTGAATTACTACGCCGGCGCTTATTGGCCCGCTATCCGAGCCTTTGAGCGCTACATCGAGAGCAACCCGGATCACACCGGCGATGCTTACTACTACATTGGGTTCGCCTACTTAGCGGTGGGCTCTAATGAATCGGCCATGAGCGCGTTTGACGTTCTCATCGAGTCTTATCCTTTGAGCGCGTATTTTGGCCACGTCTGGCTGGGGAAGGCCAGGGCTTTCGCTAACCAGGGCCAGCACGACGAGGCCCTGAGCACCTACCGGGAGTTTGCCAGGCTCTACCCCAGACACGAGTTGGCACAGGAGGCTCTGTGGCGGGCTGCCGCTCTCTCCGAGGCGGATAAGGATTACGACGAAGCGGCGCGCGGCTACCTGGATTTGCAGATGAGGTACCCCCAGGGAACGCGCGCCGTGACGGCCCTCTTCCAGGCGGGGCTGTGTTATTACCGACTGGACGCAGGCGAGAAAGCTGTTGAAGCCTGGCGGAAATTGCTGAACACTTACCAGGGATCCGACCTGTCTACTCAGACCCTCTTTTGGGTGGGAAAGACCCTGCTCAAGTCAGGTAAAACAGGGGAAGCTCGTACTTACCTGGAGAAGGCGGCGTCCGCAGACGCGGAAGGGTATTACGGCCTGCGGGCCAGAGACTTGAGTCTGGAGAGGAGTGCTATCTGGCCTTCCGATAGCGGTGTTGTGGTCTCGCCTGACGAGACCGCCGAGCGCGAGGAGGCCGAAGCCTGGCTGGCTAGCTGGGTAGAGGGCATTGGCAGCGATGACGACCTGGCCAGTCTGAGCCCCGCGACAGCAGCGGATTCGCGCTTCCAGCGGGGCCAGGAGTTGCTGGCAGTGGGCCTGCTGGAGGAAACCAGAGCAGAATTCGACGTCTTGCGCAGAGAAGTGCTTACTGATCCTCTGACCCTCTATCACCTTGCTTTAGCTTTCCGCGAGCGGGGTGTGCATCGTCTGTCCATCCTTTGTGCCAGGAGGTTGATTTTGCTCTCCCCGGCCAAGTCGGTTGGCCAGGCGCCGCCCTTCTTGCAGCGCCTGGTTTACCCCCTCTACTTCGATGATCTGGTGCTGGCCGAGGCTCAGGCCAATGATCTGGATCCCTTGGTGCTGTTCGCCCTGATCTGGCAGGAGAGCCTCTTTGAAGGACAGGCCACCTCCTGGGCCATGGCGCAAGGTCTAACTCAGGTTATACCTGCCACCGGGGAGTGGATCGCCCTCCAGTTGCGCTGGCCAGACTACAAAAACGAGTATCTCTATCGGCCTTATCTTAATGTGAAGTTCGGGACCTGGTATCTGGCCCGCCAACTGAAGAATTTCGAGAACAACCTTTTCGCTGCTCTGGCCGCCTACAATGGCGGGCCCGGCAACGTACCCCGTTGGCTGGAGCTGGCCGGGGAGGGTGACCACGACCTCTTCGTGGAGAGCATTTCCAAGGCCGAGACCAAGCTCTACGTTAAGAGGGTTTACGAGCACTATGCAAGGTATCGCAAACTTTATGGGGAGAGGTGATGAAAGGCGTATTGCGTATTTCGTATTCCGTTGACACCCACGCACTACGCACTACGCAATACGAAGAAGGTGCAAGATGTACAGCCTGGATGACACCATTGCCGCCATCTCCACCCCCATCGGCGAGGGCGGCATCGGCATCGTCAGGATGAGCGGCCCCGAAGCCTTATCCATCCTGCAGAAAATCTTCGTCAAAGGCAAACCCACCAATATCCAATCTCCAATATCCAATCTCCAACCTCACCACCTCCACTATGGTCACGTTGTTGACCCCGAAACCTCCGAGGTCATTGACGAGGTGCTGGTGTGCTACATGAAGGCTCCCCGCACTTACACCCGCCAGGACGTGGCCGAGATCAACTGTCACGGCGGCATCGCTCCCTTGCGCCGTACCCTGGAGCTCTGCCTGCGACAGGGGGCACGGCTGGCCTCCCCTGGCGAGTTCACCCTGCGGGCTTTTGTCAATGGCAGGATAGACCTGGCCCAGGCCGAGGCGGTGCTGGACATCGTGCGCGCCAAGACCGAGGCGGGGCTCAGGGTGGCCGTTGACCAGTTGGAGGGTCGCCTCTCCGACCAGGTTCGGGCTCTGCGCGGGCAGCTCGTAGACGTCCTGGCCTATCTGGAAGCGACCATTGACTTCGAGGAGGACGACATCCCAGAACGGGACATCGCCCCCGATCTGGAGGAAGCGCGCCGGCAGTTGGAGCAGTTGCTGGCCCACGCCGACCGAGGGATGATCTATCGCCAGGGAATCCGCACCGCCATCGTCGGCCGGCCCAACGTGGGCAAGTCGTCTTTGCTCAACGCCCTCCTGCGCACCAGTCGGGCCATCGTCACCCCTATCCCTGGCACGACCCGCGACACCCTGGAGGAGACCCTCAATCTGCAAGGCATCCCCCTGGTCTTGGTGGATACGGCAGGCATCGTCGCCGAGACGGAAAACGTCATCGAGCAGTTGAGCATCGAGCGCAGCCGCAGGGCGCTGGCCCAGGCCGACCTGGCCCTCCTGGTGGTAGACAGGAGCGAGTCTCTCACTGAGGCCGACCACCAGATTGCTGGCCTGGCTGCTGGCAAGGCCGCCATCCTGGTGATCAACAAGATTGATCTGCCCAGGGCGGGGGGTAGCTTGGACATCATGCCCGAAGCGCCGCGAGTGGAGATCTCGGCTCTGACAGGAGATGGGTTAGAGGAGTTGGAGGAAACAATTGTGGAGGTCGTTTTCTCTGGTCAGGTGTTGGCCTCCGATGAGCCCCTGGTTTCAAGTTCTCGCCACAAAGACATCTTGAGGCGGGCTTTGGATTGCGTGGCCAGCGCCCAGGGGGCTCACACTCGGGGGATGCCTGCCGACTTCGTGGCCATTGACCTCACCTCGGCGGTGAATGCTTTGGGTGAGATCACCGGCGAGACAGTCACCGAGGACCTGCTGGAGGTTATTTTTAGCGAGTTTTGCGTGGGGAAATAGTTAAGAAACCTTTCTCACATCCGCTTCGGTGTAAAGGTCTTCGGCCGGATCGCGCAAAAAGGCGTAGCCTGGATCGTGCTGGAGTGCCGACAGGATCAGAGCTGTCTCGTCAATCACCTCTTGAGTCAAGATGATCACCTCCACAGGAACCCCTTCCCTCACCGGCAGGTCCTTGAGGATCAGTTCGCCGTCCTTTTCCGGTCTGGTCAAAATGCGGACTGCTTGCATGGTCTTATCCTCCTTAGCAATTTACCCCTTGGCAAAGTAAGCCAGCGCCAACCTCACCCTTTCCTCGATCTCCATCTCTTCGGCCGGCAGGGACTGAAGGGCCGCTTGAGCTTCCACCACGCTGTAGCCCAGGCTGGTGAGGGCGGCGATGACTTCGGCGTCGGCCTCGGTGAGGAGGGGCACCGCTTCCGGGCCAAGCTCGACTGTGACCCTGTCCTTGAGGTGAAAGACGATCTTCTTGGCCATCTTGGGGCCGATGCCCGGCACCATGGTCAACGCCTCGGCGTTCCCCTGGGCGATGGCCAGGCGCAACGAATCGGGCGACATGGTGGAGAGCATGGCCAGAGCCACCCTGGGGCCCACACCTGAGACGCTCAGCAGCAGCTCGAAAAGGGCCAGCTCGTCCTCGCTGCCGCAGCCGTAGAGGGCCAGCTCGTTCTCCCGCACGTGGAGGTGGGTGAACAGCTCCACCTGGCAGCCCAGCCCCTCCGCAGTCTCCAGGAACGAGGTCGGGACGTAGATCTTGAAGCCGATCCCCCCCACGCCCACGATAAGGTAGCCCTTCCCTATGGCCTCGATCCTCCCCTTCAGGTTGGCGATCATCTCCCTATGTTTCCTCAGCGTTTGAGCTTTGAGCTTTGGGCTTTGAGCTTTTGATGAGGCCCTTCATGCGGGCAGAGTGGATGTGGCAGATGGCTACGGCGATGGCGTCGGCGGCGTCGTCGGGCTGGGGCACGCTATCCAGGCCCAGCAGCATCTTGACCATTTCCTGCACCTGCTCCTTGGTGGCTCGCCCGTAGCCGACCACCGCCTGCTTGACCTCCAGAGGCGTGTACTCGTGGATGGCGATCTCGGCGTTAGCCATAGCGAGCAGAGCTACCCCTCGCGCCTGGCCCACGCTCAACGCAGTACGCACGTTGCGGCTGAAGAAGAGCTTCTCCACCGCCGCCGCCGCTGGCTGTCGCTCCTGGATGAGAGTCGTCAACTGACGATAGATCTCCTGCAGGCGCTGGGGCAGCGACTCATCCGAGGAAGTGGTTATCGCCCCGTAGTCCACCAGTCTCAGGTTGTCGCCCTCACCCCATACCAGGCCGTAGCCAGTGATGGCCGTGCCGGGATCAACTCCCAGGACCAGGTTCTCGTCTTTGCTCATCGTCGTATCTGTCATTGCGAGTTTTCCATGGCGCATCGCGCCATCCGTAGGTGGCAGAAACTTGCGCCCAGCGCGAGTACGTGTACAATAGGCGTGAGTGCTCAGACAGTCAAGACCGTGAACCGCACTGGTGCGTGCCTAGCCCGCTTGCGAGTTTGGTTCAGGTCAGGGGGTGATTCAAGC
>VGOG01000156.1 GCA_016875995.1 Chloroflexota bacterium
CCTGCACCTCTGAAGTGAAGCTTTCTGCACTTCTGCCAGCGAAGACCCGTTCCAGGTAGAACCACTCCTTGCGCACACTGCCGTCCTTCTTCTCGCTGATGTCCACCCACTCACCAAGAAGATAGATCTTCTCCCGCCCCGTCGCCCTCGACTGCACGATGCCCAGGTCTTCCAGCCGTGCCGTCGCCTCCTTGACGCTGCGCTCCGAGACAAGCACCTTCTCGGCCAAAGTTGCCACCGCGACCGAGGTAGCCAGGAGACCGCGGGCATAGAGCTCGTGCAGCCCTGCGCTGTGTTGGCGCTCCTCGCTGCGCCAGACGTAGCGCCTGAGCAGGAGATAGACGCTGAACGCCGTTGAACCGACGAAGCGCATGAACTCCGGGCTGTCCAGGAGCTCAAAGTCAACCATGACGAACTGGCTGTTGAAATGGGCGTTCACATCCATTGGTGTCAGGGCAGGGTGACTACCTCCTCACGAATTTGCGTACGAGATAGCTGTCATCTTTCTGCGCCGCGAAGTCCTTGGCCAGGAACTCCAAGGCAGCGCGCACCAGGTCGTTCTTGGAGATCTCATGCTGCCTGGTGGCCATCGCCTGCTGCAGCCGCTGCACGGTCTCCAGCTCCTTGGGGCCGAACTGCAGGGTCTGCTTGCGGTACAGCGGCAGGGCCTCCGGTGGGTCAGGCTCCAAACGGCGGGCGAAGCTGGCGCCGCTCTCCGTGTCCAGCGGAGCTGCCGGCTCCTTCTGTGCTGGCGACGGCTCAGGCAGCGAAGGGACAGCCTTCGCTGCCTCAGGCGTCGAGAGTTGGTGGACGTCACCCGGTTCGGTCGCTGGAGGCCGCGTCGGTTTGGCGATGATCTGATCCAGGCCCGTGTAGAGGCCGGTGGGCTGCGCGGTCATCTGGCCTCCCCTCCGGTCTCGCCGGTCTTCACCATATCGTCCAGACCTCGATCCCTCACCACTTGCCAGACAGTCTCCGCTCCAATCGTACTCTGCCTGTGCAGTGCCGCAGCAAGGAGAGCGTTGTCGGCCAGTATCACGGCCGATCTGGGCACCCCCTGGGCGGCCTCGTAGATCGCTTCCACGGCCTCGTGGGTAAAGGGGAAAGCCTCCCCTCCGGCCACCTCCCAGCGGAAGCGCAGCATCTCCCGGGTGTCCAGGCGGCTCAGACTCTCCAGGGTCGAGGACATGACCACCCGGTTCTCCAGGTTGCGGGCGCGGTGCAGGGCAGCCCGGAACTCCTCCTGAGCAAAGAGGACCACCTGCAGGAACTTCTGGTCATTGCTCTCGTAGTTGATGACCTGCCGGAGGAGCTCCAGGAGGGGGAAGCGCAAGGTCTGTGCCTCGTCGATGAGCACGACCAGGGTGCGGTTCTGCTCGATGGCATTGGCGTACAGGAAGGACTTGAAGATGTTCATCAGGTCGAGGAAGGAGCGCGCCGTCCTGGTGACCTGGAACTCCTGGATGATCGCCCGCAGGAGCTGGTTGGGCGTGGGGAAGCTAGGATTAGTGAGAAAGACGGCCTGGAAGCCGTCGTCGAGGAAGGTCTGGTGCAGCAGCCGCGCCAGGGTGGTCTTGCCCATGCCGGGCTTGCCGAAGCACACGCCCAGGCCCTTCCGGGCGGCGACGACATAGCGGATCTTCTGTAGCGCGGCGTGGTGGACAGGGGACGTGTAGAGGAACCTCGGGTTAGGGGAGGTGGAGAATGGCTCTTCTTTCAGATGGAAATGGTCAAGATAGGGCAACTCCATGATTGTTATTGCTAATATCACATAACTTGGACAATCATACATCTAGTGTCCGGAATTGTCAAGAGCCAAAGGCTGTGGGATCACCGCAGTTGTCATTGAAGCCCGATACGCTGCAGGTGGCGGCCAAAGAGCTTCTTCAGTTTCCTCCTTTCCTCACTCAGCCCAACCTGATCACTCAGGTCAATGGCGAGCTTCAGATAGCGCTGCAACTGACCCTTGTCTCCAAGCCTCTCGTAGAGACGACAGATCTCGCGGACAATCATAGCCTGATACATAGGAATGAGCCTTTGCCCTTGCGCTTCCTCAAGCGCTTCTTGGAGAATGCGTTCTGCCCTAGAAAGCCGCCCCTGCTCCATTAGGGCTCCGCCGGCGGCAGATTTCACCAGGGCTACCCCCAGTCGGTGCCCTGTGCTCTCAGCGTATTCGAGCAACTCGCGTACCTCGCCATCCAGATTCCGAAGGTCGCCGCGCTCAGTATCGAGGGTCAAGCGGTCTCGCCGCAAGCTGTAGAGAAACCCTCTTGGAATCTCCGGCCGTTGCCGCGCAATGTATAAGGCCTTGTCGGAAAGCCTTACCGCTTCGTCCAAATCATCGCGCAGGCGGGCCACTACGGACTGTCCGCGCACTGCTTCGAACTCCGGATCGAAGAGAATCCCCTCGGCGTAGCGGCCCTTTGGATCTGCCGTCTGAGCAGTTTCCTCTGCCCGCCGATATGCCACCTCAGCCTGCAGCAGGTTCCTCTGAATCTGGTGGCCATCTGCTATGTCGCGCCACGTCTGGGCGTTCAGCATTTGCAGGGCCGGATCAGAAACCCCAGCGGTGGCCAGGGCAACGACGCGCAAAATCTCATGGTAGTCGGTGTAATCGTTCGTCGCACGAGCTTCATTGTACACGCTATGCGCCTGCCGGGACATGGCGAAGAGCGCGTTGCGATTATGGCGTAGTTCCTCGACGATCTGTGGCTCTCCTGGTATCTCGACTACGTATCCGGCGCGCTTGAACAATTCGATGCGCTCGCCGGAGGACATATTCAGGGCTGCTGCAAAGGATTCCAGCCGGTCGGCATCTCTTGGAGCCATCTCCCCCTGCTCGATCCGGTTGATCGTGGTGCGATTGACCCGCATTCGATCTGCGAGCTCTGTCTGAGAAAGGCCAAGACGTGATCTACATTCCCTGATGAAGCTGCCCAAGCTCTCACGGCGGCGTCGCCGTACGTCTGGATCTAAGCGCAGATGATACCCCTCTCGCCATTTTACCATCCAACACCTCCAATGCTCTCTTGTCGCGTGAAACGCAACAGCCACCCGAGTACAATGAAAATGTACCTGGAATCGCTTCGTTTATTCTGACACAGGGACAGAGTTTTGTCAAGACCTGCTGGCATCGTAAACGAAATCCAGTGGTCTGTGTTAGATAGCGCTCGCAGCGTGGGATGGGAGCCTTATGCGGTCGATGGACCTGGAGACTTGTGGGCAAAGGGACAAGCCCAATACAACCGGCACCCATATATGGGTCACGGATAGAGCGATCCTTGATCGGGTCTCTCGGCTAGGCGCGCCTCTTGATTTGCCAATTGGCGATATTGAAGGTATCCTGATCAGGATCAATACCGACCTGGCCTTCCCAACACCAGCGGCCTCGGATGTCCTTGGAGGTGTGAGGACCGAGGTTTCCTTAGGATCAAGCAGTACAGAGGAAACAACGATCGCCGTCCATGTGCTGGGACCGCTCACGATGGAAGTGAATGGTCGTCCTGTCTTGCCCGAGCAGTGGAGGCAGTCTGGCGCTGGGGCAGAGAATATTCGCAAGCTGTTCGCCTTCCTGGTGCATCACAGGAACAAGTGGCTGACCGGCGAGACCATCTGTGATGCCGTCTGGCCCAGGGAGGGGGACGACGACCGGCTTCGAACCCGCTTCTTCCGGACCATGACTGGTTTGCGTCAGGTCTTCCGAAACTCTGGCCTGGCCAAGCCTGTTGTCCTCGTGCAGAACGGGCTCTACCGCCTCAATCCGGCGGTTCAATGGGAGATAGATGCCGATGCCCTGATCCGGCTCTTCGAAGAGGGTCAAGTTCGGGAACGAAAAGAGGGACTCCCCGCAGCCGTGCCTCACTACCAGCAGTTCCTGGAGCATAGCGCAGGTGAGTACATGGCTGACATCCCGTATGAAGACGTCTCCTATGATGTCGCCGCTCATGCCAACTGGTGGCAGGACAGGCGCGAGGAGTTGCTGCGCCAGCGTAGGGAGGCGCGCCGCAAGCTGGCGACCCATTTCCTGCACAGCGGACGCCCCCTGGAGGTTATCGGCCTGTGGCGGGAAGAAATGCAGGAACGGGAGCGCGACCCAGACGCCCTGCAAGCCATGGCCATACTGGCGATGCAGGCCTATCAAGCGTGTGACCGTGAGGCTGAGGGGCTGACGATGCTGAAGAGGCTGAGAGGGGTCCTGGAGGCCGAAGGGGAGGAGCCATTGCCCGAGTTGGATGATGCCGCCAAGTCACTGCGACGGGGATGGCGGGCCAGGGCGAAGAGCCTGCGAAACGCTGCCGAACCGGGGGCGAAGACCCTTGTGATTTAATAGCCTCAAGAAACTGTGAGGGAGGTACTCGCATGAGCAACGCAGACGGAGACGATGTTCTCTTTGACCTCTTCATGCTCCTGGTGGTCGGTTCCGTCCTGGCCGTGGGCGGGATGATCTATCTGGTCGTCAAGGCCATCAGCAGCGCCCTGAACCCGGCGGCGGAACTGGCCGACGATGATCTTAAGTGAGGGGGTGGAACTTATGCCTACTGTACGCATCGCCGCCGAAGCCAGGCGGCTGATCCTGGACGAATGTAGCAAGCACGACGGCCTGGAGACGGGCGGTATCCTGGTGGGTTACCCACGGCCGGGCGACGCAGCCGTTCAGGAAGTCGTGGCGGCCACCGGGCCGGGTCCAGAGGCATCCCACCGGACGGCGCTCTTCGCCCCGGACGTGGCCTACGCCAACGCGCAGTTGCGATTACTGAATCGGGCCGATCCGCGGCTGCGCTACGTGGGGACCTGGCATAGCCACCCCGGCCTGCCGCCTCGCCCCAGCGGCGGCGACCTGGCGCAGGCCCAGCAGATCCTGGCCGACACCGACTACGGCCTCGACTCCATGGTCGTCATCATCGCCGCCCGGACACCACCGGGCCTGAGTGCCTTCATCCTGAAGAGAGGAGACCAGGGCTTTGACGAGGCCCAGATGGAGGTTGTCCCTGCCCCAGCAACGCCCCCCGGAGAGGCCGCAGTGCGGGCTGAGATGGCCTGCCTGCAGCAGGCCGGTTGGCTGGTGGAGCAGCGCCGGACGCCCGACGAGCGGACAGTCCTGGACGTGCGCAGGCCGGCAGGAGAAACCAGACTGAGCTTCCTGCTGCCAGGAGACTACCCGCGATCTGCACCGCAGATCCTGGCCCGAACACGGCTCCCCTGGCCTGACGGGGCTAAGGACATCAACGCCGCCACGGCCGTGATTCTGGGCGCCGATGCCCTCCTGCGCAGCCAGCGTATCGTCACCTTTCTGAACGCCCTTCAGCGCCATGGCCTTTCCGCTCAGGCCGTGCGCCACGCCGATGGCTACGCCATCTTCGCCGTCCACGGCCCCGGAAGACGGCCAGCCGGCTTCCTGACCATCCAGGATGCCTGCGGTATACCGGCGATCTACGGCCTGGATCTGCGGCCTCGCCAGGTGGAGGCGCCGGGCAGCGCGGAGGAGTGGGCGCGTCTGGCGAGCCGGGCCCTTGGGGCAGGCGAGCGGGCAGCACCGTGGGTGGTTCTGGCCGTGGGTGGCGCTATCGCCGCCATGACCGTGCTTCTCCTCTGGCTCCTACGCAGCGACGGCGGCCAAGTGGCCGCTACTCTGCTTCGCCTGCTGCGGAGGTAAGCATGAATCTCTCGAGCGAAGCGCTAGCGCCGTACGTGCTCTTCTTCCTGGCGGCTACCGTGGTGATCCTCCTTGTTGTGATCCTCCTGGGGATGCTCGTCGCCGGCTTTCTCATCTACAGGCATGAGGTCCAGGAGAATACAGGAGGGGATCAGGCCGCAGCGGTGACCGGCAGGCAGCGAGTCGCCGCCGACGTGTCGGCGGTGGCCGCTATGGGCTGGCCGTGCCAACTACGCCGCCTGCCGGATGGCCGGCTATGCCTTTGGCTGCACATCGGCCAGCGAGAAGGCCTCCCCGTCGATGCCTTCCTGCTCCTGCCTACGGACTATCCTCTCAGGCCGCCGCAGGCCATCGTGGCCTGTGGCCAACAGCGCTTGCCTCTAAACATGCCCAGCCTGGCCGGCTGGACGGCGGAGAAGACGCTCGCTGGCGTGGTGGCCGAGGTCATCGGCCAGATACCGGGCCTGCAGCTCCGCGCCGCTCGACGGCTGACTCCGGAGGGAGAGCTGGCATAAATCAAGAAAGGAGGTAAAGTGCATGACCGTGGATGAACTGCGCCAGGCTATTGAGCAGAGCGAACCGATCGTCATCAATCCAGATGGCACACCACGCTCGCTTCAGACAGCCGAAGCCGACCCGGACGTCCCTGGCACCCGGGTCAAGCCGCAGGTCTGGGCCCTTGGTGCCTAGACTAGCCTGGGGAGGGCAGCCCCTGGGCTACCCTCCCCCTCTTCTGGAGGATTCCCATGTGCCCTCAACAGTGGTACGAAGCCTGGCCGGCCCGCCTGGGCCTGGAAGCTATGGCGGTGCGGGAGCGCTTCCCTGGCTTTCGCTTCCAACGTGCCCCAGATGGCACGCTGCTCCTCTGGGGCCAACTCCGCAGCGTGAGCGGTGCCATGTATCAGATAGCCCTGGTGTACCCGAGACACTTCCCACACACATCACCCCGGGTCTACCCCATACCGCGGCTCTCCGGGCCGCACCAGTATGCCGACGGCGCCATGTGTCTCTTCCGGGCCGACGATCGGTTCTGGGTGAGCACGTCGACAGCCGCCACCATCCTGGCCGCGGCCGCCCTGTGGCTGAATGCGCACGAGCACTGGCGGAAGTATGGCCGCTGGCTGGGGCGAGAACATTTGTAGGAGGAGTACGATGTTCGTTGTATGCAGCAAGGCAATCCTGGACCAATGCCGCAGCAGCGGCGCGGCCTGGGGACTCCTGGCAGGGCAGGTGGTCGATGGGGACGTCTACCGCATCGCCGGCATGTGGGAGTCGAGCGGTGGCTCGGGCCGGCAGGACGTGGTGGGCGTCTGGACCCGTCCGGAGGCCGTGGCGCAGACCGTTGGCGCTCCTGGGGCCCTGGCCGTCGTCCTTGAGCAGGCCGCGCCGCAGTTCTGGCTGCGGAGAGCGGACGGCCAACTGGACCACCAGACGGCCGGCATGGTGGTCGATGTGGAGCGCGATCTGTTCCGTCGCCTGCGGGGCATTGTGGACCGCGCCCAACTTCAGGAGCGGACTGTGACCATCATCGGCTGTGGTAGCCTGGGCAGCGGCATCGCCAGCCTGCTGGTGGGCGCCGGCCTGGACAGGCTGATTCTCATCGATCGCGACCGCCTGGAGACCCACAATATCATCCGCCACCTGTGCGGCGTGAGCGATGTGGGCCGCTTCAAGGTGCACGCCGTAGCCGAACGGCTGCGGGACAGAAATCCGGGCCTCGCCGTGGAGGCCCGGCCCATCAACGCCGACGTGCAGCCCGAGCCCCTGATCCAGGCCATCCGGTGCAGTGACCTGGTCATTGGAGCCACGGACAGCCCCCAGGCCCAGCTCCTGATCAACGCCCAGGCCCTGGCCGCGGGCAAACCGGCCCTTTACCCGGGCGCCTACAACTTCGCCTTCGGCGGCGAAGTCATCCGTGTCCTCCCTGGGCGTACCGCCTGCCTGCGCTGCGTTTACGACGCCACGGCGGACCTTTTCCAGCGTCAGGAGCCAGGCCAGAACGGGCAGGCTGTCTCGTACGACGAAGACCGGGGGCATCCGGGCATGTGGATCGACGTGGGCATCATGGCTCACCTGGCTACCCGTATGGCCGTGGAGACGCTTCTGGGCCAGGAGGACCCCAACTGCCACCTGACCGGCCACTACCTCCTATGGGGCAACCGGCGGCTGTGGGTCTTCCGCCGTCCCCTGGAGTCCCGGTGGCTGACCATCCCCCGCAACCCGGCCTGCCTGGCCTGCGGCGGTGCGGCAGCCCTGGACCAGCAGTTGGCCGCCCAAGGGACCAATCGGGACGCGGCCGAAGCGGCAGCCCAAGGCATCCTGGCCAGCGGGGATGTGGCCGCAAACGGCAACGCTTGGCATCTCCCCACAACCTAAGGAGGCACCCCTTGATTGACCTGAGGTTCTTGAAAACCGTACCCGCTAACCTGATGTCGGCGCTCTCTCCTTATATACGCCCGCTGGCCCCCTGCCTGGCCACCCCGACTACTGGCTACGCTACGCCAGCTCAGCTCGCCAGCAGCCGGCAGCCAGCCGTGAACCCGGCGTCCCGTGCCATCGTACCATTTACGGCCGTGTCACGGCGCGTCGCCCCGCCGCAGGACATCATCTGGCCGGCCGCCCAGCTGGCCATCCGGGTGCCCCGGGGCATGCCCTTCTCGCCGGCTGGCGCCCTGCAGCTTGTATCCACACTGCTGGGCCTGCGACACGTGCTGGCCCTGGAGATCCACAGCGGCGAGGGCCGTATCAGCTACCGCCTCGTCGTCCCCTGGTCGGCGGGCCAGGCGGCGCGGGCGGCGGTCCTGGCCGTGGCCCCCCAGGCAGAGATCGAGGTGAGCCAACCGTCGGTCCGCCAAGGACGGCCCATGGCTCTCCCCCTGGGCAGCAGGTCTGGCCTGCCCTGGGCGCCGCTGCCCGGCCTGGGTAACGCCCGCGGCCCCGATCCCCTGAACCCACTCCTGCAGTCCCTGGCCGGCCTGCAGCGCCGGGAAGAGGCTGTCCTGCAAATCCTGATCCGTCCGCCCAGCCTGGACTGGAGCGCCGCTATCCATCAGGCCATCACCGTGAAGAGCATCCCCTGGGGGGATCTGGTCGACTGGCGTCGCTGGCCCCTGGCACCCTTGAACTATGCTCTAGCTGAGCCACAGCCGCGGTTCGACGCCCAGATCGACCGCCTGTGCCAGGAGAAACTCAACGAGCGGCTGGTGGAGGCTGTGATCACCCTGGGGATCTGGTCCTCCGCCGAACGGGCCCGGCTCATCGCCCGCACCTGCGCCATGGCCCTCAATAGCTTCGCCACCCCGCTGACGAGCCTGGGCCTCCTGCCCCAGGGCTGCGCTTCGCCGTCTGAGTTATTGGCCAGCCTCCTGGCCCACCACTTCAGCGTGGCCCGCGGCAGCGCCAGGTCCCGCCGCCTGCTGGTCCTGACGCCGGGCGAACTGGCGGCCCTGTGGCACCTACCGTCAGAGGCCACGACGGCCGAGACCGTGACCTGGGCCTTGCCGGGCAGCCTGATGGCCCCGCCCCAGGCCGTGGCCCGGTCGCAAAGCCAGTACGTCATCCTGGGGGCGGCCACCCGGCCAGAGGGCCGGCAGCCCGTCCTCCTGCCGGAGGCCGACCGCAGGGGGCCGCTGCTGATCATCGGCAAGACGGGGATGGGCAAGACCTGCCTGATGGAAAACCTGGTCCATCAAGACGTGATAGGCGGCCGCGGCGTGACCCTGCTCGACGTCCACGGCGACATGACCCTGCGCCTGCTGTCACGCATCCCCGAGCCGCGCATCGCCCAGACCGTGGTCATCGACACCTCCGCGGC
>VGOG01000157.1 GCA_016875995.1 Chloroflexota bacterium
GGAGCCTGACTTGAGATTTGCTGATTTGCTGATTTGCTGATTTGCTGATTTGCTGATTTGAGACAGGAGTGACCATGCGGATTGACGGACGGAGGAACGACGAGCTCAGGCCGGTGATGATCATGCCGCACTACGTGCAGTACCCCGAAGGCTCGGTCTTGATCGAGATGGGTGCCACGCGGGTCATCTGCAACGTCACAGTGGAGGAAAGGGTACCTAATTGGCTCTTTGGTCAAGGCCAGGGCTGGGTCACGGCCGAATACGCCCTTTTGCCCCGCTCCACCCACGAGCGCACTCCGCGCGAGACCATGGGGCTCCGCGGACGTACCCAGGAGATCCGCCGTTTCATCGGCCGCAGCCTGCGGGCCGCCGTCAATCTGGAGAAATTGGGCCAGCGCACCCTGATCGTGGATTGCGACGTCATCCAGGCCGATGGGGGCACGCGCACGGCTTCGGTCACGGGCGGCTACGTGGCCCTGGCCATCGCCCTGAACAAGCTGATTCGAGGTGGCCTGCTTCTCCCCGATGTCCTGACAACGGCGGTAGCCGCGGTCAGCGTGGGCGTGGTGAACGGGCAGGCGGTGCTCGACCTCTGCTACGACGAGGACTCCGTGGCCGAAGCAGACTTCAACGTGGTCGTGACCGCCAGGGGAGAGTACGTGGAGGTGCAGGGCACCGCCGAGGGCCAGCCCTTCGCCCGCCAGGTCATCCACGAGTTGCTGGATTTGGCAGAGAAGGGTATCGAGGAGCTATTCAAGCTGCAGAATCAAGCCTTGTCGAGGTAGAGTGGAGCAGGGAGTGCAGGCGCAAGCCTGGGGGGGCGGACTTGCGTCCGCACTCCCTACTAAGAAACAAACCACCGGTGTGTCATTGCGAGCAAAGCGAAGCAATCTCCTGCCCCCAAGTCGGAGATTGCTTCAGCGCAAACGGCGCGCCTCGCAATGACACTAAAGTTTCTCGGCTAATGGATAGCGCCACCGCGCCACGCGGGGCTCTCAAAGAGACGATCAGGAATTATGCCCACTTCTGAGTTAACCATTGACGCCGCGAGCACAGTCACTCAGCTCGAAGAGTTCATCCGCGTGAAGGTGGATCACCTCCAGCGGGAGGGAGCCGTGGTGGGCCTGAGCGGGGGGATAGACTCAGCAGTGGTAGCAGCTCTGGCCGCCAGGGCCCTGCGCCCTGAGAAGGTGTTGGCCCTGCTGATGCCGGACAGGGACAGCGCCCGAGCCAGCCGGCGAGATGCTCTGAGGCTGGCCGACAGGTTGGGGATCCGAACCAAGACCATCGGCCTGACCAAGTTCCTCTGGCTCATCGGCATCTACTGGAAGCTACCCCTCTGGCTGCTGGGGCCACGGCGCTTTCAGGCGAAGCTCATCCGTCGTTACCACGATGGCTTCGTGAAAGAATGGGGGGAGAGCCCCTTGGCGGCCATCATGGTGGGCACGAAGGCATTGCCAGGCCCACTGGTGAATCAGGCCGTGGCCTACCATCGGGTGAAAGGGCGGCTGCGGGCGATCCTGCTCTACTACTACGCCGAGCTGGAGAATCTGTTGGTCCTGGGAACTTGCAACAGAACCGAGAAGGCCATCGGCTTCTTCGTCAAGTACGGCGATGCTGCGGCCGACGTAGCACCTCTGGAAACTCTCTACAAAACCCAGGTGCGGCAGTTGGCGGCTTTCCTGGAGATTCCTGAGCAGATCATCTCCAAGCCTCCCTCCCCCGATCTCCTGCCGGGTATCACCGACGAGTACGCCATCGGCCTGAGCTACGAGACGCTGGATAGAATCCTTTGGCGCTTGGAAGCGGGAATGGACACAGAGGAGATCGCCGGCGCGCTGGGCCTTGAGTTAAATACCGTCGTCTACGTACGAGAGCTCATGCGACGCTCGGCCCACATGCGGGCCCAACCCGAAGTGCCCCCTTGGTAGCTCATTGAGAGGAGAGGAAGTTAGCATGTCTTTCGGATACCATCGTCGCATCCTGCGCGTCAACCTGACGAATGGAGAGATCACCGTCGAGACGCCCGACGACGTCTTCTACCGTCGTTATCTGGGCGGCGCGGGATTCGTGGCCTACTACCTGCTGAAAGAGGTGCCTCCCCACACGGATCCCCTTGGGCCGGAGAACCGGCTCATCTTCGCCTGCGGGCCGCTCACCGGCGCGCCCCTGGCCGGCAGCGGACGCAACGCCATCGGCGCCCGCTCGCCACTCACCGGCGCCATGGGCGAATCAGAAGTGGGCGGCTTCTGGGGGGCGGAGCTGAAGGCGGCCGGCTTCGACGCCATCATCATCGAGGGGCAGGCCGCGTCGCCGGTCTACCTCTGGGTGCACGACGAGGGCTCGGTCGGAGACCCTCGCCCAACGGCGGAGCTGCGGGACGCATCGCACCTGTGGGGACTGGAGAACAAACCGGCCCACATCGCCATCCGCGAGGAATTGGGCGAGCAGCGAGCCCGCGTGGCCCTCTGCGGGCCGGCAGGCGAGAAGCTGGTCCGCTACGCCAACATCGTGGCCGACCTGAAGCACGCCGCTGGACGCACCGGCCTGGGCGCGGTGATGGGCGCCAAGAAGCTCAAGGCAGTGGCCGTTCGCGGCAGCGGTAGAGTCCCGCTGGCCCATCCTGCCCAAGTCGGCGCCCTGGCGCGCTGGATGCGAGACAACTACCGCGATCTGATGGGCAAATTCCCCGACCTGGGCACCGGTGTCAGCATGATCCCCTACAACCAGGACGGGGCCTTGCCGGTGCACAACTTCCGCGACGGCCACCTGGACGGCGCCGACGTCCTGGGACGCGAGGGCCTGGCCGAGCACGTCGTGGTCCGCATGGAGAGTTGCTATGCCTGCGCCGTGGGCTGCAAAAAGGTCGCCGCCCTGGACGAGCCGTACGCGGTGGACCCGGCCTACGGCGGCCCGGAGTTCGAGACGGCGGTCAGCCTTGGCGCCAACTGTGGCGTGATCGACGTCTACGCCGTGACCAAGGCCAGCGAGCGGTGCAACGCCCTGGGGCTGGACAGCATCTCCGTGGGCGGCACGATTGCCTTCGCCATGGAGTGCTTCGAGGAAGGGCTGCTGACGCCACAGGATACCGGCGGGCTGGACCTGCGCTTTGGCAACGCCGAGGTCGTGCTGCAACTGCTGGAGTTGATCGCCGCTCGCCAGGGCATCGGCGACTTGCTGGCGGAGGGAACAAAGCGGGCCGCGGAGCGGATCAGCGGCGGGAATGCGAAACTTCCCCCCCAAGGTTGGGGGGGACTGAGGGGGGGCGGCAGCGCGGAGCGGTTCGCCGTTCACGTCAAGGGACAGGAGATGCCCTACCACGACCCCCGCATCCAGCACGGCCTGGGGCTGGGCTACGCCGTCTCCTACACCGGCGCCGATCACATGCACAGCGCGTTCGACAGCAACTACGAGCACGAGGTGGGCATGGACAGCGTGCGCAACCTGGGCGTGCTGGAGCCAATGCCAGCCACCTGGCTCGGCCCGGAGAAGGTGCGGGCTATCCTCTATGGTGGTCTGCGCCAGCATTTAAACAACTGCCTGTGCCTGTGCAGTTTCCTGCCCTATGGCAACGATCAGGTGGTGGAAGTGGTGCGGGCGGTGACGGGCTGGGACACCACCGCCTGGGAACTGTGGAAGGCCGCTGAGCGGCAGGTGACCCTGGCCCGCGCCTTCAACGTGCGGCAGGGCTTCACCCCCGCCGACGACCGCTTGCCGCCCCGCATGGCCGAACCACTTGGCCCCGGCGCGCCCATCGTCCCCGCCGCGGTGGAGGCCGCCCTGCCGCTTTACTACGAGATGATGGGCTGGGACCCAGTCACCGGCGTGCCCCGCCCGGCCAAGCTGTACGAACTGGACATCGGATGGGTGACGAGTTTGTTGGAGTGAGGATGAGCATTCACCCCTCCCTCCCAGGGAGGGGTAGGGGGAGGGTGGATCCCCACAAACAGACGAATTTCCTACGAGTGAGGGATAGCCAATGGCCAAGGGATTAACTCCAATGCGCCGCCAATACTTGCAGATCAAGAAGCAATACCCCGACACCATCGTCCTCTTCCGCCTGGGGGATTTCTACGAGACCTTCGACGAGGATGCCAAGATCGTGGCCCAGGTCTGCGACATCGTCCTCACCTCGCGGCCGGTGGGAAAGGGCCAGCGGGTGCCACTGGCCGGGGTACCCTATCACGCCGTCGAGGGCTACCTGGCCAAGCTCATCAAGGCCGGGCACAAGGTGGCCATCGTGGAGCAGGTCAGCGGCGACCAGCCCCTGCGCGGGCTGATGCCCCGCGAGGTGACGCGGGTGATCACGCCGGGCACCGTAGTGGAACCGACCCTGCTGGAGGAAAAGCGCAACAACTACCTGGCCGCCTTAGTGATCGAGGACAACAGGGCAGGCATCGCCTACGCCGACATCACCACCGGCGAATTCGCCACCACCCAGCTCTCAGGCGACAATATCGAGCAAGCCGTGGTGGAGGAGCTAGAGAGACTGCACCCAGCCGAGTGCCTGATCCAAGACACTTCCAATATCCAATATCCAATATCCAATATCCAACTTCAAACCTCCAAATATGATAGCTGGCGCTTCGAGCTGGGCAACGCCCGCCAGGCCCTCCTCGATCACTTCGAGGTGGCCTCGCTGGCTGGCTACGGCTGCGAAGGGCTGCCCCTGGCCGTGCGGGCCGCCGGGGCCATCGTCCAGTACCTGCAAGAGACCCAGAAGGCAGCCCTGGCCCAACTGAGCGATCTGCGCACCTACTCCACCAGCGAGTTCATGACCCTCGACGCCTCCACGCGGCGCAATCTGGAACTGACCCAGACCATCCGCACCGGCTCGGTCAAAGGATCATTGCTGGGCGTGCTGGACGCCACGGTCACGGCCATGGGCGGACGACTGCTCCGCCAGTGGCTCAACCAGCCGCTGCTGGACGTGGATAAGCTGGAGCAGCGGCTGGACGCTGTCGAAGCTTTCTATCGGGACACGCCGACCCGAACGCAGGTGATGGCCCTGCTCGAAGAGCTGGCCGATCTGGAGAGGCTGACCAGTCGAGTGGCCCAGCGCATTGCGGTACCGCGGGACCTGGTGGGGATTCGCCAGAGCCTGGAGAAGGTGCCGCAGATTCGGGAGGCGCTATCACAGGTTGAAGGGATTAGGGACAAGGGACTAGGGACTAGGCCCTTGTCCCTTGTCCCTTGTCCCTTGTCCCTTGTCCCTTGTCCCTTGTCCCTGATCCCTCAATTGGATCCCTGCAAGGAGGTGGCCTCTCTCATCGCCGAGGCCATCGTGGACGACCCGCCGGCTACGCTGGCCAGCGGCGGGGTGATCAAGGCCGGCTTCTCGGCGGAGCTGGACAGCGTCGTCGCCGCCTCCAGAGATGCCAAACGCTGGGTAGCCAATTTAGAGCAGACTGAGCGGAAGCGCACGGGCATCAAATCCCTGAAAGTGGGCTACAACAAGGTGTTCGGCTACTACATCGAGGTGACCAAAGCTAACCTGGATGCCGTGCCTGAGGAGTACATCCGCAAGCAGACCCTGGTGAACGCCGAGCGCTTCATCACCCCGGAGCTCAAGGAGTACGAATCGCTGATCCTGAACGCCCAGGAGCGCATTCTCGACATCGAGGCCCGCCTGTTCCGCCAGGTCTGCGATCAGGTAGCCTCCGCCGCCGAACGGCTGCTTTCCACCGCCCGCGCCCTGGCCCACCTGGACGTCTACGTCGCCCTGGCCGAGGTCGCCATCGGCAACAACTACGTCCGCCCCATCCTGACCGATGGAGATGAGATCGAGATCATCGCTGGCCGCCATCCAGTGGTAGAGCTCACCCGGCGGGAGGAGCCCTTCGTCCCCAACGATGCCCACTTCTCCCAGGAGGAGATGATTCTGATCATCACCGGCCCGAACATGAGCGGGAAAAGTACTTACCTCCGCCAGGTGGCCCTCATCGTCCTCATGGCCCAAATCGGCTCCTTCGTCCCCGCCGACGAAGCCCGGCTGGGGCTGGTGGACCGCATCTTCACCCGCATCGGCGCTCAGGACGAGATCTGGGCCGGCCAATCCACTTTCATGGTGGAGATGATCGAGATGGCCAACATCCTCCACCATGCCACCAACCGCAGCCTGCTCATTCTGGACGAGATCGGGCGGGGCACCAGCACCTACGACGGCCTGTCCATCGCCTGGGCGGTGGTAGAGCACATCCACAACCATCCGCGTCTCCGCGCCAAGACCCTGTACGCCACTCACTACCACGAGCTGACCGAGCTGGCCAGCCTCCTGCCCAGGGTGCGCAACTACAACGTGGCCGTGGCCGAGGAGGGCGACGACGTGATCTTCCTGCACAAAATCGTCCCCGGCGGTGCCGACCGCAGCTACGGCATCCACGTGGCCCAGTTGGCCGGCCTGCCCAGGACCATCATCCACCGCGCCGAGGAGATCCTGAATGAGTTGGAGCGCGATGCCCAGAGAGCCCCCATCAGACCCCGCCGCATCGCCGAAATCCGCCAACTGGCCCTCTTCCCCGAGGCCAGTCCCATCATCGAGGAGCTGAAGAAGCTAGATATCGAGTCCATGACCCCGCTGGAGGCACTTAACAAGCTATACGAGTTGCAGCAAGGAGTGAAAAGCTAGGGAGGTAGCAATGACAACCAGAGCGATCACCGTACATCTGCCCGAGGAGGCAGTCAAGGAATTGGAGCAAACCGCTGAATTGAAGTGCTATAGTTACAGCGCACAGCAGGAGGAGACAATGCCCACCATCAAAGTCATTCTCAACCCCGCCGCAGGGCGGGGAGCTGGCCAGCGGACGGCGGAGGTCATCCGCCATACGCTGACGGAAGCGAAAGCAACGTTCGACATCGTCGAGACGACGGAGCAACTCTCGGCGGTGACCCAGGCCGCGCAGGCGATGCGGGAGGGATGGGAGATCATCGCGGCCGTGGGCGGCGACGGCCTGGCCAACGAGGTGCTCAACGGCATCGTCGTCCCCAGCCTGGGCACGCCGGCCTGGGAGGCTGGAAAGCCCGCCGCCGCGGCCCTGGGCCTCATCCCCATCGGCACCGGCAACGACTTCGCCTGGTGCATGGGCCTGCCCATCGGCGACGCGGCCGCCGCCTGCCGCGTGCTGGCCGCCGCGAAGACGCGGGTGGTGGACGTCGGCCGCGTGGAAGACGAGCTGGGGCACGTGCGCTACTTCGGCAATAACTTCGGCGCGGGCTTCGACGCCGCCACCACGGTGGAAAGCTACAAGCTGCACTACCTGCGCGGGTCGCTGGTCTTCCTGGTGGCAGTGCTGAGGACTATCTTCCTGTACTACAAAGCGCCCCTGGTGACGGTGCGTTACGACGAGCAGGAGATGGAGCTGCCGCTGTTGATGGTCTCCGTGGCCAATGGCCGCCGCACGGGCGGCATGTTCATGATCGCCCCCCAGGCGGTGCAGGACGACGGCCTGCTGGACGTGACCCTGGCCCGTCAGGTGAGCCAACTGGGCATCTTCCGCCTGCTGCCCTATTTTATCCGTGGCACCCACGCTACGCAGCCGACGGTAACAGTGGATCGGACGGCGCACATCGTCGTCGCCTCGGAGCAGGGCTTGCCAGTGCACGTGGATGGGGAGATCATGCGCACTGATGCCCATCGGCTGGCGGTCAGCGCGATGCCGCGCCGTCTACGGGTGGTGTGCTAGAAACTAAGGTTGGGCGAAGGTCTCCGACCGAGCCCGCCTCGGTCAGAGACCTTCGGCGAACGAGAAGTCTACGGGTGGTGTGCTGACGTTGATAGTTCATTTGCTTTTGGCCGCCGTGTTCGGCTACCTCATCGGCTCTTTCCCTACCGGCGTGCTGGTGACCCGCCTGCTTAAGAAGCCGGACCTGCGTTCCACTGGCAGCGGTCACACCGGCGGGCTCAACGTGTCCCGCCTGGCTGGCCTCGCCTGGGGTGTGGTCACCGCGCTGGTGGATGCCAGCAAGGGGGTGCTAGCCGCCTGGCTGGCGGTGAGATGGACAGGGACTCCGTGGGCACTGCCGGCCGCGGGCGTGGGCGCGGTGGCCGGTCATTGTTGGTCGGCCTACGTCGGATTCGCTGGAGGAATGGGACTGAGCACGCTATCGGGACTGTTCCTCTGGCAGCAGCCGCTGGCGGTGCCCATCGCCGTGGCTCTGTGGGGGGTTGGCTACTTCGTACTGCGCAACAGCCCGCGGGCGGTGATGCTCATGACCGTGCTGATGGTGCCCGTCTTCTGGCTGCTGAGGAGCGTCGGCTACGTTTCGCTGGAAGCGGCGGTGCTGGGCATCGGGGGCGTGGGGGTGATCTTCATCCGTAACCTCACCCAACTGCGCGCCTACGACCAGCGAGCACCGGCTGAGAAGTAGGGCAAGCTGCCAACTTGCCCTACAGCTAAATCTGAGCATAGGGAGGATAAGCATGGCTATTCCTATTGCCCTACAACTGTACACCGTGCGAGAAGCCCTGGCCAGGGACTTTGCCAGGGTAATGAAGAAGGTCGCCGACATCGGCTACGTCGGCGTGGAACCCATCTTCGATCTTCCTGGGACGACGACCGCCGAAGCCGCCAGGCTCTTCAGGGAGATGGGGCTGGAGGTACCCTCCGCGCACACGCCCCTGCCGGTGGGCAAAGACAAAAACAGGGTGCTGGACTTCATGGCCGCCATGAACTGCCAGCGCATCGTCTCTGGGAAAGGGCCTGAGGGCTTCGAGACGATGGGCCTGGTCAGGCAAACCTGCGACCTGTTTAACGAGGCCCACGCGGTGGCCGCCGAAAACGGCCTGGCGTTCGGGATTCACAACCACTGGTGGGAGTTTGCCCAGGTCGAAGGCCGCTACGTCTACCAGGTGATGCTGGAGCACCTGGACCCGGGCGTGTTCTTCGAGATTGACACCTACTGGGTCAAGACGGCGGGCCTGGACCCGGCCAAAGTGGTGAAGGAACTCGGCCCGCGCGCCCCCTTGCTGCACGTCAAAGACGGCCCGGCCGTCAGAGACGAACCGCACGTCGCCGTCGGCGATGGCGGGCTGGATTTCCCCTCCATCGTCCAGGCCGCCGAGGGTGCGGTGGCGTGGCTGATCGTCGAGCTGGACCACTGCGCCACCGACATGCTGGCAGCGGTGGAGAAAAGCTATCAATACCTCGTGGGAGGAGGTTTAGCCCATGGAAACAAAAGTTAAAGTGACTACGCAGGCTGTCATTGCGAGCAAAGCGAAGCAATCCCCAAGCCGCAAGGAGGAGATTGCTTCGTCGCAAAAAGCGCTCCTCGCAATGACACGGGCGGAGCAGTTACAAGTTAAGATCGGTATTATAGGCACGGGGGACATTTTCCAAGCCTACGTGAAGGGCTGCCGCGTCTTCGACGTCCTCGACATCGCCGCCTGTGCCGACATTGACCGCCGCAAAGCGGAGGCCAAGGCCGAGGAATTCAGCGTCCTTCGC
>VGOG01000158.1 GCA_016875995.1 Chloroflexota bacterium
TCTTAAAGACATCGAGGTCGAGCTCCAGCCGCTGACGGTCATCATCGGGCCAAATGCGGCCGGCAAGAGCAATTTGTTCGATGCCCTGGGGCTGTTGAGCCGGGTTGTGACGTCTCGAACCCTGAGCGAGGCGTTCAAAGGACACCGAGGTGCTCCTTTGGAAGCCTTCTACTACGGTGACCAGGGGTTGAGGGGGCTCCTGGCCCAGCCCCGTGTTGAATTCACCATTGAAGTAGACGTAGAGCTATCGCCCGAGGTCGTGGAGACTATAGAGCGGCGCATTCGTGAAGTGCGAGAAGGATTGCCTGAAGAAGGTGGCGCAGCCGGACCGTTTCGGCGTCGTGTCACCGAGTCATTGCTGCGCTACACCATTACTGTGCAGATGATGGTGGATTCGGGCTACCTTCGCGTGATAAATGAGCAGTTGGTAGCTCTGAAGCGAGATGGGACCGTGAAGGTCTCGCGACGGGCGTTCATCGAGCCGGTGGAAAGGCGTTTGCGGCTGCGCTTGGAGGGACAGGCACGACCGACGGAACATGAGGTAGGCCTGGACTACACCTTGGTTTCCACACCTCTCTACCCACCTCACTATCCGCATATCACGGCCTTCAAAGAGGAGCTCTCTCGTTGGCGTTTTTACTACTTCGATCCTGAGACGATGCGAGGTGAGACACCTTTGAAAGAGACAGAGAACCTGGGGGCTTTTGGTGCCGATTTGGCGGCCTTCTACAACACCATGAAAGCCCAAAATCTTCGTCAGTTCCGCACTCTCAACCGTGCTCTTCGTTCGCTGCTACCAGATGTCGGGGAACTGGATGTGGAGCGCACGCCAGAAGGATTTCTTCGTCTTGAGGTCTTCGAGGATGGGGTACCCTTCTCGGCGCGAGTCATCTCCGAGGGCACCCTGCGCATCCTGGGGCTGCTGGCCATCACCAATCCCCTGGCGCCAACGACGGTCATCGGCTATGAAGAGCCAGAGAACGGGGTGCATCCGCGACGGCTCCAGCTCATTGCTGAGTTGTTGCAGACCGCAGCTACAGAGGGCAAGCAGATCCTGGTCAACACCCATTCTCCCAAGCTGCCCGAATATTTCGAGCCTAGTTCTCTGGTCATCTGTAGCAAGGAGAATGGAGCGACGACCTTTATGCCCTTACGAGATCTTGGCCCTCTGTTTCATGCAGAGCAGGCAGAGCAGATCGAGCGGGCTCTGGAAGAAACTTCGTTGATGGAGCGGGTTCTGAGAGGGGACTTCGGTGGATGAGATCCGAATCGGGTATTTCCTGGAGGACATCGGGCAGGAACGCTTCCTCGAGGCTCTGGTGAACCGGGTTGCGCGAGAGGTGGGATTGCCCTCTCGCAGGCTGCGTCACGAAGTACGCAACGCCACGGGTGGCCGGGGTGTGGTGTTGGACGAGTTGCGGCGCTTTTTGCGAGACGTAAACCATGAGCGCGAATGCCTTTTTACTCTGCTGGTGGTGGCCATTGATGGTGACTGCCATGGCTATCGTGAGAGGCGAGACGAGATCCGGACTATTGTGGAGCAGAGCGGCTATCCTGGTCTCGTGATCTGTGCTGTGCCCAATCCCCACATTGAGCGCTGGTATCTGGCTGACCCTCGTGGACTTCAGCAGGTGCTGGAAGTCAGTAGTATTCCCGAGGTGCCCTCTTACAAGTGCGAGCGCGGACGCTACAAGCAAGCTTTGCGAGATGCCATCCGGGAAACGGGTATCATCGCTCCTTTGGGTGGCCTGGAGTATGGCCCTGACATCGCTGAGGTCCTCGACTTGTACACTGTTGGCAAGGTAGATGCCGGGTTCAAGCACTTTCTTGATGAGCTACAAGCAGGGCTGATTCTCTTTGCAAGGGGACAGGAGGAATGACCAAAGAAGTCATCCTAAACAAGCGTTACCGGCTGCTGACCGAGATCGGTGCAGGCAGAGTGGCCGTCGTCTTCAGGGGCGAGGATACGTGGCGGGGCGTGCCGGTGGCGGTCAAAGTACTGCGCCAGGCCTGCGTTGAGGACGAGGCTTTCTTAGCCCGCCTCCACAGCCAGGCTCAGGCAGTGGTCAGCCTGGTGCATCCCAACATCGTCACTACCTACGAGGTGGGCCAGGAAGGCGATCGCCACTACCTGGTGATGGAACTGGTGGAGGAGCCAACTCTCAAAGAGTTGATTCAGGTGGGTATCCCTTTTTCCATCGGGCAGGCTGTTGATGTCATCATCCAAATCTGCACTGCGGTAGGATATGCTCACCGGCTGGGCATAGTGCACGGCGATATCAAGCCTCAGAACGTCTTCGTCTCCGCCGATGGCCGGGTCAAAGTGGCCGATTTCGGCATCGCCTCCGCCCTTTCGCCAGCCCCCGTCGTCGAGGGGGAGATCGTATGGGGCACGCCTCACTACTTCTCGCCGGAACAGGCGGCCGGCGAAAACGTGAGCCCAGCCTCAGACGTTTACTCCATCGGCGTCGTCGTCTACGAGATGCTGACAGGGCGCCCACCTTTTGAGGCTGAGACCGACATTGGCGTAGCTCTCAAGCGCTTGCGGGAGGAGCCGGTTCCCCTACGCCAACTGAACCCCGACGTGCCCCTGCAGGTGGAAAGGATTGTGCGCAAGGTGATGGCCAAGGAGCCTGCCGCCCGCTACCGCACGGCGGATCAGTTGGGGCGCATCCTGGACAGCTATCGTCGCTTGGACGAGGAGGCTCTCGTTGTTCGGCCTCCCACGGTTACTAAGCCCCAACCCCGCCGCCGAGAGCCTGAGGAATACGAAGCAGTTGCCAGGCCCCAACCTCGCCGGTACGAGCCTGAGGAATACGAAGAAGAGGAGAAGAGGCAGGATTGGCTAGCCATTTTCTTGGGGGTGGTAGCTATTATGGCTGTATTGTGCCTGATACCACTGCTGGTCTCGGTCTATCAGCGCTATACTGCGGCTGCGCCGCAGCCTACGGCTACTGCTGTTGTCACCCCTTTGCCTGGCCAGGTACAGACGCCCGACCTGGTCGGCCTGGCTCAGGAGGAGGCGCGGCGGCTCGTCGAAGCGGCGGGCTTACAGTTAGCTGTAGTAGGGGAGAGGCACGATTCATCTATACCGGCTCTGAACGTCATTGCCCAGACGATACCCGCTGGCCAGATGGTTCGACAGGGAGAGACCATAGGGGTTATCATCAGTCAGGGCCCGCGTTTTGTCTCTGTGCCAGCGGTAGAGGGTCTGCCGATCACGGCGGCCGAGCCCGGTTTGAAGGAGATGGGCCTGAACGTCTCTCGGAAGGACATCTGGAGTAGGGAGGCCGAGGGTCTCATCTTGTCCCAGCAGCCTGCGGCGGGCTCCATTGTCTCCGAGGGAAGTGTCGTTACCCTGGTCGTCAGCAGCGGCCCCCGGCTGATGCTGAACGCCAACCTGGGCAGCAAGGTGCTCCTCGTAGCCTGCGATCTGGAGAACGATAGCTTCAAGCCGGGGGAGCTGCTTCGCCTGACCTTGCATTGGCGTGCCTTGCAGCCGATGCAGGAAAACTACACCGTCTTTGTTCACGTGACCCGAGCCGATGGGGTAATCCTCGCCCAGCGGGACGTTCAGCCGCGCGATGGCACGCACCCCACCGGTTCGTGGGTGACAGGCGAGCTGGTGAGAGACTCCTATGAGCTCTCCATCCCCGGCGATGCTCCCCCGGACATCTACTGGCTCAAAGTGGGGATGTACTCTCAGGCCACCATGCAGCGCTTGCCGGTGGTTGATCCTGGCCAGGCGACGGTGGTGCAGGATAGCGTCTTGGTGAAGGAATTACGAGTGCTTCCTGCTCAGTAGAGAGCATCAACCCAGGATTTGACCTCTTGACCAGGTGCAACACGGGAGGTGTGATGAGTGATGAGTGAAACGTGTTGAGTTAATGTGGATTCACGTTTAGGCCAATTGGCACATTTAGCCAATCTCTGGTATAATTATGCATGAAATCAGAACTGGCGAAGGTTAATATCTGATATCCAATATCTGGTTGCTGGACGGGGGAAAAGGTGTTTGAGGGAAGGTTTAGGAATATCTTTGTCTATTTAATCATTTTGGTGGCCGCGGTGTTCCTGGTGTTTAACTTTTCTTCGCAGTCGCCGAAAGCTGAGGAGATGCCCATTAGCGACGTAGCTGCCGCGGCCAGGGCAGGCAGGATAGAGCGGATCACTATCTCAGGAGATTACTCTACTCTGGAGGTGGAGTTCAAGGATAGAAGGGAGCCGATTCTATCTCGCAAGGGAGAGGATGCAGATATCCTCCAGGTGTTGCGCAACCTGGGCGTTAGCGAGGAACAAATCGCGGCCATTACCATCGAGTATCAGCGGCCCAGTGGTTGGGCCAGTTGGGTAACCTTACTTGGTGGCCTTTTGCCCGCTATCTTTTTCGTCGGCCTCTTCTACTTCTTGCTGCGCCAGGCTCAGGGTACCAACAGTCAAGCCCTCTCCTTCGGCAAGAGCCGGGCGCGCATGTTCACCGGCGACCAGCCAGCGGTTACCTTCGAAGACGTGGCTGGTGTGGAGGAGGCCAAGGAGGAACTGTACGAGGTGGTGGAGTTCCTCAAGGAGCCGGAGAAGTTTATATCCCTGGGAGCCCGCATCCCCAAAGGGGTGCTCCTGGTGGGCGCGCCGGGCACGGGCAAGACCCTCATGGCCAAGGCCGTATCGGGTGAGGCGGGGGTGCCCTTCTTCTCGATCTCGGGCTCCGAGTTCGTGGAGATGTTTGTGGGTGTGGGAGCCTCTGTCACGGGGGATACTCCTATTCTCGTGAAAATAGGGGCTAGGACGAGGCTTATGCCAATATCAGAGCTGGTTGATCGGTACTATGAGGGCGATGAGGAGGGGTTCGTGGTCCCGGTCAGCGGCGTCGAGACGCTCGGCTTCGAGGAGCTGGATTCCAAATTTAGGGGATCGCCGAAAGTGTTTTTTGGCAGAAGCGCTTGGAAGGAAGTGTCGGCGGTTTTCAGGCATCGCGTCCGTGAGATATGCGAGATTCATTATCTCGGCGGGGTGATCAGAACCACGGGAGACCACAGCATCTTTGTGAGGACGCGCGATGGCATCAAGCCTAAAGCGGCCAGGGATTTGAGACCTGGAGATGTGTTGGTGAACTTGCCTTTCAAGGTGCGGGGTGAATATTCTGCCGAGATTGGCACCCCTCATTACACTAGAGGGCATCAGTTCCCAGAGCTTGAAGGGACAGTTATGCTCGATGTTTGGGATGACGACGCAGAGGTGCTTGAAAAATATGCTTTCGCCCTGGAAAATCGGGGGGTGATGAGTCAGAGAGAAATAGCGGAAATCATTGGCGTATCACAGGCCACCGTAGGGCACTGGCAATCAGAGGTCCATGCCCCGCGTGCTCTATCACGGGATTACGTGGAAAAGGAATTGCCAGAGCGAGTTCCTCTCACACCGGAGCTGATGGAGCTATTTGGTTACTACACAGCCGAGGGGCGGTACGGCAGGGGTTTGGAGTTTGTCTTTGGGGTTCATGAAGCCGACCTACACCGGGATTGCATTGAACTTATGCGCCAGACCTTCGGCGTTGAGCCTTCTCTCGACTATACAGCCACTAACACCTTGCGCATCAAATATCCTGCTCCTCTGGGGCGCTTCTTTGCCCGTCATTGCGGCAATGGGAGCAAAAACAAGCGCGTTCCGGAGATCCTTTGGGATCTTCCACGCGATTACTTCGAGGCCTTTCTTAAAGGCTATTTCCTAGGAGATGGCTACTCAACCTCAGAAGGCAAGTTGAGCATGAGTTCGGTTAGCCACAGGCTGATAACAGAGCTTGTCTGGCTTTGCGCCATGTATGGGATCAAGGCGGGGGTGGGAAGATGTGAACTCAAGGGCGGTCGGGTGATCAAAAACAAGCCCCTTCCCGACGGGGAGGCTTGGAGGCTTATCATCGGCAAGACTGCCAATCCGTTCACTGAAGAACGGATGGCTGATATGGGTAAAAAGCCCTATGTCAGCAAAGCGGTGGTGAAGCCCTATGATGGGTATGTCTACGACCTGTGTGGTTGTGAAAACGAGGCTTTCTTCGGGGGTGAGAAGCCCATCCTGTTGCACAACAGCCGGGTGCGCGATCTCTTCGATCAGGCCAAACGCCATAGCCCTTGCATCGTTTTTGTGGACGAGATAGATGCTGTGGGACGGCACCGCGGGGCCGGCCTGGGAGGCAGCCACGACGAGCGAGAGCAAACGCTGAACCAGATTCTGGTGGAGATGGACGGGTTTGATACCGATACCAATATCATCATATTGGCCGCTACCAACAGGCCTGATATTCTCGACCCCGCCCTCCTGCGGCCGGGCCGCTTCGACCGGCGGGTGGTGCTGGACATACCCGACATCAACGGGCGCAAGGCTATCATGGACGTACATGTGCGGGGCAAGCCCCTGGCTAACGACGTGGAGTTGCAAGTGCTCGCCAGGCAGACCCCTGGCTTCGTGGGAGCCGATATAGAGAGCATGGTGAACGAAGCGGCCATATTGGCCGCCCGTGCGAACAAGAAAGTCATCGGCAGGGAGGAATTCCAGGAGGCCATAGAGCGGGTCATCGCCGGGCCGGAGCGCAAGAGCCGCATCATCAGCGACGAGGAGAAGAAGATCATTGCTTACCACGAGGCTGGACATGCGGTGGTAATGAACAAGCTTCCCCACTGCGATCCCGTGCACAAGGTGTCCATCGTCTCGCGGGGCATGGCCCTGGGCTACACCATGCCCTTGCCTGAAGAAGACCGCTACCTCAGGCACCGCGCCAAGTTCAAGGACGAGTTGGCTGGTCTGTTGGGAGGGCGGGCAGCAGAAGAGTTGATGTTTGACGATGTGACCACGGGAGCTGCCAGTGACCTGGAGCAGGCCACCAAATTGGCCCGCAAGATGGTCTGTGAATACGGGATGAGTGAGAACCTGGGGCCGATGACTTTTGGCCAGAAGCAAGAGCTGGTATTCCTGGGCAGGGAGATTGCCGAACAGCGCGATTACAGCGAAGTAGTGGCCCACGAGATTGACCGTGAGGTGCGGCGTTTTATTGATGAAGCCTACGGGCGGGCCAAGGAGATCCTGACCACCTATCGGGAGAAACTGCAAGCTCTTGCCCAGCGACTCATCGAGGAAGAAACCCTCGAAGAAGCTGAGCTGGAAGCCATGCTGGCCTAGTACTACAACGAGACTTTGTCACCCTGAGCGACCAAAGGGAGCTCAGTAGGTGATGCTGCGGGGAAGGCTGGCACAAGAAAGCGGAGCCATGTATTGCGGCTCCGCTTGTTCTTTGACAGGCAAGTTCCCGGAAAACAAACGTTTGACGTTACACGCATCACGCCTCACGCATCACGTTTCACGTTTCGCGTTTTACTGCCTCTTTTTCTCCTCTTCTTCCAGCAGCACCCGCCGCAGGATCTTGCCCACCATGGTCTTGGGCAGGTCGGTGCGGAATTCCACGAACCTGGGCACCTTGTAGGGAGCCATGTTCTCGCGGCAGAACTCGATAATCTCCTCCTCGGTGGCCGTCTCACCCTCTTTGAGGACGATGTACGCCTTGACCCGCTCCCCCCTCTCCTCTACCGGGATGCCCGCTGCCGCAACCTCTCTGACTTTGGGATGCTCGTACAATACGTCCTCGATCTCGCGGGGGTAGATGTTGAATCCGCCAGCGCCCAGGATCATGTCCTTCTTGCGGTCCACGATCTGGAAGTAGCCGTCTTCGTCCATCTTGGCGATGTCGCCGGTGTAAAGCCACCCCTCCCTTAAGGTATTGGCCGTCTCCTCGGGCATGTTCCAGTAGCCCTTCATCACCTGTGGCCCGCGGATGCACAGTTCACCTATTTCGCCGGGAGGCAAGGTTTTGTCGCCGGTTTCCAGGTCCACGATCACCGCATCGGTATCCGGCCAGGGGACGCCGATGGTGCCCACGCGGTTCTCGCCGAAGATGGGGTTGGCGTGAGTCACGGGCGAGGCCTCGCTCAGCCCATAGCCCTCCACCAACTTGCCGCCGGTGATCTCCTCGAATCTCTTCTGCACCTCGACTGGCAGGCCCGCTGCCCCACTGACGCACACCCGAATGGACTGGACGTTGTACTTTCCGGACAGGACGCCTGGGTCGTTGTTGATGGCCACGTACATGGCTGGCACGCCAGGGTAGACGGTGGGATGGTACTTGTTGATGGTTCCCAACACGTCCTTGAGGTCGCGCGGGTTGGGCACCAGAAGCATGGTGCTGGCGGTGCACACGCCGTGGTTCATGCAGGTGGTCATCCCGTAGCTGTGGAACAAGGGCAAGGTGGTCAGGACGACCTCGGTGGCTTCGGTGGTCTTCAGCCAATGTTTGCACTGGATGGCGTTGACCAGGATGTTCTGGTGAGTGAGTTCCGCGCCCTTGGAGACGCCGGTGGTGCCGCCGGTGTACATCAGCACCGCCGCGTCGTCCCCATCCAGATCAACGGGCGTGGGTTTGGCCGGGGCATTGGCCAGCACGTCCTGGAACCAGTGGGTATTGGCGTCGCCGGAGATGTCCACGGCGTGGCCTTCTTTCTTTTCCTTGGCCAGGGTGAAGAGGAATCTGAGAAGGCCGGGCAAGTAGGTCTTGATTTTGGCCACGATGACGTGTTTCAGTTGGGTCTTATCCCGAATCTGCTTGATGACGGGATAGAAAGCGCTCAGAGTGACGATGACCTCTGCACCGGAGTCGTTCAGTTGGTGCTGCAGCTCACGGGCCACGTACATCGGGTTGCAGGGGACGACGATGCCACCCGCCCTCAGGATAGCGTAGAAGCTGATGGGGAACTGGGGGCAGTTGGGCAAGTGGAGCGCTACCCGGTCGCCCTTCTTGACCCCCAATTGCTGGAGCCCGGCGGTGAAGCCGTCCACCAGTTCGTTGAGCTCGCCGTAAGTCAGTTTTGCTCCTTTGAAGAGAGTGGCGGCGTGATCGGGATGCTTTCTGGCCGTATCGGCCAGCACCTGGGGCATCACCGTGTCGGGGTAATCAATTGTTGCCCGCACCCCCTCTTCATAAAAATTTAACCAGGGTTTTTCCATGTTTCTTCATCTCCTTGTGAGTTTCGAGATTAAGATATTGAGAGTCTGTTCTGAGTCAGCTTCTGCGCACCTCCTTTCGGCTTCGAGCCTGTTTCAGAAAGATCGCGGATACATCATGTGTGTTGCCTTTGACGGTGCTAGGCTTGATGCCAGTAGTATAGCGTAATTGAGACCGATTGTCAAGACCGAGTTTGCGTCTGGGCGATTTTGGTGATAGAATATGGTCGGATTTTATCTCACATATCAACTTCACGAGGCTGACGAACATTGGGATGACATAGCACGGGAGGGTGTAGCGATGCAGCCTGGCATTGACCTCTCGACGAATCTTCAAGCTAAA
>VGOG01000159.1 GCA_016875995.1 Chloroflexota bacterium
AGCTTGGGGCCACAGATTGTGGTTTGCAGGCTATGGCGTTCAGGCCATAGTGCCCAGTTTAAAGATCACCCTTACACTGTGCCAAGATTCCTCATCAAGGCCACTCTTCCATCACCACGTCCGCCACCGATTCATTGTCTTCCCGGAACGTGAACCGGGCCCGCACCTGCTGGCCGGCGAGGATGCGGGGCAGCCAGTAGGCGCTATCCTGCCACATGCGGGCGTAAGGGATTTCGCTGGTCGGGCACCAGACGGGCCTGGCCTCGGCGCTTTCCCCCGCCTGGCCGTCCCACGACCGGGCCAGGAAGACGTGCACCACCTGGCTCCACTCCGGCTTGTAGGGGAACAGAAACGTCAGGTGGCCGACCCTCCGTAGCTCTTGGGCGGTGAGCTTTATCCCCGTCTCCTCGGCCATCTCCCGGACGGCGGCCATCTCCGGCGTCTCGCCGGCCTCAATCTTGCCGCCAAAGCCGCCATACTTCCCGGCGCCAAAACCCACCTTCTTCAGCCCCAGGAGAATCTCCGCCTCCCTGATCAGAAAACACAGGGTGGCTTCTAACATGATAACCCCTCAGCAACACCTTCGTAATCAGCCATCGGACCGTGATACGTGATCCGTGATCCGTGATCAGGAAGTTTCACGTTTCACGTTTCACGCATCACGTTTGACGCCATGCGGCCAGCGCGGGAATGAATTCCGCTTCTAATCTACACAATGACCATGTCTTACCGATTAGGAGCCGATTTCAATCGAGCGCCTGGTATTGTGCCACGCCACTACCAAAACGGTGCCAGCCTCCCGCAGGCCGCCCACCGTTGGAAACGGCGGGCTACAAGACCTGAAACCCGTTTCCAACGGGTTTCCCATCCGTAGCCCGTGATTTCGAATCACGGGCGTCCTTGTCCTGTTCCCATCCTCCCGCAGGCCGCCCGCCGTTAGAAACAGCGGGCTAAATTGCCCAAACCCGTTTCGAACGGGTTTCCCACAACGTAGCCCGTGATTTCGAATCACGGGCGTCCGTCATTCTCGCAATGCCTGAATATGCGGCTTGAGGGCTTTTGAGAAACGATCCATGGCCTCAATCATCTCATCCTGTATAGCCGCCCAATTGCTCTCGTCGTCTTTCAAGCCGCCCTTTCTGATGGAGAAGCTGATTCGTGAAGCACGCCTGTTGTCAAGGCGTTCCCACAGGAGAGGACCACCAAATTTCGCTTCTATCTCTTCCTTCTTGGAATAAAGACTGTCAAAGATGTGTTTATTTTGCTCGCCATCGCCAGTATCAATGTACAGTTCAACTGCTGTCCTTTCCTCAAGCCAGATCACGTAGTTGAATTCTAGCCCAGACTTGCCTGCCCCAGCGCTGATCCAATGATCTTTTGAAGGGGAACGGCTGGCATGAAGCATAACGCCCTTCTCTTTTGCCCTAGCCAGAAGTTGTCCCCAGAATTTCAGGCGGAGGATGTGTCGTTCTGCCAGATCCTTTTTCTGCCGTCCTAGATCCTTCGTTTCTGCGCTAGGAGCAACGATGGCTGTGAAAAGCGGCGCCGGTTCTGAACCACCAATCCGATAGGCCGCTACACGCACAAGGTAGAAAGAAGTATCTCCTGGTGTTACCTCGTTCAGCCAGTCAATAGCCCTGATGTGCTCAGGACGCGGCTCACTTGTTATCCAGATGGCGGTCTTTGCCTCAAGGTTCGTAAGATAAATCAATACCTTGCCAAGATGCTCGTGATCTGTAGGTTCAAGCTGATTCTCAATGATGACGAGATTGTCGCCAGCATCTTTGGCGACGAGATCTGCCTGAAACGTACCCGCGGCTTTCTCTCGCTGCTCTACCGAGAGAGATATACCTAGCGCCTCTGATAGCACATCAATGTTGTGCTCAAGCCAGGAAGAAAAGCCACGCTCCTCATGCTTCCAGAGCTCACGCAGTGGCACGCTTTCCAGTTTGCCTACAGGCATGGTAGTTTACCTCCTCCATGGGGTTCATTCAAGAATTTTAGCTGCATAGTCATCACTGCAATCTAGGTATTCGCCCTTGTACTCAAGGACTTTCAAGAGGATGATGTCCGTAAGGTTGACGAACCTGGCAAAGTCGTGGTGAGCCTCCGCACCTGCCTTCTCATAGGCTGAAGCATTATGAGTGAGAACGTCCCGTACTTTAACCAGTCTCTCGATGCGCTTTTGAAGTTCCTTTTCGTGTTCTTTAGGAAGCTCTAGAGATATAACTATGTTCTTCAGGCGATGGGCATAGCTGAATCGTGCGAGTCCTTTGACCTTGTTCCTGCCGGTTATGGCGTTCAAGACGCCCTTTTTCCCAGACTCGTTCAACTCCGGAAATGATTCCAGCCAGATCTGTCTGGTTCCTTCTACCAAAGCTTCCAGCTTTTCATCAAGTTTGATCTCATCGAGCATGTAGTCGGGAGTTATCAAGCTCTTTAACGCCTCTAGAGCTTGGCTTATCAGCAGGATTCGTGAACCAACAAACAGATGAGGAATCTTCGCAGTCAGATACATCGCTATAACTGAGTATAGCTTGTAGCCATCCTTCTTTGCTTTGTAAGCATCAAATGTCTGGTTCACAAACTGTGCTAGCTTATTCGACAAGCTTAAGATCAATCTGCAAGTCGAAAAGGGCAACGTGATAGCATCACCGAAAAGATAGCTCCTAGCTGGTAGATTGGGGGCAATCAACACATCATAGTACACCCAGTTCACCCGGGTGCCTGAGGCAAGAGAAAGAAGAACGCAAACGTCCTGGATTGTGCTTAACAGGTGCTCAGTCACCTCATCCGACTTCAGCTTTACAAAAGCCTCACATGTTACTTCGATTCCACCATAAGTCTTGAGAGACTCGATTATCTTCTCATATCCATCAACTCTATTGACGCTAATCTTGTAGCCATTGACGTCCAGGTCTATCCTATCTCCATCAAATTTAAGGTTCACAAGGCCGAAGCGCGCCAAATAGATACTGGAGTTGTTATCCTCAGAAGATAGCTCGAAGAGGGTAATCTCCATATTTACGGCATGAAATACAATCTCGGCGCCTCGGTCAGCATAAGTACGCTTCACTATATACAGAGTGTCAGACCAGACATCCCATCCTTGGATAGTTACGCCCTTAAGAGTATAGTGAAGAAACCTTCCCTCAGGATCTAACATCGGCAAATTCTGAACCAAATCTTTGAAGTAGAATTTACCAAAAATCCTACCGTCTGCGAGTTGGGCACACTCAAATCCACCTTCATACTGAGTGCCACAAGGTGTGATGAGAGTTCCTATGCCTTTGTACTCTCGCAAACTTTTGCCAGGGACGTCAAATTTGTACATCATGTCTTCCTCCACCGGTATTGTACGGGTGTGTTCACAGTAACTCCCGTCTTAGTTTTGTGAACGCTCCTCCACCACTGCGATCTCCTCCGCCGTCAGCCCATACAACTCATACACCAGCCGGTCAATCTGCTTGTCCGTGGCCTCAATCTGGCGCTGGAGAACGGTCTTGGCGTCCGGGGTCTTTGCCGCCGCCAGTTGCTTGTGCAGCGATAGCATCTGCTCTACCAGCGACACTATCCGGTCATGGCGGGCTTTGTCGGCGGGGTCGGAGAAGTTGATGGTACGGATAGGTAGTTGTTCCACATGATGCTTCTTAACCTCTGCCAGCGCCTCTCCTTTCTCTGGATTCATGAACGTATAAGCAAAATCTATCAGCCGGGAGTTCATGATGCCAAGTACGTAACGAAGGTCGTGGTCTGGATCCAGAGGCAGGAGAATGTGTAAATTGTTCCGAGCAATGAAGCCGCGTTCGACTAAGGTTGCAATGATTGAGTCACCAGTCTGACGAACCATAATCTTTATTGGGGCATCGAATATCGAAGGATCACGGGGCGCAGCAAGCCACGGGCCATATAGCACCCAATAATCATGGTTCCATAAGTTTTCGTAGCGTCTGATGAGCTCCCCACGCAACAGTGGTGACCAAGTTATGTCGGGCGCAGCTCCTTCTCGGACATACGGTTTTTCTTGCATTGTTTGCTCGGTTTGAGGTGGATTCCCCTTGCCCTTTTCAAACGGCTTAATGCCATTGTAAACACTGCAGACCCGCAGTAGCGGAGATGAACCGCCTTGAATCTTGCGGAATAGTATTTGGGCTTCTATGGGCGCTACGACGTTGATTGGGTCGCCATTCCAGGGAATGTCTTGCCACGGCAGTGTATGCCAAGGTTTGATTTCGCCTTCACGTCGAATGTCGACGGCAAGAAATCCAGCTTCCCTACGCTCAAGATTGGCTCTTTGGAAAATGAGAACGTGAGTGTCAACAACAGCCCGGAAAACTTTCTCCGGTAGATGTAGTATGCGCAACCAGCGGTAGTGCGTTGTTAAATACTGTCTAATTTTGCGCAAGGTCACAGACTGTAACCAAGTATTCGACACAATGACGCCAAGCAGCCCACTGTACTTTACGAGACGCTCATACCGTTCTAGAAACAGCAGGTAGTAGTCCTGGTGCTGATACTCGTCTGCAAAATACTTCTGCTGCAAACCTGGTATCACTGGTCCATACGGCGGATTGCCAATCACGGCGTCAAACCCGCCGTCCCGCATGACCTCCGGGAACTCGGCCTGCCAGTCGAAGACGTTGATGCGGTAGCGCTCCTCCTCGTCCAGGAAACTAATCTGCTGGCTTTCGTAGAAGTCCGGGCCAATGAGGGAGTTGCCGCACTTGATATTGTTCCCCAGGTCGGGCAGGGCACGCTCGTGGAACAGGCGCAGTTGCGTGGCCAGGGTCTGCTCGTTCTCGCCCTCCAGCACCTTGAGCAGCAGGGAAAGCTTGGTCACCTCCACAGCCTGGGGGTCAATGTCCACGCCATAGATGTTGTTCAGCAGGATGCGCTTGCGCTCGGCGGTGGTCAGCCGCCAACCCCCTCCCCGACCCTCCCCCTCGTAGGGGGAGGGCAGGGTGGGGGTCTGGTACAGCGCAGGCGATTTGCCCGTCGCCCACTTCTTGGGGTCGTCGGCCACGTACCAGTCACGATGCCAGTCCAGCAGGTACTGGTAGGCGCCGATGAGGAACGAGCCGGAGCCGCAGGCCGGGTCGAGGATGCGCAGCCTGGCCACCTGGCGCGGCGTCATAGGGCGACCACCAGGGATCGCCCCTACCAGCCGGCCCACCGTGTTCTTGACGATGTACTCCACGATGTAGGTGGGGGTGTAGTAGACGCCGCCGGCCTTTTTGACCTCTGGCTTGTCCTCCACCACGGCGCGATGGCCGGGCGTCAGGCGGATCACCTTGCCCAGGAACTGCTCGTAGACCTGGCCCAGGATGTCGGCGGGGAGAACGGAGAACTCGTAGGGGCTGTCCGGGTAGTAGAGGCTCTTGATGATCTCCTTGAGCAGCTTGTCGTCCAGCATCAGATTGAGCGATAGTTCGTCCGGTGCTTCCGTGCGGCCCTTCTCCGGCCGGAAGTGGAAGAGGCCAGAGTTGTAGCGATCGTCGGCCTCCCGGAAGAGCTGGCAGAGGCGGGCGTAGACCTGATCGGCGTTTTGCAGGGCCATGAGGCGGCCGTAGAGCTCAATGCCCCGATCCTCACAAATGCGCAGGAAGATGACACGGTCAATGGTGTGCTGCACGGCGAAGTTGAGCTGGCGAGTGGTGAGGCCGGGGTTGCGCAGGGCCAGGTTGTGCGCCAGCGCCTCCCGCCAGGACTCAATCTCCTGCAGGAAGGCGTCGTCCACCTCCGCCGTGCCCTTCTTGAGCTTGGTGGATTCGGCGTAGCGGTCAAAAGAGCCTTTGAGGATAGCCTCCCGGGAGAAGATAGCGGCGATCTCATCCCAACGCTGGGGGTAGTTGGTGTAAGTGAGGTACATGGTGCGGGCGATGGCCGCCTTGTCGGCTCTATCCGGTTTGATCCGGCAGTCGTAGACGGCGAACTCTTCAAAATCGCTGAGGATGCTCAGGGGCAGCTTGGCCGACCAGGCGTAGCGGCGCAGTTGGTAGGCAGCGCTGATGTCTTCTTTGACCTTGACTGCTGGCTTCTTGGCCTCGACGAAGAACTTGCGGGTGCCACCGATGCGGAAGCAGTAGTCCGGGGCCTTGGTAGCGCCGCCAACCCGGATGGCATCCTCGTGGATGACGTCCTTGTAGGCCTCGGCGTAGCCCTGCCGGTTACGCACGTCCCAGCCCAGGGCCTCAAAGAAAGGCTCCAGAAACTCCTGCCGAAGCTGGGCCTCGTTGTATCGGCCAGCGTGATAAGCCTCGCGCTGCTCGTCAAAGCGCGCCACCAGCCTCAGGACTTCTTCAGGAACAGGCATCTTCTACCTCCTGCCCGTGTTGCGTGTTCCGTGTTCCGTTTGGGGATGACGCAAGACGGAACACGCAACACGCAACACGGTGCAACACGCACCACGTCTGACGTTTGACGCTTGCCGCACCCTCAGAAAAACCTACTCAACGGCTTCATCAGCCGCTTCTTCAGCTCCAGCAGGCGGCGGCGACGGGCGTCCAGTTCGCGGCGGTCGGGCTTCTCCAGGAGCAGGCGCACGAGCTGGGCCAGACCTACGGGGTCGAAGGGTTTGGTGACGTACTCCACCGCCCCACCCTCCAGCCCGCGCACGATGTCGGCGTCGGTGTCCTTGACGGTGAGCATGATCACGGGCAGCCCGGCCGTCTCCGGGTTGGCGGCGATGCGCTCCAGCACGCCCCAGCCGTCCAGGCCAGGCAGCATCACGTCCAGGATCACCAGGTCGGGCGCTTCCGTGCGCACCTTCTCCAGGGCCTGGAGCCCGTCGCTCGCCCCGCTGACTGTGAAGCCTTCCCATTCCAGGTTGGCCCGCACAATCTCAATGACCCCCGGCTCGTCGTCCACGACCAAAACCTTCTTTGCCATGCCTTGCTTCATCTAGCGAACTCCCGTCTTCTCAGCACATGCTCCAGAAAATAACCACAAAGACACCAAGACACGAGGACCAAAAAACTCAAGAACTTGGTGTCTTTGTGTCTTGGTGGTTAGCCGTTTTCACTTGAACTCCGCCAGGGTGAAGCTGAAATAGCCCACCTGCGGCAGAGCCTCCACCAGCACCTCATCCCTGGCCAGGGTCACCACCAGCCCCACCTGATCGCCGAGCTGCAGCCCCAGGTCGGACAGGGGAAGGGAAAACTCCAGGGCGCGGGGGCCGGCCGCCACACGCAAGCTGCTGGCCACCGGCTGCCACGTCTCCAGGCCGCTGGCGTGGCTCAGTTGTGCCTGGGGTGGATGGCCCTGCCCCGCCAAGACAGCCACCTCCCGCGCCAGGCCGATGCCGGGCGAGGCTAGCGCCGGGTTGGTCGCCGCGTAGCGCGGGCGTTGGTTGACCCGCTCGCCGCGCGGCGAGGAGAAATAGACCCCCACGCCGTAGGGCGATAAATCCTCGTTGGCCTCCAGGCGCAGGGCCAGGGCCTGCGGGTCGTAGCCGTAGTACAGACGATGCAGCACCGTGCCCGCCCGCTGCATGGCCCCGGCCGAGGTCTGCGGCTCCAGGTGGCCCGCTGCCGCCCATTCCGGCCCTGCCGTGCTGGCCGCCGTAAGCGCCGGGATGACGTAGGCGCTGGGCGGGCGCTGGTACACCCCCGCCCCACTCAGGACAATCGGCCGGGCCAGCCAGGCGGGCGCGGGCAGCCCCAGCAGGCGATAAACGTTGCCCAGGTGCGCCCGAAACTCGCGGTCGAACAGGTTCTCCGGCCGATGGTTGTTGTGGCTGTAGTACCACCAGAACCAATCGCTACCCTCGGCGACGTAGACCTCCTGCCAGGCCTGCTCCAGAACGGCCATGTCCACCTCAGAATGTTCCTGCTGGCTGGTGACGAGCATCTCCCGCGCCTGGGCCAGGTACTCCCAGGCCTGGTTCTGCGCCTCCTCGCCGATCCAGGTCTCCAAATTGCCGCCAATCCACGACCCCGCAGCCAGGCGCGGCAGGCTTTGCCTGGGTGGGAACTGGGCCAGGTACTCGCTCACCGTCGCCGTCCTGAGATCAGGGGCGCTGCTCAGCAGCCCGTAGAGGTGGCGCAGGAAATCATCGCCGTTGTTCTCGTACTCACCCCAGCAGTTCTCCCCATCCAGGATGATGGCCACCAGGTAAGGATTCTGCGCATCGGCCAGGTTCTCCCGGATGCGTTGCAGGCGATGCACCAGGTCCTCGGCGGCGCTGCGGCTGTCCATGTGCTGGTAGACGAAGCCAATACGGTCCGATAGAACGTGATCGCGGAAAACGATGGCCAACGGCGATTTGTAGCCTGGCCCGGTTCGGGTCGAGGTCGGGCAGATGTAGGGCTGGTAGAGCAGGCGCGGGTTGGTGACGTGGCCGTAACCGTCGCGCTGGATGCTCGCCCCTAGCGAGCGGGCCAGGATGTCCTCGTCGGAGCCTAGCCAAGTCAGGCCGTAACGATCGGCCAGAAGGTCTACCAGGGCCTGGCTCACCGCCCCCTCGGAGGGCCACAGCCCCCGCGGCCGCTCGCCGAAGTGCCGGGCGTGGGACTCTATGGCGCGGCGGAGCTGCTCGGCAGCGTCCTCGGCGTGGATGAAGAGGGCGCTGGGCAGGGGCAGCGTGGGGCTGGCCTCCCAGGCGGCGCGGCTATCCACCAGCAGGGGCAGGATGGGGTGGTAGTAGGGCGACGTGGTCAGCTCCACCTGCCCGGCCGCCGCCAGTTGCCGGTACAACGGCACCACCCGGCCGATGAGCTCCCGCTGCTTGTCGGCGATGGCCCTGATGTCCTCGCTGCTGAAGCCCTGGCCCTTTTCAAGTAGCCGTCGCAGCACAGGGTCACGCTGGCTAACGCCGACGTCGCTCCAGGCCAGGTTGAACCAGGCGATCAGATCGCGAAAATACTGTTCCGAGAACAGGGCCGCATCGCCCTGAGCAGCTTCTCGCAACTGCAGCAGTCGGGCGTAACGCGGCTGCCGACGCACCACCTTGTCCCAGTTGAGGCTAAAAAAGAAGGAGAGGATAAATTCCCTCTCCTCCAGCGAATGTGTATCTTTCAGGGTCACGGCCAGGGCCTTGTCCACGGCCTGACCGGCGGCGTATTCTTGCAGTTGTTCCACCAGGCAGGGGGTGAAGTTGAACGTAGCGTGGATGGCCGGATAATCGGCCAGCACCTGGGCCATTTGAGTATATTCTTTGGTGGCGTGCAGGCGCACCCAGGGCAGGGTATATTCGCCGGTGGTGGAATGCTTGTATATCGGCTGGTGCATGTGCCAGACGAAGGCCACGTAGAGCGGATAAGCCAAGTGCGTCACTCCCTTCGTTCCTCAGGGCAGGCTCTTTGTGCGCATTACCCCTGTTATGAGTCATTGCTCAGAAACTGGCAGCATTA
>VGOG01000160.1 GCA_016875995.1 Chloroflexota bacterium
CTTTAATTAGCTATAAGGATGTGACCTCCACCAGGGCGTCCACTGCTCGCACACCCTGTCCCCTTGGCAACACCATCAGGGGGTTTGCGTCCAGCGCGGCAATGAGATCGCCCAGATCTACCGCCAGTTGGGAGAGGCGCACCAGGGCATCGGCCAGGGCGTCTATGTCGGCTGGCGGCCGCCCACGGAAGCCGTGCAGGAGACGTGCTCCCCGTGTTTCGTGGATCATCTCCAGGGCTTCTTCGTGGCTCAGGGGTGGCAGGCGCAACGAGGAATCCTCCAGGAGTTCCACCAAAACCCCGCCCGACCCGAAGACCACCACCGGGCCAAAGTCCGGGTCTCGCAACACCCCCACGATAACCTCCACCGCATCCGCGGGGATCATCTCCTGAATCACCACCCCTTCCAACCGCGCCTGGGGATGATGCCGGCGGGCGGCTTCCGTCACCTCGCGAAAGGCGGCGACAACAGCCGTTTCATCCCTCAAACCAACTCGCACGCCGCCCATCTCTGTCTTGTGTGGGATGTGGGGCGAAATGATCTTGAGCACCACCGGGTATCCGATGCGTCGGGCGGCCTCGACCGCTTCCTCCGCTGTGGTGGCCACTGCCTCCCTCGGACCAGGGATGCCGTAGCTAGCCAGAAGATGTCGCCCCTCAATCTCAGAAAGGGTTCCCTTTTCCTGGAGTTTTCTACGCCAGTGAGGTAAGTCGGACGGGGATGGACAACCAGCCGCTATTGGCTCTCCCATACGACGCCGGAACCCGGCATAACACACCAAGGTCTGGATCGCCCGCAGGGTCTCCCGCGTCCCCTGCAGGTAGGGGACACCGCCCTCGTCCAATACCTTCTTCGCTTCTGGTTGGAATCCGGTGGAGAGGTTGGAGAACACCAGCACCGGTTTGCCGGTCTCACGGGCTGCCCGCACTGCTGCCTCCGCCACGGCCAACGACTGTTCCACTTCCCGGGAGGCAACTTGCGGGGGTGTGTCGCGGCTCACGGCCAGCAAATGAATGTTCTTTTCCCTGGAAACCACTTCCACGCAGGCCGGATAGGTTCGCTCCAGGTCACCAGTACCCCAGGCATCCAACGGGTTAGCGATGGGGCTGTAGGGTGGCAGGATCTCGGCCAGCGCTCGTTGGGCTTCTTCTGAGAAAGGCGGGAATTTCAACCCCAGGTCCTGGGCCAGGTCTGCCACCAGGCCGATCTGACCCCCGGAGAGGCTCAGGAGCCCAACTCCCTCACCCTGGGGCAGAGGACAGGTGAGGAACAGCTCCGCTGCCTCCACCAGCTCGTCCAGGGTGTCCAACCGCATGACCCCCAGGCGACGGAAGACGGCATCACACACCGCATCGGAGCCGGCCAGGCTGCCGGTGTGGGCCTGGACCGCCTGGCGGGCCGCTTCGGAGCGCCCCACCTTCACCAAAAGGATGGGCTTGCCAGCCTCGGCGGCTGCCGCAGCCGCGGCCACGAACTTCTGCGGGCTGCGTATCCCTTCTACGAAGGCGATGATGACCCGGGTCTGAGGATCACCAGCCAGGTAGCCGATGTAGTCGGCGCTGTCCAGCACGGCCTCGTTGCCGCTGGAGATGAGGTAGCGGAAGCCGAAACGGGCCGCATTGGCCAGCCCCAGGCAGATGGCTCCGCTCTGCACTACTGCCGACACGCCACCAGCACGGGTGGCCGGGCTCAGGGCTACGCTGTACGTCGCCACCCGGTCTACCAGGTTGGCCACGCCGATGCAGTTGGGCCCACACACTATCAGGCCGGTCTCCTCGGCCAACCGAGCCAACTCGGCCTGACGAGCTTCTCCCTCCGGGCCAGCCTCGGCAAAGCCACTGGCCAGCACCCAGGCGGCTTGGGCATCTGCCTCCACTGCTGTCTCCAGCGTGGGCAGCACCTTTTCGGCGGCCAGCAACACCGCTACCGAATCCACTGGCCCGGGCAATGAGTCCAGGTCAGGATAGGAGGGGAAGCCTAGCACCTTTTTGTGTTTCGGGTGGACGGCGTAAATGGCTCCCTGATACCCCAGGTGGCGCAGGTTCTCTAAAACCAGGCGGCCAGCGCTCCCGTGACGCTCGGAGGCGCCCACCACCGCGATCGCTCTAGGGTTGAGCAGAGGCGAGAGATCGCGAAACGATCCCGTCGTCATGAACAGCCCCCCCTACTCTCGTCCGGTGACCAGGGCCAGCAAGGCCATGCGGATGGGCACGCCGTTGGCCGCCTGGCGGAAGTAGGCTGCGCCCTCGTAGGCATCTACCTCTGGGGCGATCTCATCCACCCGGGGCAGGGGGTGCATGATGATGCCCGGCTTGGCCTGACGGACCATGTCCATGTTCACCACGTAGGAGCCCTTCAGCCGTTCGTACTCGGCCGTATCATCGAACCGCTCCCGCTGGATGCGGGTCACGTACACCACGTCGCTCTGGCGCATGGCGGCTGCCAGGTCGCTGCCCTCGCTGACCTCCGCGCCCATCTTCCGCAAGTCTGCGGTGATGTCCGCAGGCATCTCCAGGCCAGGGGGCGAGACGAAGAGGAGCCGCATGCCGAACCGGGCCAACAGGTATACCAACGAGTGGACAGTGCGTCCATTCTTCAGGTCGCCGGCCAGGGTCACGGTGAGCCCTTCCAGCGTACCCTTTTCCTTCCGGATGGTGTAGACGTCCAACAGGGCCTGGGTGGGGTGTTGTCCTGTGCCATCCCCGGCGTTGATCACGGGCACCGCCACCGCATCGGCCGCCTCCTGGGCTGAGCCCTTTTGGGGATGGCGGATGACGATGACGTCAGCGTATCCCTCCACCGTGCGCATCGAGTCGGCCAGCGATTCGCCCTTGGCCGCGGACGAGGTCTTAGGGTCGGCCACCGTGATCACCTGGCCACCCAGGCGCAGCATGGCTGTCTCGAAGGAGAGCCGGGTGCGGGTGCTGGGCTCGAAGAAAAGGGTCGCCAGAACCTGGCCCTCCATGTTCGTCAGGCGGCCCCCGGCCTCGAGGACACCCTCGAAGCGGGCTGCTGTCGAGAGGATGAGTTCCAGTTCCTCGTCCGAAAGCAGATCGGTTCGCAAGATGTCTTTGCCACATAAAATAGACATGCTTTTTCACCTCTCAGGATCTACAAGATGCGTGCCAGACGCGAAACTCCTTCTGCGATCTCCTCAGGAGTGACGCTGCAGAAGGGGATGCGCAGGAAGCGGTCTCCATTGGAAGAGTTGGGGAAAAAGCCCCGCCCGTCGCTGAGCTTTAGCCCTGCCTGCCCAGCTCGTGCCAGCAAGCTCACCATCTCGATCCCCTCCGGCAGGGTGACTCCCACGTAGAAGCCGCCTTCCGGCCGCGTCCAGGTGGCCTGGGGCAGGTGCTTCTCCAGAGCGGAGAAGGTAGCCTGTAGCCGCGGGCGGTACACCTCCTTCAGTCGTTCGATATTGGGCTCCAGCAACCCACGGCGACAGTACTCGTAGACCATCCCCTGCGTCGGGAAAACCGGGCCGATGTACGTATCAACAGCCCATTGGGCTAGCGTGGCAATCATTTCGGCCGGGCCTACCACATAGCCCAGGCGCAACCCAGGCGCGAGCACCTTAGAAAATGAAGACATGTGCAGCACTCGCTCCGGCGCCAGAGACCAGAGGGTGGGAACATCTTGGCCCTTGTAGCGAAGTGCCCTGTATGGTGCATCCTCAGCGATCCAGAAACCATACTCCTCTGCCAGGGCAGCCAGCCGCCTTCGCTTCTCCAGGCTGGTGGTGATCCCTGTCGGGTTGTGGAAGTCCGTAATCACGTATATCAGGACAGGTGCACCTTGCTTTAGCTCGTCCTCAAGAGCTGTGAGATCCGGACCGTCCTCTTCCAAAGGGATGCCCACCACTTGAGCGCCAGCCCGCCGCAGCAGGGTGATGGATCGGTCATAAGAAGGCGACTCAATGAAGGCCCGGTCGCCTGGCTGCAGCAGGGTCTGGGTGATGAAGGCGAAGATCTCCATGGAGCTGTTGCCGATGAGAACCTGCTCAGGCCCAACGCCATACTGCTGGCCCAGCCATTGGCGCAGGGGAACGTACCCCGGTGACCTGCCGTATTGCAGGAGCACGTCGGAGTCCCGCCGCAGAACCGCCTCCGCGCACTCGATCAGGTCTTCGGTGGGAAATACCTCGGGCGGCGGCATCCCGCGGGTGAGATTGATGATGGGTTGTGTCATGATTGTACCTCCATTCCATGAGAGACCTGACAGGTTTTGAAAACCTGTCAGGTCTTTGCAGCCTGGGTCGGCAGGTACTGAGCCTGCCCCGGCCTGCCCACCAGTTGGCCGTCCTCGATCAACACCCGCCCCCGCTGCATGACCCACAGCGGACGGCCCAGGCACTCCCGTCCCTCGTAGAGGGTGTAGTTAGCCTGGGAATGTTGGTTGGCGTGCCGGATGGTGAAGCGCGCCGTGGGGTCGAAGATCACCACATCCGCGTCGGCCCCTGGCGCGATGGTCCCTTTCTTCGGATAATAGCCAAAGATCCTGGCCGGCGTCTCCGCGAGCAACTGGACCAGCCTGGGCAGGCTGATGCGGCCGCTGTTCACTCCGGCGTCATAGGTGACGGTCAAAAGCGTCTCGGCCTGGGGGGAGCCATACGGCGCTTCGAAGAAGTCGTCATCTACCCTTTTGGCCTTGGGCGCGTGGTCGCTGGCCACGGTGTCAATGGTCCCATCCTGGATGCCCTGCCACAGCCCCTCGTTGTCCTCAGGGGTACGTAGGGGCGGCCCGATCTTGGCCTGCGGTCCCCTTTCGTGCAACATCTCCTCGGTGAGGGTGAGATACTGAGGACAGGTCTCCGCATACACCACCTGTCCCTCTTCTCGCGCTCGCCGGATGGGAGCCAGCGCCTTGGCCGCGCTGACGTGGGGGATGTAGAGAGCGCAGTCCGCCACTTTGGCCATGGCGATGGCGCGGTTGATGGCCTCGGCCTCCAGCACGTCCGGGCGGGTGCGGGTGAAGGCATCCAGGGCCGAAAGTCCCATGCGGTTGTATTTGTCTTCCAGGTAGTCCGTAGCCAGGCCATTCTCGGCGTGGACGGCGACCAGGCCACCTTCCTGACCAACCACATCCAGGACAGCCATCAGCCAGTAGTCGTCGGTCATCCACTTGAGCTTGGCATAGGTCATGAACACCTTGAAGGAGGTCACGCCAAGCTCGAACGCCTGCGGGAGCTCTTCGATCTGATTAGCCACGTCGAAAAGCCCGGCGTGCAGCCCAAAATCGGTCAGGGAGTTTTCCAGGCCATCATCGCGGAACTTCTTGATAGTATCCAGCACCTTCATCCCTGGGCGGGCATAGGCGTAGTGGATGGTAGTGGTGGTTCCGCCGAAGGCCGCCGTTATGGACGTGTGATGGATGTCGTCCAGGTACACGGGGTGGGTGTGGACGTCAATGACGCCCGGCAGGATAAGTTTGCCGGTGGCATCAACGACCCGCCGTGCGCCCGCTGTCGGGAGGTCGGCGGCCACAGCGGCAATCGTCTCCCCACGCACGCCTACGTCGGCACGAGCCATGCCCGCGCCGGTCACCACTACGCCACCCTGGACGACGAGATCAAACACTTCTGGCATCTTTCATCACCTCTGTACCTGGGGCGGGCCCTCACCTCATCCCCCCCGCGCCCCCTTCCCCTCTCCCAAGATTGGGAGAGGGGAAGGGGGGATGGGGGTAGGGGTGAGGGTTCACTTGATCTCTTTGACCGGCGGCCTGGCAAAATGTCCGACTTTGCTGTGCCGCAGGCCAAGATCAGCAATGGCTTCGGCGACTTTGAAGGCCACTGAAGTGGGATCGAGTACTACCGCCCCCAGTTCCCGCTCGATGTCTTCTGCATAGCCAGCCAGCCCGGCACAGCCCAGGACGATGACCTCTGCGCCGTCTTCCTGGACCGCCTTGCGGGCCAGCTCCAGGATGCGAGCCTTGGCCTTGGCCGGATTTGCGTCCATCTCTAACACGGGCATGTTCATGGCCGGGGCGGAGGCAAAGGCGCTCTCCAAACCCCGCAGACGGATGTGTACTTCCCTGGTCGGAATACGTCTGGAGAGGGAGGTCATGATAGAGAACTTGTGGCCCAGCATGGCCGCCAAGTGCAGAGTAGCCTCTTCGATGCCGATGACAGGGATGTCGGAGATTTCCTTAGCGGCCTCCAGCGCAGGGTCTGAGAAGCAGGCCAGCACGATGGCATCGTATCCCTCCTCGTTGGCCCGACGCACCAGCTCCAAGGTAGGCGGCCCGGCCAGGGCCTCGTCGTACGCCGACTCGATGGAGACCGGCCCGTGCTCAGGATTCACCACCGTCAACTCGGTATCAGGCCATTTGATCTTTTCCAGTTCCAGGCGGATGTGGTCTGTCATACTCTCCGACGTGTTGGGGTTGATGACGAAGATACGCATGGCTCTACTCCTTTTCCTGCATCCAGTCTCGCCCTCTGCAAAAGGCCTGGAAGTTGAGGTCCACGAAACGAGGGGGCACCCGCTCCCTAACCACGCTCTCCCAGATTCCCGGTTCCACGGGAAGCAAGGCCGAGAGCGCGCCCAATAGAACTACGTTCAACACTTTGGCGTTGCCCAGCTCCTGGGCCATGTCGAGCCCTGGGATACGATACACGTGGGTAGCCGCCGCCTGGAGCGCCTTGTCCACAGTTTCCTCGCCCGGATAGGTCGCAAACCCACTGCTCACCGTCACCGGGTGGATCTCCTGTTGATTGACCAGAACTGTTCCTTTGGGACGCAACTGATCAAGCCAACGCAGGCCCTCCAAAATCTCGAAGGCCACCAGGTAGTCCACGCGGCCTTCTGGCACGATAGGCGAGTGAACCCGCTCGCCCCAGCGGACGTGCCCCACCACTGCGCCACCGCGCACGGCTAGCCCCAGGATGTCGGACTTCTTCACATCGTACTCGGCGGCCAGCCCCACGGCGGCCACGATGTCACTGGCCAGAACCGTCCCCTGACCGCCCACACCGGTGATGAGAAAGTTGATGGTCTCCACGACGTCCTCCCTACTCTGCCAGATAAATCGCCTGGCGTGGGCAGATCTGGGCGCACATGTTGCAGATCGTACCCACGCACAGAACAGGGTCAATCTCCGCCTTGGGACGTGCCCTCTTGGCGTCCAGTTCCTCGGACTGGATAATTGCCGGGCACCCAAGGCGGAAGCAAAGAGCACAGCCATTGCACATCTCGCTGTTTACCTCGTAGACACCGGTCGCGCCCGGCCCTACGAAGAAGCAAGGACCATCCACGATGACCACAGACGGCCCGTCGAAGGCCAGGGCCTCTTTGAGTGCTCCCTCTACCCCCTTCACGTCGAAGGCATCCACCTTGTGCACATCGGTCACGCCCGAGGCCCGGACGATGGCCTCGATATCCACCTTGGGGGCCGGCTGACCTCCGAGTTTCATCGGTACACTAGGGTGATCCTGGTGCCCTGTCATGGCCGTGGTGTGGTTGTCCAGGATGACCACCGTGCTCTTTCCGCCGTTGTGGACGATGTCGAGCAGCGGGGGGATGCCGGCGTGAAAGAAGGTCGAGTCGCCGATGACCGCCACGAAGGGATCAGGGATTCCAGCCACGTCGAAGCCGTGGGCCACCCCCACGCTGGCCCCCATGGCCCCCATGGTGTCGGTGGCGTTGAACGGCGGTAGCGCGCCTAGATTGTAGCAACCGATGTCACCAGCGACGACCACCTTCTTCAACTTATTGCCAAGCAGATAGAAGGTACTGCGGTGCGGACAGCCAGGGCAGAGCACAGGGGAGCGACCGGGCAGGTCCGGTGGGGCCACCTGTCGCTTGGCTTTAATCGCTTCCTGGGGCAGGATGCCCGCCTGGGCCGCTGAGCGCTCAATGACCGCCGGGAGCAGTTCTCCACATGCCGGGAAGACATCTTTCCCACGGCAAGCGATGCCCATGGCTTTGATCTGCTCCTCCAAGAACGGGTCCAGTTCCTCGATGACCAGCAGTTGCTCGACACCTGTGGCGAACTCCTGGATCAAGGCCGTCGGCAGGGGATAGGTCATCCCCAGCTTGAGGAAGGAGGCTTCGGGGAAAATCTCGCGGGCGTAGTGATAGACGGGCCCACTGGCCACGATGCCCAGCGTTCGCTCTCCCCATTCTAAGCGGTTGAAGGGGAAGGTGCTGGCCAGCTCGCCCAGCCTTTTCAGCCGTTCCTCCACCACCGGATGCCGATCCCGGGCCCACAGACAGGTGGAGACCAACTTGCGGGGATTGCGTTCCAGAGGGGGAGTGGGGGCAGTGTCATCGCACGTCCGCTCGCCCAATTCTACTGGCGAGGCGGAATGGGAGATCCGCATCACCGTCCGCAGCAGGACGGGCGTGTCCCACTCCTCGGACAACCCCAGGCCGACGCCTACGAAGTCCTTGGCCTCCTGGCTGTCCGACGGCTCCAGCATCGGCATCTTGGCGAAGCGGGCATAGTGGCGGTTATCCTGCTCGTTCTGGGAGCTGAACATGCCCGGATCGTCGGCCGTCACGATGAGCAGCCCGCCCTTCACGCCGGTGTAGACCGCATAGAAAAAGGAGTCAGCGGCCACGTTCATCCCCACCGACTTCATGGTGACCATAGCTCGCCGGTCCGCATAGGCTGCCCCGATGGCCACGTCCATGGCTACCTTCTCATTGACCGACCACTCAGAGTAAATCTCCTGATACCTGGCAACGTTTTCCAGGATCTCCGAACTGGGCGTTCCTGGATAACCTGTGGCAACCTTCACGCCATATTCGTAGGCTCCACGAGCGATGGCTTCGTTACCTGATAATAAGGCTTTCATGTGACAGTTCTCCGTAATCCCTTTGCGATGCCAGAACAGCTTGATCGAGTAAGAAAATGCCAAATATGACAGGTATAGCATCTTGGATTGAACAATCTGGTAGCTCTGCACTTAATCGTGGAGTATGAATTTTTGGTGCCACGACATCCACATATAGTGCTTTTCCGTTATCAGACTACTATATATAGCGTCTACCAAGGGATTAGAACCCCTCAAAATCAACTCCACGATTAAATGTTGAGCTACCGAACAATCTTACGTAACCGTTCAGGGGGTGGTCCCCCGGTGAAAATCAGACGAATAGCTGACGTTCCGCTAACGCTGCGCTGACGGCAGTGGGTTATAATAGCGGTATGATTCAGTCGAACGAAGTCACTCCAGAAACGACTCCAGAACAGATGCCCTTCTCTGCCGAGGAATGGGCACAAACACCCAAGGCTGTTCAAGAATTTGTGCTGTCCCTGGTTGTTCATGTGCAAGCGTTAGAAGCTGAGA
>VGOG01000161.1 GCA_016875995.1 Chloroflexota bacterium
CGGGTGCCCAGGAAGCGACCGTGATCCTTGATCTCGCGGAAGAACCTCTCGCCAGCGATGCCAGCCGTGTAGCGACTGGTGATGGGGATGTCGCCGTGCCAGGCAATGGCATGATGAAGCTTGTCAACTTTTTCCAGAATAGACATGTTGCCCTCCTCAATATCCAATATCTAATACCTGATTGGATATTAGATATTGGATATTGGCTTGAAGTATTTGATGTCCGTAATCGCCCCCTCGCGCTCCTCCGGCGGCTTCCAGACGGCCTTGACCTTCATGCCGATCTTGACGTCGTCAGGCTCCACTTCGCCCAGCAGGTGCATGATGCCCACCGGTGGCTTGGTGCCGTCAATGTCAATCACCGCCGAGATCTCGGGCTCCTCTACCCGCTTCATGTCCCAGGTCACGTAGCACAGCGAGAAGGTGTTGATTGTGCCGGTGTCGGACAGAGCGATCCAGTCGTCCATCGGACGGAAGCACCATTCGCAGAAGTTGCGCGGCGGCACCACCGTGCGGCGGCAGTGCCGGCAGCGCACACCGATGATCCGCCCCTCCTTCAGCTCGGCCAGGTAGCGGCCGATAGCCACTCCTGCGTCCCAGGCATATTCGGCTTTGGGGGTCCAGGTAGTGAAGAGGACATTGCCCTCCTCGAAATCACTCTCTTTTAAGGATGTCCCAGGGAATTCCTTGATTCCGGCAGTCATGGTTGTTCTCCTTTTTGGAAAATGCTCTTGACAACGTCAGCAGAATATGATATACTATATGTGGCAAGAGAGTAAGACGTCGTAGGAAGGGCGCCATGGCGCCCCTTGACCCTTCTGGGGTCTCGAAGTTTCCTTGGCGACGCGGCTTGCCGTTTTTTTGTTTAGACCTTGAGATCGGGTTTGATTCTCACCTGGTAAATCATTTTCTGACACCATTCAAAACGACTGTCGCCACGACGTTGGATCACCCAGGCGACTGTATCCGCCACCTGCAACCCTGAGGATTTGCCACCCAGTACCTGGGCGTTGTTGATCGTTTCCACATCGAATGATGCTGTTCCCAATACCTCCTTCGCTGTTTCGACCACCTTGATCGCCAGAGCCTCCCTCAATGATCTCTCCCATACCTGGCCGTAACGCGCATCTATTAAGGGCCTGGCTGTCGGGAAGTATTTCCACGCTTCAGTTAACGCTCTAGCAACCGCTGCATTATAAGCCTCGTTAGTCAGATCATCTACCCCGACGCTTTCGATATATGCCAACATAATCGCTGCTTCACCAGCTTCCACCCGCCTTACCAAGCGGCGGATAATGAACTGTGCTACTTCAGGATGTTTGTTTGCCTTCTCCCGACTATGCCAGTTCCCTGCCTTCGCCAGTCCGAACTTCCTGACGGCGAATTTCATCACATCGTCAAACGCCCGCGCGTGCCTGGCCAGCAGGATTACGATACACATAGGATCACCTAGCGTTTCATCGAGGAAGAGTTGCTCGAAAGCTTTCGACTGCCCTCCCCTGATATACTTGCTGTGCCAGTTCAATCACCCTCTCCTTGCAACCGGCATATCAAGTCCCCATGACGACAACTGTGCCGACTTGCATCAGGTCGCCCCAGGCCTGGGCCAGGCCCGTCTTGGGATGGCCGGGCACCTGTCGCTTGCCGGCCTCGCCCCGGAGCTGCCAGAAAATCTCGGCCACCTTCATCAGGCCAGCGGCGGCGATGGGATTGCCCACGCCCAGCAGCCCCCCGCTGGGGCAGACCGGCAGGTCACCGTCTCGCTGGGTGATGCCCAGGGCGGTGGCCTCAGGAGCCTTGCCCCTGTCGAACAGCATCAGCCCCTCCAGGTGATGCAGTTCCTTGTAGTCGAAGGGATCGTAGGGCTCAGCAACGTGGATCTCCTTGCGCGGCTCGCGGATGCCGGCCATCTCGTAGGCCATGCGGGCTGCGTTCTCCACGTAGCGGGGATAATATAGATCGCGGTTGGTCCAGTAGGTAGTATCCAGGTTCCAACCCACCCCTTTTATCCACACCGGCTTATCGGTGATGCGCTGGGCCATGTGCTCGGCCGCCAGGACGATGGCTACCGCCCCATCGCTCACCGGGCTCACGTCCAACCGTTGCACCGGCCAGGCCAGCACCTCCGAGTTCAACACGTCCTCCACGGTGATATCGGGATCGCCCAGCAGGCTGCACGGATGGTCAGCGGCGTTGCGCTTGTTCTTCACCGACACCAGGGCAATGTCCCGCTTGTTCAGGCCGTGGACGTGCATGTAGCGGTTCATCTCCAAGGCGAAGATCCACAGCAGGTTGGGCCTCAGGGGGCGCTCGGTGGTGTGGTCGAAGATGGTCAGGAACGCCCCCTGGGGGTGCGGCTGGCAAGAGGACATCTTCTCCTCGCACACCACCAGGCAGGTGTCGAACAGCCCCGAAGCCACGTGGTACCAGCCGTGGATGGGGGTGAAGACACCCGTGCCGCCGCCCACGTAACAGCGCATGTATGGCTTGCGCCAGCCCCCTGACCCGTCGCTGAGATACTCCCCCTTCATGTGCACCCCGTCGAAGGCGTCGGGGGCCGTGCCGTGGATAACGCAGTCAATGTCGTCCAGGGTCATCTCGCAATAATCGAGGGCCATCCGGGTGGCCTCGAAGGACAGTTCCTTACCCGTCTCCTGGGCGCGGCGGACGAACTTGGTCATCCCGGCGCCGACGACGGCTACTTTACCCATACTCATAATTACCTCCTAGAGTTCGAGTTGATATGTTCGCTTCACAAATGCCCCAATAGCCTCGATGACGAATTCAGCGTTGGCGATAGATTCATGGGCATCTTCTTTGCCGTACTGCTCTGAAGGCGTCCAGATCGGCAAATCCACGCGCCCAAAGAGTGGATAGCGAGTCTTCGTGCCCTCCCATTCCAAGGCCTTGATTTTGCGCGCGATCTCGCGGACATCTTTCATTTGTGGAAAGGCAACTACCAGCCGATCAGCGACTTGATGCTCCATCACGATGATGCCTTCGAGGGCCAGAGCGGCTTTGGCTGCTTTCTCTACAGCCTGCTGGCAGGCAGCCACAGCGCGGCTGTACTCATCGCCGTCTCTCAGCAGCCGTGCCGAGCGCAGGTCTGTGCGGGCCTCTTTGAAGAAAGCCCTGGCGACTTCGCTATGGTCTAGCTGTTGCAAGGCCGGGAACCTCCCACACGCGATCTTTGATCTTGCGTGCCTGCCAGATTCTCAGTTGCTCAGCGAAGCGGTCAACAAGGTGGCCAAAGAAGCCGTCTTTATCATACACCAGTTTATGAGCATCATGAATCTCGAACATCAACGGTGCACCGGTCACGGCTGCCTGCTCCGCTTCTTCCGACGTGACCAGAATGATCTGGACAGGTAGGCCATAGTCAAAACCGACCTCGGCAATGTCTAACGCTAGCTCTCGTTTCCCTTTTTCATCAGGCAGAGAACGAGCAACGATGAGGAAATCAAAGTCGGAACCGGAAGTGGCAGTGCCGCGGGCACGACTGCCGAAAAGGACGACGGAAACCAGATCTCCGTCGAGCACGTCACGGGCTCTATCTAGCAGGTCTTTTGTGACAGTATCAGGATGCATAGAAATCCTCCACTTGATTCTCGTTACCCCAATAGTCTTGCTCAACTGCTCAAGATCACCGCCGCCCCGCTGGTGGTCGGCACGCCGCGCCAGCCGAAGGCCAGGCCAGTTTCCACGTCGGGGAGCTGCCGCGGGCCAGCCTCGCCGCGCAGTTGCAGCACCACCTCCAGCACCCGCGCCAGGCCTGAAGCGTCCAGCAAATGGCCGCATCCCAGGCTGCCGCCGGAGACGTTGACCGGCAAGTCGCCATCCATCTCCGTCACCCCCTCCTCGGTGATGAGACCCGCCTCGCCGAAGCGACAGAAGCGCAGCGCCTCCAGGTGCTGCAGTTCCTTGTAGGAGAAGGCGTCGTCAATCTCGGCGAAGTCAATTTCTTGCCTCGGATCGCGGATGCCAGCCATCTCGTAGGCCATGCGGCCCGCTTCCTCGGCGTAGATGGCCCGCGCCCAGGCCCGCGTCTCCAGGGTGGGCGAGTCGTTGCACCAGCCGATGCCCCGGATCCAGATGGGCACGTCGGTCAGGCTCTCGGCCACGTCCCCCGCCGCCAGCACCAGCACGATGGCCCCGTCGGCGTGAGGGCTGATGTCCAGACGGGTCAGGGGATAGGCCACCATCTCCGAATCGAGCACGTCCTGCGGCTCGATGGCCGCACCGTAGGCGGCAGCGGGATTGTAGAGGGCGTTGTGCTTGTTTTTGGCCACCACCTGGGCGCACTGCTCCCGCGTGGCGCCGCTCACGTGCAGGTAGCGGTTCATCTCCATCCCGGCGATGAACACCGGATTGGCTGCCAGGGGGCGGTTGAGGACCGGGTCCATGGCGTAGGCGGTGATGTGGGGCAGGGTCAGCACGTTGGACGCCTTGCTGTGCGCCTCCACTGCGGCCACGTCCACGATGCCGCTGGCGATCTGCATGTACGCCGTGGCCAGGCCGTGGATGCCCTCACCAGGGATGGTGACGTTGGGTTTGAGTATCCCCCCAAGCTGGTCAGGCACGTACTCGTCGAAGATGCTCGTGCCCTCGATGAAGTCCTCGGCCACGGTGACGAAGCTTTGGACGTCGCGGCGCGGGTCAACCCCGGCGTCCTCGTAAGCCCTGACCGCAGCCTCGTGCATCAGCTCCTTGTACGAGACCTCAGGGGTGAGAGGGCTGAACCCGGTGTAACCTACGCCTACGATGGCTACTCTGTTGGGCATACTGTGCCTCCTCTGAATCTTATATTCGGAAACTCGTATTTACGATAAACCCTATCCAAACTTTACCCCAAGCACGTCCTCCAGCGTCGGCCAGCCGATCTCTTGCAGTTCGTAGCGGACTCGTGCCATAGGGTGGGCGATGCGCTTCAGCACCCGCCTGAGGTCAATAGGGGTAGCGACGATGACCAAGTCGCAGGGAGTGGCGTTGATGGTCTCTTCCAGCTCCTTGGCCTGCTCCTCGCCGTAGCCCATGGCCGGCAGCAGCGGCCCCGTCTGGGGGTATTTGGCGAAGGTTTCGACGATGGAGCCCACGGCGTAGGGTCGGGGATCCACGATCTCTGCTGCCCCAAAGCGCCTGGCGGCCACGATGCCCGCCCCGTAGGCCATCTCCCCGTGGGTCAGGGTGGGGCCATCCTCCACCACCAGCACCCGCTGGCCGCGGATGGCCGCCGGATCCTCGACGAAGATGGGCGAGGCGGCCTCGATGATGATGGCGTCGGGATTGGTGGCCCGCACGTTCTCCCGAACGGTGGTCACGCCCTCCAGATCGGCGGTGTCAATTTTGTTGATAACCACTGCGTCGGCCAGGCGCAGATTGGCCTCGCCAGGGTGATAAGCCAGCTCGTGGCCAGCGCGGTGGGGGTCGGCCACCACGATGTGCAGATCCGGCTTGTAGAAGGGCAGGTCATTATTGCCCCCATCCCAAAGGATGATTTCAGCCTCCTGCTCGGCCTCACGCAGGATCCTTTCGTAGTCAACGCCAGCGTAGACGACCATCCCCCGGTCCAGGTGGGGCTCGTACTCCTCGCGCTCCTCGATGGTGCATCTGTAGCGGTCCAGGTCCTCGTAGGAAGCGAAGCGCTGGCAGATCTGCTCTCTCAGGTCGCCGTAGGGCATGGGATGGCGGACGACCACCACCTTCTTGCCCATTTCCTGCAGGAGGTCTGCCACCCGGCGGCTGGTCTGGCTCTTGCCACTTCCGGTACGCACCGCGCACACCGACACCACAGGCACCCTGGCCTCCAGCATGGTCTCTTTCCAGCCCATCAGACGGAAATCGGCCCCGGCGGCCAGGACCAGCGCGGCCCTGTGCATCACGTAGTCATAGGACACGTCACTGTAACCAAAAACAACCTGGTCAATGTCCAGTTCCTCGATCAGTTCGGTGAGTTTGCTCTCCGGGTAGATGGGGATTCCGTCAGAGTAGCCGGGGCCAGCCAGTTCCGGGGGATAGATTCTCCCTTCGATATTGGGGATTTGGGTAGCGGTGAAGGCTACCACTTCGTAGGCTTCGTTGCCTCGGAAATAGACGTTGAAGTTGTGGAAGTCGCGCCCGGCGGCGCCCATGATGATGACTCGATCTTTCGCCATTGAATTATTCGCTCCCTTGCTTCTTGTTCTTATCCTTCAAGGGAGCAAGGAGCAAGGGAGCAAGGGAGCAAGGAGCAAGGGAGCAATCTGCGACCCTGCGACCCTGCGACCCTGCGACCTTGCGACTTTGCTCCATTGAGAGGCTCTACGCCAACTTAGCCAGCAATATGCCAATCTCGTAGAGAAGTATCAGTGGCATCATCAGCAATATCATGTTGAAGGGGTCGTGAGTGGGAGTGGCGACCGCAGCGATGACAGCTATGATCAGGATGGCGTATCGGCGATAGCGGGAGAGTACCGCAGGAGTGACGATGCCTAATTTGGCCAAAAAGAAGATCAAGAGCGGCGTCTCGAAGCTTAAACCCACCCAGAAGAGGAGAGAAGTAACGAAAGAGATGTATCTGTCTATAAACCAGCTAGGTTTGATGATGTCGCTTAGAAAGCCTTCGAGGAAGGGTATAGCCGCGGGCAGCATAACGAAATAAGCGAAGGTTACACCAACCACGAAAGAGACGGTCGCCCCAGGCAGAACAAGATAAAGATACCTTCTCTCCTGCGCTGTTAATCCTGGCGCGATAAAGCTTATTAACTGATAAACGAGGACGGGCATGGCCAGGGCCACGCCGCTGATCAGAGCCACTTTGGTGAAGACAATGATGTTCGCGGTGGGGGACGGACTCACGGGTGGGGTTTCTCCCATAGGAGCGATGAGAATCTCCAGGAACTGCTTGGCGAAGACGAAGCTGAACAGAGTAGTGATAGTCAAGGCGATGGCCGACTTTATCAGCCGGTCCCGCAGTTCCTCCAGATGTTCGATGAGGGTCAGTTTTCTCTCTTCAGCCATTAGCCCTGATCCCCCTGGGGTGATTTCTCAGAAGCGTCTTGGTCCGCGATTTCTTTAAGCTCTTTGGCAGGGGCCTCCAGTTGTTGTGTAATCTCTCGAAGCTCCTCGGCAGGAGCGCTTAGCTCCTGAGTCATCTCCGCGGTGAAATCCGCTGACATTTTGCGTAGATCATTGAAGACTTTGCCGAGGCTCCTGCCTATTTCTGGCAATCGGCGCGGCCCGAAGACAATCAAGGCAATGATGAAGATCAGTATCAATTCAGCAGTGCCTATGTTGAAGAAATTCATCTCTCACCTCGAATTCTGTAAGCGCTCTTTCACCGACTCGGCGTAACTACTCAGGCTGTCATTGCGAGGAGGCGGTTTTTGCCGACGAAGCAATCTCCAATTCGCAAGTTGGGGATTGCTTCGCAAAAAACGCTACCCAGAAACTTCCACCTGTCATTGCGAGCGAAGCGAAGCAATCCCCTACGTCGCAAGCTGGAGATTGCTTCAGGCGCAAACCCCGCGCCTTCGCAATGACAGGATGGGCGGTGGTTTCTGTCCCCTACGGATGGCGCGATGCGTCATGGAAAACTCGCAATGACAACAGAGGCTGAGTAGTTACGACTCGGCTAAGGGATCCCCTTCGACACGATGGTACCCAAAACGCCGTTTACAAAGCGCCCTGAGCTATCGCTGCCGAACAACTTGGCCAGTTCCACAGCTTCATTGATAGCCACTTTCACCGGGGTGTTCCTCTGGACAGCAAACTCGAAAATAGCCATGCGCAGGATGTTTCTGTCTATTACGGCTACCTGATCCAGCGGCCATTCGGGGGCATTATCCTGAATCAGGGCATCCAACTCTGCCTGATGCTCGAGGATGCCTTGCACCATGGTGCGGGCGAAATCGCGCCCTGCTTCAGGAAGGGGTTTTACAGCGAAGCGCTGTTGTAAGACCGTATCGGGATCATGTTGAGCGATATCAATCTCAAACAGAGCCTGCAAGGCCACGATTCGAGCACGATGTCGGACTTTCACTACTGATATCCCGCTTTGCTCTCTTGTTAATCTTCGTCGGTACGAATCACCATATCCTGGATGTGGACGTTGACCTCTTTAACCTCCAGGCCCACCATGTCATGGATGGCGCGACTCACCTCGGCCTGGACCTCTTGACTTAGCTTCAGCATGTTCACGTCTTGCTCAACGACGATGTACAGGTCCACGCTGACGATGTCATCTTCGACCTGTATCCTGGCCCCCTCGCCCGGCCCTCTACGCCGTAGCAAGCGCCCCACGCTATCTGGCCAGGCGGGGCTCATCCTCACCACCCCCGGCACGGAGAGGGCGGTGAGTTTGGCAATGGTGACTAAAACACCGGGAGCGATGATTACTTTCCCCAACTTCTCTTTCACCTTAACTTCTCCTTACTATCCCATCATGGCCAGTCCGCCATCAACGCGCAACACCACGCCAGTGATGAAACTGGCCTCATCGGATACCAGGAAGGCCACGGCGTTGGCGATCTCCTCTGGCGTACCTGCGCGTCCCAAGGGGGTCATCTCGATGGCCTTCTCAACCAAATCCTGAGGCAGACTCGCCGTCAGGTCGGTGGGGATGTAGCCGGGAGCCACGGCGTTGACGGTGATGTGGCGCGAGCCGACCTCCTTGGCCACGGCTTTGGTGAAGCCCACCAGCCCTGCCTTGGCGGCGGAGTAGTTGGCCTGGCCTGGGTTGCCGGCCAGTCCCGCCACCGAGGTGATATTGACGATGCGGCCATCGTGTTGTTTCATCATGGGCCGGATGGCAGCCCTGGTGCAGTTGAAGGCCCCCTGGAGGTTGGTGTTGATAACCAGGCTCCAGTCCTCCTCCGACATGCGGGCGAGCAGCGTATCACGGGTGGTGCCGGCGTTGTTCACCAGGATGTCTAACCGACCATAGGTTGCTTGAGCCGCCTGGATGAGCCTCCTGGCATCGTCAGCATCTGCCACATCGGCCTGGACAGCGATAGCCTGGCCGCCCTGGGCTTCGATGGCCTCGACGACCTCCTGAGCGGCCTCGGCGTTGGTGTGATAATTGACCACCACCTTGGCTCCCAGACTTGCCAATTTGATAGCAATGGCCCGCCCGATGCCTCGGGAACTGCCAGTTACGACGGCGACTTTATCTTGTAGGT
>VGOG01000162.1 GCA_016875995.1 Chloroflexota bacterium
ACCCCGGCTCAACTATCTGACAAAATCATACCCTTTGACACCGTGGCGAAGCGCGCCTCCCATCACCAAGATCTTGACCAGCAACGGCAAGCTGCCTAGCAATTATCAACTCATTTTGAATGCACCCGATTCATTTGATCAGGCAAGTTATGGACGAAATGGCCCATCGTGTCACGCCTCAGGGAGGCAACGAGCTGACCCTGGTGAAAAGAGGAATAGGGAGAGGGGGGACAACGGACACCAAAGATCACAAGGGCCAGGAAAGTGAGACAGTACGGAAGGGAGAACAAACCAATTGATGGCGAGGAGTTGCACTCCGAGCCCCCGTTCGGCAGTACAACTGCCTCACATCGGTGAAATCGCGATCTTCGGTGAAATTGTGATCTACTGAATTTGCTCTCGGTACACCCCCCACAACTCCGCTGGCAATAGCCGTGCTATGGCTACCATCGCCGCCTCACTGGCCCGCCGGTCCTGCTGGCGTTTTTCCAGGCCTGGTTGACCCGCCAGGGTAAAAGGTTCTCCAAAGGAGGCAGTCAAGGTCCCGTTCTTCTCAGCTACGCCCACTGGCAGGATGAGAAGGCCAGTCTCAGCCAGCAGAAGGAGAAAGCGGCCTGCCCCGACAGGCGGATCTATCAGGCTGCTGTCGCTACCTTCTCGCCCCTCGGGTGCCAGGCCGATGATGGCCCCACCCTGGGCCAGGGCAAGGGCTCTCCGCACCGCCTGAGCCCTCTCCCCGACCTGGGAGGGATTCGGGGGCATGGGCGGCATGGGGACGAAGCCGTAACAGCGAGCAATCTTGTGGAAAAGCCAGCGCGTGAGGGGCGTCACCAGCCGGCTGCGGATGGGGTCCTGGTAAGTCCACTGGTTGGTCATGACCCAGTGCACCTCGCCCGACCTCCGGCGAGCGATGGCCTGGCCGATCAGGAAGATGTTCCACCAGACACCCAGGCCCTGGCGACAGTAGTGATTGGTCACTGCCACGAAGGGGCCCTGGGGCGGTATAAAATCGGCGTGCTCGACCTGGGGCTGGGGGCGGAGGAGGCGCAGTAACTTCGCCGCGTCAGCCCCAAAGGAGCGGCTCTTGCCCCTCAAGACATCACAGCACCAAGCTAACGCGAAAACGGGCGACAGGGCGTGCCAAACAACTCTAGTTCGTGCTCCGTCGCCCGCACTTAAGAAGCCCCTCATTAACTATCATCATCCTCCCCGTGAGTAGCTCTCCAAACGTGGTACATCCGCTGCAAGGCGGTGAAGTTGGTCAGGATGGCCAATACCCACAAAGCGATGGTCATCTGATTCAGGATTAAGGCGATGGTCAGGATAATAACCCTTTCCAGGCGGGTGAGGAGTCCAACCTTGCAATCCAGGCCCAGCCCCTCAGCACGAGCTCTGGCATAGCTGACCATCAAGGAGCCAACTATGGTGGCATAGATGAGAAGGATCTCCTGCCTGGCCCCGGATCGGGTGTAGTAGAAAAGAAGTCCCAGGTAGACGATGGCCTCCGAGAAGCGATCCATGATCGAATCCAGGAAAGCCCCAAAGCGGCTCCTCTTACCTGTCAGCCGGGCCAGGGTCCCATCCACAGCATCGAAGAGCGACACCAGGGGGACCAGGAGGCCACCGATCCTCAGGTGGCCCTGGGCCAGGATCCAGGCGACCCCCAGGTTAAGAACAGTGCCGATCAACGTCACCACGTTGGGGGATACCCCCGTCCGGCCGATGAGACGAACGATGGGCTCCAGGAAGCCCCCGAACTGCTTCCTGGCCAGATCGGTCAGGGTCAAGGTCTGGCCACTCTTCACTTCATCCGAGCCTTGTATTCGACCTCTGAGAAACTCCAGCCACTTGTCCTTGCTCATCAATGTCTTTTCCTCTCCAACAGCTCTCGATAGTAATCCAAAACCTGCCGGGCCACCTTCTGCCAAGAGTAATCTTTCGCTTTGGCTTGCCCCTGACGGCCCATTCTCCCTCGCAGGGCCGGATCTTTGAGCAGGCGAATCAGCGCATCGGCCAGACGCCGCTCGTCTTCCGGCTGGATCAGAAGCCCCTCTTTGCCATCCTCCAGGACACTGCGATAACCAGCGATGTTGGAGGCCACAATGGGCCTCCCAGCCGCCATTGCTTCCAGCAAGACAATCCCAAAGCTCTCGAAGCCGGTGGAGGGCGCGCAAAAAATGTGGCAGGTTCGATAATAACGAGGTAAATCCTCTTCCGACACATGACCGATAAATCGAACATCGCGAAGGCGATGTTTCCGGGCATAGAGCACGAACTCCGCCTTGTCTTCCTTATCGTAAGCTCCTACTACCAACAGACGAGCTTCGGGAACAGCTTTCTTGACCTGGGCAAAGGCTCGGAGGAGGTATTTGAACCCTTTGCGCTTCTCCAGGCGTCCAACGAAAAGGACGTTTAACTTGCCGTCATCAAACTGCTCTATCGGGCACAAGGCCGGATCGCTGAAGCGCTCCACGTCAATGCCGTTGGGGATAATGCGGTAATCGTCCGGAAAGTGGGAGACCAGAAAATCTCGAACTGCCTCAGAGACAGCGATCCGGCCATCGAGGCGGTTGAAGAAACGCTGGAAGACGGGCTTGACGTACTCGTAGCCTGGGTGCAAGGATTCGCGGTAGGCATGGAATGTGCCCACGACCACGGACTGGGGGGATAAGGGGACATGGCGGAGAACAGACAGGGACAGAGCCGGCGTCAGGGGCTCGTGAACGTGGATGACGTCAAACTGCTCCTGTTTCAGTATCTTTTTCACCCGCCGGTAGACGCGCGGCGAGAGGGTAATACGCCCCACGGAGCCGGCGAAGGGAATGTGAGCGATGGAGCCAGAGACCTTGATGACCTGTTGGGACACCTCCCCCACGTCCTCGGAGCAGGCAGCGATGATGCGGACATCGTGACCCAGACGCCGAAATTCCCGGTCCAGATAGTAGATATGGTTGACCACCCCTCCAGGATAGGGGTAGTCATAGGGCGAGACCAGGGCGATCTTCATCGGCTATTTACCCTTTGCCAAATGGGCACCGACATCACCCACTGGTCGGGGTGCTCCCCAATGTAGCGCTCCATAATGGCCACTACTTTCTCCACGCCAGCTCTAACGTCACGATCTCGGTCGCCGGTGGCCTCCAACTCCAAAGGTGGCTCAAGGCGGGCAACAAACGTGTCGTCGGGCAGCCGCTGGCTGAATCCCACGATGATCGGCGCGCCAGTGCGCAAGGAGAGCTGGGCATAGCCATCGGGCAGGCGGGTGGGTGTGCCAAAAAACTCCACCACGATGCCACTCTCGGTGATGTCCCTGTCGGCGGCCAGGCCCACGACCTCGTTGCGCCGCAGAGCCCGGAAGAGTTCCAAGAGCGGGCCATCAATGGGAATCAGCCGAATGCCCTTGCTGCCCCGCAGGCTGCAGATGTACTGAAACAATGCCTCGGGCTTAATGTGCTCAGCGGGGACGACGACCGGAACCTCCCGTAGGACCAGTATTTGAGCCACGATATCTATGTTGCCAAAGTGGACTGAGACAAGGATCGCTCCCTGGCCCTTGGACAAGGCTCGCTCGACGTGCTCCCAACCTTCCACTTTCACCAGACGGGCGATCTCAGCCAGGCTGAGAGCTGGCACCCGAAAGATGTCGTAGTAGTTCTTGGCCATGCTGTGAAACACGCCCCGCACGATGGCATCCGCATCGTCCGCTGCCCTCTGCCCGCTCTCCAGAACGCGGGCTACGTTGTCGTAGACGTTGGCCCGTGTGCGATTGTCCAGGTGGTAAAAGAGGTCACCCAATCTGGTGGCCAAGGGATAGCCCAGGGTGGGCGGTAAAAGGGGCACAACCAGGCCCAACAGACGGTGGAGATAATAACTGAGCATGGTCTGATCCAGCACGTTTCTTCCACTCATCGTCTATATCTTACACCGAAAGTCGGCCTCTGTCAAAAAACGCCCTTGCCAACAATCGCCTTTTGTGCTAAAGTAATGTAACGATTTCCGATTTACGATTTTCGATTTCCGATTGACAATTGAAAGGACAAAGCGATGAGAATCGTTTCCCCCCATCGGTGGGATGTTTCCCCGTCGGAGGCTATGGAGATACAAGAGCAGTTGCGGAGCAGGGTATCCACGGAGAGAGCTTTCAGCCAAATCAACACCGTGGCCGGGGTTGACGTTGCTGTCAAAGGCGATACGGCAAAGGCCGCTGTAGTAGTGCTTAGCTATCCGGGGTTGGTTCCTCTTGATTACAGCCTGGCGGAACTCGCGGTGGAGTTTCCGTATATCCCTGGTCTCCTGGCTTTCCGTGAGGGGCCGGCGGTCCTGGCGGCCCTGGAGAAGTTGAAGACAGAGCCCGACCTGTTCATTTTCGACGCCCAGGGCCTGGCTCATCCGCGCCGCATGGGCCTGGCCACCCACTTAGGGGTGATCATAGACAGACCCTCCATCGGCTGCGCCAAATCGCGCCTGTGCGGCAGCCACCACCAGCCAGGTCCCGAAAGGGGTTCCTACACTTACCTCTACGATGGCGACGAGATCATTGGCGCCGTGGTGCGCACCCAAACAGGCGTTACCCCACTTTACGTCTCCATCGGCCACAAGGTAGACCTGCCTTCAGCCATCGAGTATGTCCTAAGCTGTGGCACCAACTACCGCCTCCCCGAGACGACGAGATACGCCCATCGGGTAGCAGGAGGAGAAAGGCTGCAGATAGAAGCAAGCCAGCCCAGCCTCTTTGACTTTTGAAATCATGGAGTTGGAGAAACCAGGTTTTTGTTCGAAAAGTGGTTTCCGTTTACGATATTACCTGCTTGGATATGCAACCAGCTTTGGCCAGGGGAAAAACCTGGTTTCTAGTGAAACATGGATACTCAACGACAAATTGAGCAGGCTGCTGGCCTCATCGTCAATTCTAATTACGTCGTGGCCCTGACCGGCGCAGGGATCAGCACCCCCTCGGGCATCCCCGATTTTCGCAGCCCCGGCTCCGGCCTGTGGGAGAAAATTGACCCCCTGCTCATGGCTTCGGTCTTCTCTTTCCGCCTGCAGCCCCAGGCCTTTTACGACTGGGCTCGCCCCCTGGCCCGGAAATTGCTGGAGGCGGAACCCAATCCCGCTCACCTGGCATTGGCCAAACTGGAGGAGATGGGGTGGCTCAAGACGGTCATCACCCAGAACATTGACGACCTGCACCAGAAGGCGGGCTCGAAGCGCGTCCTTGAGCTTCACGGGAATATGCGCCAGGCCACCTGCCTCAGGTGCCGCAAGGTCGTTTCCACCCAGGGCATGATCGAGCGATTCCTCGAGGAAGGGGAAGTGCCTAACTGCCAGTGTGGGGGCCTGCTGAAGCCGAACATCGTCCTCATCGGCGAGCCGTTGCCCAGGTGGGTGCTCCTGGAGGCCTGGGGCGAGGCCGAGAGGTGCGACCTGATGCTGGTGGTGGGCTCCTCCCTGGAGATAGCGCCGGCCTCGGAGATACCTTTTGTGGCCTTGAGATGTGGAGCCAAGGCCATCGTCGTCAACCTCCAGCCCACTCCTTTGGACAGCCAGGCCGACGTGGTCATCCACCAGGACGTGGCCGAGGTGCTGCCCCGGATCATCAGAGAAATTTCAAGATAAACCTGTCAGGTCTATTGAAACAAACACACGGGGCAACCAGGATCTCCTGGCTGCCCCACGTTCTTGGCTAATGAGATGCTCATCGCTGTTACAAAGGGGGCTTTCCCCTTTCGCCCTTCCACTTTCACTGCCACTCCGTGTGGAACGAGCCCTCCCTGTCAATCCGCCGGTAGGTGTGGGCGCCGAAGTAGTCGCGCTGAGCCTGGGTGAGGTTGGCCGGCAGGCGGGCGGTGCGGTAGGCATCGAAGTAGGCCAGCGCACTGCTGAAGGCCAGGCAGGGCACGCCGTTGGCCACCGCCGTCTGGATGACCCGCCGCAGCGCGCCCTGACGCTGCTGTACTGCCTGACCGAACTCGGCATCCATCAACAGATTGGACAGATCGGGATTGCGCTCGAAGGCAGCGCGGATGTCGTTCAAGAAGGCGGCACGGATGATACAGCCACCGCGCCAGATGCGGGCCAGCTCGCCGTAGTTCAGGTCGTAGTCGTACTCCTGGCTGGCGGCGCGCAGCAGGGCGAAGCCCTGGGCATAGGAGCAGATCTTGGCCGCGTAGAGGGCGTCACGCAGGTCGCGGACAAGCGCGGCCCGGTCGCCGTCAAATTGGATCTGCGGGCCGGAGAGTACCTGGCTGGCCATCACCCGCTCGGCTTTGTAGGCCGAGATGATGCGCGACTCCACGGCGGCGTTGATGGTCGGCGTCGGCGCGCCCAGGTCGAGGGCGTTCTGGCTGGTCCACTTGCCGGTGCCCTTCTGTTGCGCCTCGTCCAGGATGACCTCCACCAGTGGCTGGCCGGTTTCATCGTCCATCTTGGCGAAGATGTCGGCGGTGATCTCGATGAGATACGATCTCAGCTCCGCCTGGTTCCACTCGGCAAAGACCTGGTGGAGCTCGGCCGCCGACAGGCCGCCGATGCGTTTCAGGATGTCGTAGGACTCGGCGATGAGCTGCATATCGCCGTACTCGATGCCGTTGTGCACCATCTTGACGTAGTGCCCCGACCCACGCGGGCCGACGTAGGTCACGCAGGGGTCACCGTTCACCCTGGCGGCGATGGCGGTAAAGATGGGCTGCACCATCTTCCACGCCTCTGGCTGGCCTCCCGGCATAATGCTCGGCCCCCACAGTGCGCCGTACTCGCCGCCGGAGACGCCGCTGCCGATGTAATTGATGCCTGCTTCGGCCAGCTCCCTGGCCCGCCGTTCAGTGTCGCCAAAGAACGAGTTGCCGCCGTCAATCATCAGATCGCCCGGCTCCAGGTGGGGCTGCAGTTGGGCGATAGTGTCGTCCACCGCCGCACCGGCTTTGACCATGAGCATGATCCTGCGCGGCCTCTCCAGCGTGCCCACCAGCTCCTCGACCGTGTATGCGGCCCGGATGTTCTTCCCCCTGGCCGGGCCAGCCATAAACTCCTCGGTGCGGGCCGCTGTGCGGTTGTAGACCGCCACCGAGAAACCGTTCCGTTCGACGTTGAGAGCCAGGTTTTGGCCCATGACCGCCAGGCCGATAAGCCCGAATTGTTGTTTGATCATTTCTCCTCCTGCATTCAATTCAAATCAGCAAATCAGCAAATCAGCAAATCAGCAAATCGGCAAATCTCAAATCGGCAAATCAACAAATCACAAGTTAGCGATGTCGGCGTTGGTGGTTGAGTTCGGTGATCAGGAGAGCGATGATTTCGCTGAGCAAGTTTAGGCGATGTTCCAGCACAGCCGGCGAGAGCAGATAACGACTGCGATAGTACCAGCCCCTCGTTTCACGAGCAGAGCCAGCCGAGACGCGAAGGAAATAATTGCGATCTTTGCCAAAACCACGCCCATACCCTTCTTCAACGTTGGCACTGATAGATCCAGCACTTCTTATCAACTGCCGGGTCACCGCCTGCCCTCGCAGATCGCGCATTAACTTTCCACAATCCTCCCAGGCCAGATCGTAGAGGAATAACGCCTTGCGATAGGCATAGAACTGCCACACCTGATCAGCCTTGATAACCTCCGGTACTTCCCGCTCCCATTCCTCGTAAGTCATTCCCCCTCCACGATTTGCTGATTTGCCGATTTGCTGATTTGCCGATTTGCCGATTTGCCGATTTGCTGATTTGCCGATTTGCCGATTTTGTACAACATCTCCCCGGCCTTGCTCACCAGTAGGATGCCCTCGTCCTCACGCCCCTCCCACTCGGCGATGTTAATTGTGGCCGGATCCAGGTACCCCAGATTGATCCGCCGGCACCGCTCCTGCGGGATGCCCGTAGCCAACGTCACCCTGATGCGCGGCCTCTCTACGCCGTTCTCGAAGCTGCCGATGCCCCGCAGGTGGGTGGAATGGGCTAGCACGCCCCATGGGTAGTCCTTGAAGCGATCCCACTGCTTGAGGAAATAATCGCGCACGTGATAGCCGATCTGGTCAATGATGTGGCCGTGTGTATAAGAGACCTCGGTGATGTGGGGAGCATAGATGATGACCTCGCCGCCGTCGGCGATGGCCGGCTCCAGCTTGTACATCCCCTTGGCCGCCGTCCACAGGTCATCGTACATCTCCGGCATCACCGATAGCACTCGCTGGAAGGGCTCATCCACGTAGACGATGTGCAGCTTCGCCGAAAGGTCAGCGGCGTGCTCGTAGGCCTCCTCCGGTGTGCCGATGAACAAACCAGCCAGTTGTGATTGCGGATTGCGGATTGCGGATTGCGGATTGCCGACTTGCCGATTTGCTGATTTGAGATTTGCTGATTTGAGATTTGCTGATTTGAGATTTGCTGATTTGAGATTTGCTGATTTGAGATTTGCTGATTTGAGATTTGCTGATTTGTTGATTTGCTGATTTGTCGGCACGACCACCAGGCTGAAGCATAATTTTGGCACATCAATGAACGACGCTGCCCGGTCGATGACCTGCCGCACTGGGGTATGCTTGGTGCCGATGACTTCCATGCTGGTGATCATCGCCCCCAGCCAGTGGGTGAAGTTGATCACCTCCGGACCGCCGATGCCGGGGAAGAGGTACTTGTTGCCGCCGGAGAAACCAACCACTTCGTGAGGGAAGGTGGGGCCACAGATGACGAGCTGGTCATAGTCGAGAATCAGCTTGTTAACGGTGACGGGGACCGCCTGGGACAAGAGGCCCTGGCTCGTGTTACGTATTTCGTGTTCCGTGATGGTGCCCAGAGTAACAAAGGTGTCGGGCAGGTCCCAGCGGTGGTTGAAGATGCAGACATCGCCATACTTCTCCGCTCGCTCCGCCGCCGTGACCCCCACCAACCTGTTCAGCGCGTCCTCGCTCATCGGCTGGTGGGTGCCCAGCGCCACCAGGTAGTCCAGGGCAGCGGCCCTCCCCCCCAGCAACTCATGGAACAACCGAAAGAAGAGCGGAGTGGGTGCGGTGCGGGTATGGTCGGGGATGATGACCAGGACGCGCTTGCCGTCGAGATTGGCCTGCGCCAGCGCTTCGGCCGTTAAACCTCGAATGTCGCTTTCATTCAGA
>VGOG01000163.1 GCA_016875995.1 Chloroflexota bacterium
CCCGGAACTCGCGCTCCTGCCCCGAACTGAACGCAGTCGGCAAGGGCGGTTGCAGGTAGCGAGGCTGGCTGCTTCCGGGGTTGACGATCACCACCGGCGGGTAGTCCCCTCGCCGCTGCACCTGTCGTTCCTCCCGCCGGTTGCTCACCGCCAGGATCAACAGGCTGGTGGGTATCGAGGCCAGCACCCCTGGCCGGGTCACTTTCTCGTGGTCCCGCCTCTCCATCTCCACCACCAACCGCTGCAGTACCTCCGAGGCCCCTTCTACATCCTCTAGCGGGGGATACAACAGGTGCGGCAGCCCAGCCAGAGGCGCGAAACCCCGCCCCTTGGGATCAATCAATACCAATTGCACTTCCCCCAGACGATCGTACATGGCCAGGCTGACCATCATGGTGCGGGCCAGCTCGGTCTTGCCCGATCCGGTGCGGCCGGCGACGAGCACGTGAGCTACATCGGCGCTGGGGAGGCGCAGGAGCAAAGGGGTGCCCTCTTCGTCCAGACCCAGGACGGCGGTGCAAGGGGGGATCTCGGCCAGCCGCTGGCAGAGGGCCAACAGCTTCACTGTGGACGGTTTCTCCCGAGGGATCTCCAGGTTGATCTTGCCATTTTGGCGGAACACCCGACAGGAGGCGATGCCCAGGGAGAGGGCGATCTCCTCGGCCAGGTCCTTGATGCGGCTGACCTTGATACCCACCATGGGCACCAGCTCGAAGCGCACGAAGCGCGGGGTGACCGTGCCCCGATAGACGTGGGAAGGCGCCTCGTGGCTGGCCAGCACCATCTCGATTCGCTCCGCCTGATATTCCAGCAAGCGTCGCATCATCCCTCACAGTCAACTGGCAGCAGCGGCTACCCGCTGTGGAAAGGCGATCACCTTGCCGCCAGTGGCGACCTCAGGCCGAACCACCCGCGGCCAGGAGACCTCTTCCAGAATGGGCTGGCCAACCGTTCGCAGCGCGCAAACCGCGCACTGGCGGGGATCGCCGATAGGAGTGATCCTGGCCGCGCAAGCCGCCCTCACGAAACCGATCCTGGGAGGATCGTCGTTCCACACCTCGGAATGGCCATTCCCGTAGCGGACCACGATCGGGGAGGGAGACGACTTGCGGAGCGAAAAACGCAGTTCGTCGCAGTTGATCTGCCTGGCAGGACAATCCCGACAGAGATTGGGCGACACCTCCTGGTCCCCCTCCACGATCTTCTGGCAGGTGATGCGGCCATCGCCATCCACACTGCGGTACTCGCAAATCCTGTTGGTCAACTTGCCCATGATCACGACCCTTTCTTCACTCATGCCACCTGGCGAATCACGGCCATGACCTTGCCCTGAATCTCCACCTGGGCGGAATCGACGAACATGGGCTTCACCCTGGGGTTGGCCGGCTGCAAGCGCACCTGCTTGCCCTCTGGATAGAACCTCTTCGAGGTGGTCTCGTTTCTATCCTTCAGCCTCACCGCCACCATCTGGCCCCTCTCAGCCACCCTTCGATGCCTCATCACCACGACGTCCCCATCGTTGATCAGGGCATCCATCGTGGAGTCCCCTTTCACCCGCAGGGCATACAGGCCGTCCTGCTCCTTCACGATGTCAGAAGTCAGCTCGGTCTCCTCGTACTCGTCATCCGAAAAGGAGACGGGCTCACCAGCGGCGATGTGCCCCAGCACAGGCACCTTGAAGCTCCGGAATCCATCGAGGAGCTCGATGCCGCGTGGGGTGTCCGGCTGTCGTTCGACGAAGCCCTTCCTTTCCAACGCCCTCAGGTGATGGTTAACCAGGGACCTGGTGCTCATCTCCAGGCCCTGGCGGATCTCCTCGTGGGTGGGAGGGTATCCTTTCCGGCTGGTGAAGCCCTCGACGAAGTCGTACACCTCTCTTTGACGTTGACTCAGGCTCTTCACGATCACCACTCCTTTACGAAATAGAACGCATGTTCTAATGTATTATACCAGAACATGCGTTCTGTGTCAAGGGAAATATGGGGCCTGGTGAATATTTTAAGGTAGTGTAAACAGAGTTGGGGGCACCGAATCGAAGACCAGCACCCCTATTCCCCTGCCAGCGATCGGGGAGGCGGTGATCTCCAGGGCTTCCCTCCCGCTGTGAGGGCGAATCAAGAGCAGCCTTTCCAGGGAGACGCCGCAGCGGACGGCGTAGTCGGGGTCGAAGGTGTAAGTTGGAACATTTGTTCTAGAGCTATTAGTATGAGCGTGGCTGTCAAGAGGGTAGGAACCGTTAGGGAAGAGGTGAAGTGGATTGAAACCAGGACTTGGTGAAGCGGGTAAGTGGTGTGAGGGGATAGCATCAATGTTGTGTCGGTATGATGGGTTGAGCTTAGGCTTGTCAAAAGCGCGGTTATCTGCTACAATGGAAACAGGGCCGGAACAGCTTCGCCATCTTATATGCTCTGTCGGAGGTGTCTGACATAAACACTCATCCCAGCGGTGTCCCGCGCATACCGAATTGGTGCCTCGTTTCGCTCTCGGTCCTTGTGCTCCTCGTATGCCTCTTCTACACCTACGCAGCCGCTTACGTGGCGCCATACCCTGGCTTTGAATTAGGATCCACAAATGAACACAGAAGCTAAGTCACAAGTCCATGAGATCTTGCTCAGTCGTCGCCATGTCATCGCCAATGATTGGTACAGGGCCATTGCCCAAACCAGTTTCGTACCACATAGCATGGCGGAAGTGCGCCAGCGCCTGGTCCAATTGACCGACCAGGCCATGGCCCTGCTGCTCACTGAGCCCTTCGAGCGCGGCCAAGCTGAGGCCATTGGCGCGTCACTGGCCAGCTTACACTACCTTCAACCCGTAGTCTTGGGCCAAACGCAAGAAATACTGGCGCGCCAGCTCGTCGAGGGTCTGCCCGCCCATCAGATTACCGCGCTGCAGCCTCGCCTGGCTGAGCTGCTTGGCGGGGTGGCGGCTGGCTTTTTCCAGCAGGCCCGTGAGACCATCCTGACCGAGCAAGAGCAGATTCGCAGTGCGCTCATCACCGAACTCCGACAGGGACAGGAAGCATTGCGGAAGGCATACGACGAAGTGGAAGACAAGGTGCAGGAACGCACCGCTGAACTCTGTGCAGTCAATGAATCACTCCGACGCGAAATCACCCTACGCCAACAAGCTGAGGAGGCCCTGCGGGAGAGCGAGGAGAAATATCGCCATATTGTTGAGCGAGCCAATGACGGGATTTGCATCATTCAGGACACCGTGCTCCAATATGCCAATCCGCGTTTGGCAGAGATGTGGGGCGGCACCGTTGAGGAGATTATTGACACCCTCTTTACCGATTATGTCCATCCTGACGAGCTTTCCAAGGTCCTTGATCGCTACCAGCGACGTATGGCAGGCGAGGATGTCATACCGATCTACGAAACAGTATTAAGGCGTAAGGACGGCGGCAAGGTATATGTTGAGCTAAACGCAGGAGTGGTTACGTATCAGGGAAAGCCCGCCGACCTGGTGATCGTCCGGGACATCACCGAACGCAAGCAGGCTGAGGAAGAGATCAGGCAGCGCAACCGTGAGCTTTCTATCCTTAACGCCATCGCCGCCACGGTGAGTCAATCGCTTGACCTGGAGGAGGTGCTCAACCAGGCTCTGACCAAGGTGTTAGAGGCGATGGAGATGGAGGTGGGCGCGATACGTCTGCTGGACGAGGAACGCAATACCTTAGATCTGCAGGTTCACCGAGGGGTGGACTTAAGCCCCGAGATTGTGGAAAGTATATCCCGGCTCAAACTCGCTGAGACTCTTTTGGCCAGGGCAGTTGCCACTGGCGAGCCACTGATCATAGAAGACATCTCCACCCATCCGATGGTCGAGTTGATAGGCAGGAGGGACTTGAAATCCCTGGCGGTGATTCCTCTCAGATCAAGAGGCCGTGTCCTGGGAACGATGGAGGTGGTGAGCCTCCATCCCCGTCAGTTCACCTCGGAGGAGGAGGAGTTGCTCACCTCCATCGGCAACCAGATCGGAGTTGCTATCCACAACGCACAGTTGTGGCACGAAACGAAGCGCAGACTGCAAGAGAGCACCATCCTGCTAGAGGTTAGTCAGGCCCTGGTCAGTATTCTGGAACTGGAGAAGTTGTTGCAACTGATAGTAGATTCGGCATTGGAGGCTATTGCCCCTGCCGAAAGCGGCGTGATCCACCTTCTGGATGATGCTACCAAAAAACTCTATCCCAAGGCTTTGGCGGGCTGGCCTTCGGGTGTCATTGGGAAGGAAAGGATGTGCATAGGAGAGGGCATTGCTGGCTGCGCCCTGGAGCAAGGCGAGGTGATCAATGTGCCTGAAGTAAACGTGGACCCCCGTTTCATCAAGCTGGAGAGCACTCACCAGCTAAAATCCCTTTTAGTGGCTCCCCTCGTGGCTGATGGTAAGACGATTGGTACGATCAGTCTCAACAGCGGGGAGATCGGTGCATTCACCACAGACGACGAAAGGCTCCTGATGACCTTAGCCTCTTACGCGGCTACTGCCGTCAAGAATGCTCAGTTGTTCGCTCGGTCGGAGGAATTGGCGGCAGTCAAGGAACGGCACCGCATCGCTGGCGAGATCCACGATGGCCTGGCTCAGAATCTGGCCTCTCTCTCCATGAAGATTGACTATTGTCTGGGCTTGATTGACCGCGATCCGCAGGCGACTAAGGCGGTCTTATTAGAAGCCAAGGCGTTTGTTCAAGAAAACATCCGCGAGATTCGCCGTTCGATCTTCGCTCTTCACCCCCCGGCTCTGAAAGAACTGGGGTTCCTGGCTGCCCTGCGCAAGTATGCCCAGGAGTTTCAGGAGCAGAACGCACTCCCGGTTCACCTGTCCATCGTGGGAGAGGAAGTTCAATCTCAACTACCTCTCAGGTATGAGTATGAACTATTCCGCATCGTTCAAGAGGCCTTAAACAACGTCAGAAGGCACGCCAGGGCGAAGAATGTGTGGATCACGCTTGACCTGTCCGCTCTTGATGCCGTCTCCCTTACGGTCATGGATGATGGCCTGGGGTTCGATGGTGAGAAACAAGAAATGGCCGGCCCGGCCCTGGTCGGCGGTTTCGGACTGGAGAGCATGAGGGAGCGGGCAGGGGCATTGCGAGGCAGGCTACTCGTAGAGACCGAACCGGGCTCGGGCACGAAGATCACAGCAATTCTGCCTCTTGGCAGGGGAGGGTAGATAGCCATGCAGAAGATAAGGGTTCTCTTGGCCGACGATCACACCATATTCAGGAAGTGCCTGCGAGAGGTCATTGACAAGCAGAGCGACATGACGGTGGTGGGAGAGGCCAAAGACGGGATTGACGCGGTCAACAAGGCCGAAGAGCTGGCTCCCGACATCATCCTCATGGACATCAGCATGCCGATCCTGGATGGCGTCAAGGCCACCCGTCTGATCAGGGACCAGGATGAACAGGTGGGCATTGTCATGCTCACGATGTATGGTGGCGACCAATACATCTTCGAAGCCATCAAAGCTGGGGCCCAGGGCTACATCCTTAAGGACGCCGACCTGGACGAACTGCTCAAAGCGATTCGCGGTGTGCACCGGAGGCAGCCCATGATCGACTCCAGCATAGCCGGACGAGTTCTGGTGGAATTTGGCAGGCTGACCAGAGACCAACAGAATCAGGATTTCCTCGACCTGAGCGAGCGAGAGACCGAGATTCTCCAGCTTGTGGCCCAGGGCGCAACTAACAAAGATATCGCTGAAAAGCTCTTTATCTCTGAGCATACGGTGAGAAATGCCCTTTCGATCATCTTTCAGAAGCTGCATGTCAACAGTCGGACGGAGGCAGTCGCTCATGCTCTGCGGGAGGGATTGATAAGCTAAAATAAGCAGCTTAAGCTAAACAAGCCAGGCAAGCGTACCCTTTTGGGTAGGTATAATTACCTATTAAAAAGCGTACATTTGTTTATATCAGGAATGTACATCTGACCCTTGAATACTCATGCCGATTCTGATATAATTCTTAGATAGGGTTAGTGTCGATCTGCTCCCCCCTGCCCCGGACAAGCCGGAACCAAATCAGAATGACACAAACAGGCCGTTTTCTCGCCCGGTGTGCAAGAATCTGATCGGTAAAAGCATTATTCATAGAGGGGGCCTGCTATGGGTGTTCAGGTGAAGAGGAGCTAAGGTGGTGGTGGAGAAGATAAGGGTTCTCTTGGCCGACGATCACGCCATATTCAGGAAGGGCCTGCGAGAGATCCTCGACAAAGAGAGCGACATGACGGTGGTGGGAGAAGCCCAGGATGGGGTTGAGGCGGTGAGCAAGGCCGAAGAGCTGGCTCCCGACGTCATCCTGATGGACCTCAAGATGCCCCGCCTGGATGGTATCGGAGCCACTCGCCTGATCACAGAGCGAGACCCTGAGGCCAGGATTATTATCCTGACCATGTATCTCGAGGAAGAGTACGTCTCGGAAGCCAGTAAAGCTGGAGTGCGGGGCTATATTCTTAAGGGCGCAGACCTGGAGACAATGCTGGAGGCCATACGAGCTGTTCATCGCGGTGAGGTAAGGATTGACCCGGCTATGGCCAGTAAAGTGCTGGTGAAGCTTTGTCAAGAGGCCGAAGACACGCAAGAGCGTATCATCAGTTTGACCGAGCGGGAGAAGGAGATCCTGTCTTTTGTTGTCAAGGGAGACACTAATAGCCAGATTGCTCAAAGGCTCCTGCTCTCAGAGCGGACGGTTGACAATCACATTTCAGCCATTTTGAGGAAGCTTGGGGTGAGGAATCGCACCCAGGCCGCCGTTTATGCTGTGCGGGGCGGGTTGCTTATACCGACCTAAGTGGCTACAAGACCAGTTGGCTTTGATAAAGGGGCAGAATTCTGACCAAAATTGAGGTTCCCAGGGCTCTGAAAAGGCGTTTTTGTCACCTGAACTCACCAATTTGTAAAATCTGCAAAAGTACCTGAAAGAAATGGCAACTCAATTGCATTAAGTTAATTGTCAAGCAGGTCAGGCGCAACGCACTTCTTGCTCGGACGAGGTAGGCAACCCGTATCAAACAGCTTGAAATCATGTCTTTTGAGAGTCAGGAGTAGCATAACTATCCCCCTATGAGACATTGGTACGCGCTATACACTAAACCCCATAAAGAATACCACGTCAGCAGCTTTCTGCAGAGCAGAGGCATCGAAACGTATCTACCCACCATCCAGGTGAGGAAGAACGGCCAAAGAAAGACCGAGCCTTTCTTCTCCTGTTATCTCTTCGTGCGCCTGAACCTTGACGCCGGCCTCTCTTCGGTGCGTTGGACCCCTGGCCTGAGGCGGATCGTGAGCTATGGCGGAGAGCCAGCAGTAGTCCCTGATCATGCCATCTCCTTGATCCAGCGCCGGGTGGCCGAGATGGGGGAGTTGGATTACCCAAGCCGTTTCCAGTCAGGTGACCGGGTAGCCATCAAGAACGGCCCCCTCAAGTATTTTGAAGCGATATTCGATCGCGCCCTGTCCAATCGGGATCGGGCCATGGTGCTGGTGGATTTGTTGGGTCGGTGGACGCGTTGTGAAGTGGATGTGAGCTGTCTGGAAAAGCTTCGTTGCCCCCACCCCCAGCCCCTCCCCCAACCCTTCGACCTTGCTCAGGGCAAGCCTTAGGGGAGGGTGGCCTGATTCCCCCTCTCCCAGGGTTGGGAGAGGGGGCAGGGGGAGAGGGCTGAGGACGGCGCTTAGAAGATGACAGGCGTCGAAGGGCGGAGCTTGCCTGGCGAAATAGAACAAATGTTCAAGAAGCTGACAGGCTTGCGGGGGGCTCAATCATGATTCCTGTAGATCGCCCCATACGTGTAATGCTGGTGGACGACAGTGAGGCCTTCTTGCGCGCTGCCGTCGAGTTTCTGGAGCAACACGAAGGACTGAGCGTAGTCGCCACAGCCCGTAGCGGTCGTGAGGCCCTGGATCAGGCTCTCCGGTTGAGGCCTGACGTGATTCTCCTCGAACTAGAAATGGCCAATCTGACTGGCTTCGAGCTCCTTCCCCAGTTGCGGGCCATGTTGCCTAAGGCCGGCATCATTATCTTGACGCTGTATGATTTCCGGGGCTACCGCCAGGTGGCGCTGGCCAACGGCGCGGACGAGTTCATCCCCAAGGACGAACTGGTTACCGACCTGGTACCGGCCATCAAGCGGATCGCGCAAATAAAGAGAGAGGTTTAACCCACATGGAATTACTTGAATACTGGAAGATCATCAGAAAGCGACTCTGGCTCATCGTGTTGCTCATGGTGGTGTCGGGGGCCAGCACTGTCTACTACAGCCTGCAACAAGTACCGCTGTATCGCACGACGACGACGTTGTTCCTGAACCCGGCGCCAGGTCAGGTGTTGCCCTACCAGATGACACAGTCGGTGCAGTCGCTGGCCAGCACCTACGCTGAACTATTGCGCACTTGGTCCTTTACGCAGTTGGTGGCGCAAGAGATGGGGGATGGTACGACGCCCGGCGAGGTGCTGGACGCGATTTCGACTCACTATGTCCCTGATACCCAGTTCTTCAAGATCAATGCCACTCATGCCGACCCTGAGAAGGCTCAGAAGCTGGCTAACGTCGCTGCCCAGGTGCTCATCACCGAGAACATCGCCCGCCAACAGGCTCAGCAACAGCAGATCCAGGCCCAACGGGACCCTGTGAAGGAGCTACAGCGGCAGCACTTGCAGGAGTTGCAGCAAAGCCTGCAGGATGAGCTGGAGTACTACGGCCAGCAGATTGAGGGGCTGCAGGCCCAGATCGCTGAACTGGAGAGCAAACCCTGGCCCGAGGAAATTGACCAACGCATCCTGAGCCTGCGCCAGGACTTGAGCCACAAACAATCCCTGCGCGTCGAGGTACTCAGTAGCCTGGCTCAGACCCAGGCCGCTCTGGCAACCAGTGAAGGGACAACAAGCGTGGATACTGCTGTGGTAGTGGACGAAGCGCTCCTGCCCACTGTGCCCCTGCCACGCAAGACGC
>VGOG01000164.1 GCA_016875995.1 Chloroflexota bacterium
GCCATGATGATCGTGGCTGGGCTGGATGAGCGCTTCGGGTGGTCGCCACAGATACTACTCACTCCCCGGCTGGTTGCGTTAGCCGTCATGGTGCTAGGCTACATTGTGAGTACCTGGGCGATGGCAGTGAACAGGTACTACTCGGCCGTGGTGCGCATCCAGAAAGACCGCGACCAAACCGTCGTCACCGACGGGCCATATCGGTTCGTGCGCCATCCGTCTTACGCCGCTGGGAATGTAGCCTCCCTTATGATTCCGATTCTGCTTGGCTCACTGTGGGCGTTCATCCCATGCGGCCTGGGGGTGTTGCTCACCATCATCCGCACCGCGCTGGAGGATAAGACCCTGCTGGAGGAACTCGACGGCTATGCCGAGTACGCCCAGCAAGTGCGCTATCGGCTGCTACCAGGCGTGTGGTAGCACAGTTGTCGTGATCTGGGGGTCAAGATGGATCAAAGAGGTCGTAAGGTGAACTTTGTCCGCCTGCTGAAGCGGATCGTGCAGGTGCTCGTCGTCGTAGCTGCCCAGGCGGCTATGCTCTTCCTGTCATCCTGGCGACTCGACTGGGTGATGGCGTGGGTGTACGTCGGCACGTTTACCGTGGTGCTGGCGGCGATGACCATCTACCAAGAAGTGAACAACCCCGAACTGGTAGAGGAACGCTCTGAATTCAAGCCCAGGGAGGGGGTGCAGACCTGGGACGTGATTCTCTCCGCCGTCGTCAGGGTGTCACTGCTGGCGAATTACGTCGTCGCCGGGCTGGACATGCGCTTTGGTTGGAAGCCGGAAATCCCACTGGCGTTTCAAATTGCCGCGTTTGGGCTCGGCTTGCTCGGGGCAGTCCTGCTCGTCTGGGCGATGGCGGCCAATCGCTACGCGGCGGTTTACACCCGCATCCAGCAAGAGCGCGGGCACGTCGTCGTGACGACCGGCCCTTATCGCTTCGTGCGCCATCCGTTTTACGTCGGGACGATCACCTTCTCGTTGATGATCCCGCTGGCGCTGGGTTCGCCGTGGGCGCTCATTCCAGGCGGGCTTGCCGCGCTGCTTTTCATCGTCAAGACGGCGGCCGAAGACCGCATACTGCGCGAGGGCCTCGCAGGCTACCGCGAGTACGCCGGGCGCGTGCGCTATCGCCTGCTGCCGGGCATCTGGTGAGACTGGTACATTGGTAAATTGGTAGACTGGTGGCTGGGACCGCAACATGATGCACGGGCTGAACCGCGAGCTGGGCACCACTTTCATCGTCGTCACCCACGATCCGGCCGTAGCTCGTCAGACAGAGCGCATCGTGGTGTTGGATTCGGGGCACATCGTGCGGGAGGACATCGTTGGCGACCCCTATAGCGAGGACCTGAAGATGCTCAAGAATTCCCCCCCGGGGCAGGCGGTTCTAGAGGGCACGGAAGCGCACCTGGCTATTGAGGGGATGGTTCTCTACCACGATAGCCAGCTCACCGAGACGGGACGTTTCTTGAAGGAGATACTGGGGAGGATATAAGCAACCAAGGTTGACTTTCCGTCGCCACCCCGCCTGGGGCTGATCCTTCGACTGGCTCAGGACAGGCGCCGCCAGGCTCAACATACAAAGGCCTACGGCCTGTCAAACCCAGCCCCAGCGGGGCTTCGTAGACTGAGACAGGGGCTTGAGCGGAGCCCCTGGCGGACTGAATTGACGCCGCCGGGCCAGCCCCAATCGAGGCCAGCGAGGATGCCGGCGCAGCGCGGCCTACCTGCGCCAGATCTCCAAAGGGCGCACGTAGAGAGAGCCAATCAGGGCGCCGTAACCGGTCCGCTCTTGCACTTCCTTATCATCAACCAATTTGACGTCGAGCATGGAGCACAGCGCGTTGGCCTTGGGACAGGCGAGTCGCCCGAACTCCTCGGCCAGAGCTGAGCCCAGCGAGGTCACCACCGACGACAGGGCCGCGCTCTTGCGACTGACCCAGGCGAGCATGCTGATGCCCGGCGAGAGGTTAGGCCGGCCAGGGAGGGGATCGTCCACGCTGGTCGCGTATTCGGGCTCATAGGTGTAGATAGCTTTGACAGTGTCATCCACCGAGCCCAGATAATCAGCCACCCCTTCGGCCAGACCATAGCGCAGGTATTCGCAGACAGAGCAATCTCCACAACGCAGAGCCTCTAAGGTTTGGTCCCGGCCTTTAAGACCCATTTTCTTGGCACTGAACTCAATGGCATCTTCCATCATGCCTGTCACAATAGTAGTGTCAAATGTGCTCACGGACATTTTCATTGCCTCCTTATTACTGATTACCGTTCACTGATTACCGTTCACTGCCCCACCTCCCACCAGGGCAACCTTCTCTCATAACCGATCAACTTGAGGCCGGTTATGGCCGCCGTATTGAGATCCATCGCCCGCAGGTCTTCCTCACTCAAATCCTTGATGTCGTCGTGACCGGAAAGCATGGTCAGGATCTTGAGCTCCTCAGCCGTGGCCTTGATAAAGTTAGCCAGGCGGTCGCCAGCCTCCTCGGGATCGAGCCGGGCACGAAGTTCGGGGTCTTGAGAGGTGATGCCGTAGGGACAGCGGCCGCTGTGGCAGGCCATGCAGGCCCGGCAGCCCATGGCGATCTCGGCCGCCGCGCCGAAGCCGACGCCGTCGGCCCCCATGGCCATCGCCTTGTAGGCGTCCAGGCCGTCGCGCATACCACCCAGGACGAAGAGCTTGACCCGGCGATGAACCCCCATGTCCTTCAGGGCCTGCACAGACGGCGGGATCAGGGCTACCGTCGGAATGCCCACGCCCTGGGTGACAATGGCCGGCGAAGCGCCCGTGCCGCCTACCAGTCCATCAATGGAGATGGCGTCCGCCCCGGCCTCGACGCAGGCCCTGACGTCTGCGTAGGGGCGACTGGGGCCAAGCTTAAAGAAGATAGGCACCTTGTAATCGGTCACGTCGCGCAAGAAAGCAACCATGCGCTTCATGTCCTCCAGGTCCTGCACGTCGTAGTAGCGGCAGGGGGAGAGGGCGTCGCTGCCGACGGGGATGCCGCGCACAGCGGCTATCTCTGCGGTGACCTTGGCCCCCAGCAGGTGGCCGCCCATGCCTGGCTTGGCCCCCTGGCCGATCTTGACCTCGACCCCATCGCCGGCGCGGACGTAATCGGCCGAGACCCCCCAGCGGCCGGTGGACCACTGGACGACCAGGTAGCCACCTGGCTGCCATCGCTTCAGCGTCCGCTCTTCGTTCTCGTATCCCTTGATCAGCCAGGTTTCGTCCCTTAGCAACCCGCCCTCGCCGGTATTGTTGATGATGCCTGTCTGAGCCGCGCCGATGGACAGGGCCATCCTGGCTTCTCTGGACACTGCGCCGAAGGACATGGCGGGGAAGAGGAAAGGATACCGCAGGCGTATCGGATTCTCGCAGGTCTCCTCGCCGATGACCACCTCCAGGTTGCACTCCTCCCGATACTTGTCGCGGGGGGCGGGAGAGGCGATTTGCGAAGGCACGACAGTGATGTTGTCAAAGCTGGGCGCGTAGCCCATGGTGCCAAAGCCGCGCAGCATGTACTGGCCGGTCTGCGCCTTGTGGTGAATCTCCTCCACCTGGGGAAAAGTCCACGGCGAGCGCACCAGGAACTCCGATTCGGCGGGGTTGATGCGAATGGCGTCCTCCGGGCAGAACTCGGCGCAGATGCGGCAGCCGACGCAGGCATTGTAGTTCTGCACGCGGACGGTCCCCGCGCCGTCAATGGCAAAGACCTCGTAAGGGCAGACCTCGACGCAGGCGGCACATTTGCCGGGCATCCTGGCATTGATGCACCGGTCTTTCATCACGGTGACACAAAACGTCCCATTAACTGGTGGCATAGTAGTTCTCCTTCAATCAATCTCGCGGTAGCTACTTGTAGAAGGGCTTCTCCGACAGGCGGACGATCTTTTTGAAGGTCGTCGGGTCGGCCTCGATGCCATATTCGTCAAAATAACCGCGCAGCTTGGCCAGGTCGGCCTGAGTCATCTCCGCCAGCAGGGTGTTGTGTCCCAGGCTCTCCCACTTCCCGCCGATGTAGATGTGGCCGCGGATGAGATAATTGCCCAGGTTCTGGCCGGCGTTGCCCACGATGACCAGGTCGCCAGCCAGCATGTAGGTCGCCACTTCGTCGCCTACGTCTCCAACGACGATGATGGTCGCACCCTTGTTCATCACCGCCGTAAAATCGCCGGCGTTCCCTCTGACCACGATGGTGCCGCCGTAGCAATATGCCCCCACGCCGTAGCCGGCATCACCCTCGACGATGACCGTGCCCCGCGTCATGTTATCGGCCAGATAGCGACCGGCGTTCTCCTTGACCCGAATGGTCGCCCCGTCGTTCAGAACGCCCAGGTAGTCGCCACTATCCCCTTCTACGATCACCTCGCCACTCCTGAAACCGGCTGCCAGGCCATGCAGATGGGCCGCCTCTTGGATGACCACTGGCCCTTTAGCGACCGCCCCTTTCAGCTCTGTGCTGACGGATCGCAGATCGCGTCCCCTAGCATCCACTACAAGTGACATCACACACCTCCCTCTTCGCGGCTCCCGCCCCCCCTTTCATCCCCCCCAACGTTGGGGGGGAAAGAGGGGGGGCGCCGTATAGGCTGACGAATTGCTTCCTGACCTGAGCCCGCTTCGCGGGGTCGCTCAGGGCGTCCAACATCAGGATGCGGAACTCGTCGAAGGCCTGAGCCCGCGCCCGCCGGTCTTTTTCGACCTTGGCGGCGTTCAACGCCGCTTCGTCCACCTGGGCGACGGTCTCCAGCAGGCCAAAGCTGATGGCATTCTGGACGAAGACCTCGCCGGCCGGCGTGCGGGTGATGAGCGTGGCGTAGCCCGGCTGCGCGCCGACGGTTCCCACGGCGATGTCGGCCGACTCGCCCAGGTAGTCGTCACAACTGCCGCAGCCGTGCCGCGTGAAAGGCTCCACCTCGGTCAGCGGGATCGTGCGCTCTGTGCCATCCCACAACGACACCGTCAGCGTGCCATCTGTTATCGAGGTGGCCAGCCCTCGGATTTGGTGCCGGGAGATGCCCATTCCGCGCTCAAGCAGTTCGGTGATCATGTCTGGGTTATGGATGCCGGTGCAAAAAGAGGCGATGGTCAGGCGGATCGCCTTTTGGTAAGGCCATAAACGTTCGTTCTCGGCATTCATCAGTCGGCGCGCCCCTTCGGCCACGCAAGGAGGACCGACGATGGCCAGCCTGGTGAGACCCAGCTCAAAGACGGCCTCGTTGAGCGCGCTCAGCAGCGGGGCCCAGAGATACTGCATCCCCACGCTGCGGACGATCTCGTCCACCGTCGTGGCCACGCGAGCGAGCGGCTCCAGCGTCCAGGGGTCCATGTCCAGCATGACCACGCCGTCAATCAGCTCGGCCGAGCGGGCGGCCACCAGCAGCGCCTGGATGACGTCGTTGGGGTTGCCGCTCTGGACAATTCCTGTCGAGCGCGCCGAGACCATGGTGCGGGGCTCCAGCGGCGTCCAGTCCACCAAGCGGGGGCAGCTCAGCTCGCAGAACTTTTCGCAGACCTCGCAGGTGCGCAGCTTGAGGCGCGAAAGGCCCAGCGCCTTCTCGCGCTCCTCCAGGAGGGGATGCTGCTCCTCGTCCCAGTAGAGCACTCCTTTGGAACAGGTCGCCACGCACACCCCGCAGCCGGAGCAGCGGTCCAGGGCCCATACTTCCTGTTGCAATTTCGTTGACATACGTTATTCTCCTCTACTGATTCATTCGCCCCGGGCGGGGCTCGGCCCCAGAGCCCGCACCAGGTTCGTGAAATCGGTGATCTTGCCCACAAAATCGTGCGGATCGTCGGGGGTGATCCACTCCAGGCGCAGGCGGCGCGGGTCGAAGCCGCTTTCGGCCAGCATTCCCCGTAACAGGTTGATGCGCTCCTGGGCGTAGCGGTTGCCATTGGTGTAGTGGCAGTCGCCCGGCGGGCAGGCTCCCAGGAAGACCCCATCGGCGCCGCTGAACAAGGCCCACAGGACGTGAATCGGATCGAAGCGGGCTGAACATCCTACTCGAATCAGGCGCACCTCGACCGGGTAGCTCAGCTTATTGGCCCCGGCCAGCTCGGCAGCGGCGTGGCTGCTCCATTCGCACCCAAAGACCACGATGCGCGGCCGGCCGTCCGGCGATGCACCCGCCAGCGCCGCATCAATCTGGGCCAGCACTTGCGCGTCGCTGTCGAGCGGCTGGCTGATGGCCTTGACCGGACAGGTGACGACGCAGTTGCCGCACCCCTTGCACAGCAGGGGGTCAATCTGTGAGAGGTCCAGCACTCCCTCTCGTTTGTGCATGGAGATAGCGCCGAAGGGGCAGCTCTCCACACAGTTGCCGCAGCCGGTGCAGCGCTTTTCGTCCACGACGGCGACGGGGGCCTGGCTGGTGACCTGGCCCGCCTGCAGGTGACGCAGGGCGTTGAACGCGGTGCTGATGGCCTGGAACTCAGTCTCCATCCTGCCAGCCGGGTAGTGGGCTGCGCCGCAGACGTAGATGCCCCGCTCAACGTAATTCTGCGGCCGCAGGCGATAGCGCACCTCAGGGAAAAAGCCGTTCTCGTCCTGAGCGATGGCCAGCATGTGGGCTACCACGCTGGCGTCGGGCTGCGGCACCAGCGGAGTGGCCAGGACGACGCGGTCGTAGGGCAGGTGGTGGTCCATACCGGTCAATTCGTCGTGGACTTCAACCGCCTCGTCGGTCACCTGCGGGGGCGACGAGGGCGCATAGCGGATGAACTCTACCCCGGCCCGCTGTGCCTCGAGCAGTTCCTCATAAATGTCCTCGCCCGGCAGGTACAGGTCACGGAACAGGATGGTGACGTTGGCCTGCGGGTTAGCCGCTTTGACCTCCAGCGCCTGCGTGAGCGCGCCCATGCAGCACACGCCGGAACAATAAGGGATGGCCTCGTTGCGCTGGCCGGCGCAGAGGATCATGACGACGTTGGTTATTGGTCTGTTGGTCCTTCGTCCTTGGTCTGTCAATTCGCGCTCGAACTCGAGTTGGGTGATTACTCGCTTTCTGTCGTAGCGGAATTGACCCCACGGTTGCAGAACGCGCGCACCGGTGGCAACGATGATGGCGCCCACGTCGAATTGTTGACCGCACCCACTGACGCCAACGGTGTAGCGCCCCACCGTTCCTGCGATGCCCGTCACCTGGCTCTCCAGCAGAACCTCGATGCGTGGATGGCGGGTCACCGCCTCAACCTTCTCGGCCAGGAACTCGGCCGCGTTGCGCCACTCCCCCCTTCCCCCCCCTGGGAGGGGGGGATAGAGGGTGTACACGTCGCGCAGCATCCCGCCCAACGTCGCTTCTCGCTCGACCAGCTTGACCGGCAGGCCGGCGTTGGCCAGGGTCAGGGCGGCGGTCATGCCGGCCAGCCCCCCGCCGATGACCAGCGCGGCAGGCACGACCTCGGTGCTAACCGGCTCACGTGTCTGGCGAAGCGCGACTCTGGCCACTCCCATCCGGATCAGATCAACCGCCTTGGCCGTGGCCGCCCCCCCTCCGTTCCCCCCCTGGGAGGGGGGGGCAGAGGGGGGATGCACCCAGGCGCAGCCTTCCCGAATGTCTACCAATTCAAACAGGTCACCGTCCAGGCCAGCTTCCTCGCAGGCGGCGCGGAAGCGGGGCTGCAGCGTGCGGGGAGTGCAACCGGCGACGAGCACTCGATTCAGCCCCTCCTCGGCGATGGCCGACTGGATGGCTGCCAGCCCGTCGGGTGAACAGGAGTAGCGCAGCCGCCGGGCGACGGCTACTCCTGACAGATCACGGACTTCCCTCGCCAGGGCATCTACATCCAGAATGGACGCAATCCGGTCGCCGCAATCGCAGATAAAAACGCCCAGCCTGACGTCGCTCATGGCCCAGCCTCCGCCTCAGCCAACAAGGCCGTATGCTCAGCAAGCTCCGGGGCCAGGTAGTGATGGCCGCAGACCCGGCAGTCCACTGCCTCGAACTCGGACTCCCAGGGGTGGACTGTTTGCGTGCCGCCGGTGATGTCAGCCAGGGTGATGGCCCCGGTGGGGCAGACCAGGACGCAGGTGCCGCACTCGATGCAGGCGTTGGAGGCGATGCGAAAGGGCGGGCTGACCTTTTTCTCGATGCCCCGGTTGATGACACTGATGGCTCCCACGCCGACGATCTCCTCGCAGGCGCGCACGCACAGCCCGCAGAGGATACAGTCGTCTGGCTCCATCGTAAAACGAGGTGTGGTCACGCCCAGCTCCTCGGCCATAGCGCGGATGAGAGGGACGTGGGCCGCCGAAGCCATCAGCAACTCGATGGTCATGCGCCGTGACCTGCGCACCTTCTCCGAGTTGGTACGCACGATCAGCCCTTCCTCGCACGGATAAGCACACGCGGGCACCAGTTGTCCCCCACGGCGGTTCTCCAGCTCGACGACGCACATGCGGCAGGCGGCAAATGGCGCCAACGCCTCGTGGTAGCAGAGGGTGGGGATGGGGAAACGGTGCTCCCGCGCTGCTTCCAGGATCGTGCGGCCCTCAGTGACCTGGATTTCCTGGCCGTCTATCGTCAGCGTGATCATGCGCTCCTCCCTTCAGCAACCGGCAGCCGCTCCGGTATCGGTACGTGGGCGAGCCCCATCGTCTCCAGCCATTCCAGATCGCAGCGGATGCAGCGCTTGCACTCCTCCTGAATGGTCTCTTCATCAAACAAGAGCTCCACCTCACGAAAGTTGCCGCGCCGCTGCTCAACGGGGATCTCCCGCGTCTGCGGGCGCGTGGCCTCGGCGTACTGCTCCAGGTCGAACGGTTGCTCGATGACCTCGTAGCCGGGCCTGACCACGAGCTTCTCCACGCCGCCGGTGCGCAGGTAATGATCCACCTCGTCGGCCACCTGGTTGCCCTGGGCCACGGCCTGGATCACCGTGGCCGGGCCAA
>VGOG01000165.1 GCA_016875995.1 Chloroflexota bacterium
GAGCATCGTTGGCCGTTCCGCCGCCCCGGCCAACGCTGCCGACGAGGTCAAAGCGGCGGTGGACTATGTGTCGCCCCATAGAGATGGCGATGGGGTGGTGGACATCCTGTGCCGCTGGGTCGAGCAGTTTTGACAAAGAGGGAGAGGTGTAGTATCATAATGCACACCTGAAGAGGGAAGTGATCGTTTGCCAGATTCCATCAGAATATAGGGGCATCTCAGAAAGGGGGGATGAATATAGGCCAGTATAGTCTATTACCAACCTGAGTCGAGAGCGTCCAGAATTCCACAACAAACAATAAGGAGGAGAAAAATGTTTACCAAACGACGGATTGCAACTTTCGTAGCGGTCTTGGCCACCCTGTCGCTGCTGGCGGCCTGTGCCCCGGCGACGCCGGTGGTCATCGAGAAGCCGGTGGTGCAAACGGTGGTCGTCGAGAAGCCAGTGGTGGTTGAGAAAGAGGTGGTAGTCACCGTCGAAGTTCCGGTGGTACTACCGGCCCCTGAGAAGAGACTCAACTTCATGTTGGTACAACACGCCTTGTGTGCCTGGGATTCCTTCTGGTGCACGGTGGAGCAGGGTATCGCCGATGCTGCGAAGAACATGGGCGTGGACGTCACGGTGCTGGGGCCGGACAAGTTCGACCTGGAGAAGACGGCTTCGCTGATTGACCAGGCAGTGGCGGCGCGGCCGGACGGCATTGCGCTGACGGTGAGCGACCCCGTCCTGTTCAAGGAGCCGATCGTGCGGGCGCTTAACGCCGGCATTCCGGTGATCGCCTACAACGCTGGTTCCGGCCCGATCAAGGACGGCATCCCCTACCTGACCTACCTGGGGCAGGATGAGTACCAGGGCGGTTACTTGGGCGGCCTGCGTCTGACGGCCGCTGGTGGGAAGAAGGGGGTGTGCATCAACCACCAGGTTGGGCACGTCGGCCTGGACGCCCGCTGCCAGGGCTTCCTCGACGCCCTGAAGGAGAAGGGGCTGAAGGGCGAGGTGCTGAGCATCACCATGGACCCGGCCGAGGCGCAGACGATCATTGGCGACTACTACACCGCCAACCCGGACACCGGCACCTTCCTGACGTTGGGGCCGGCGGGTGCCAACCCGTTCTACGCCTTCGTGGAAGCGGCCGGCCTGAAGGCGGGCGAGGTGTTCCACGGCACCTTCGACCTGAGCCCGGAGATCGAGGCCAACATCGAGAATGGCACCACCCTGTTCGGCATTGACCAGCAGCCCTATCTGCAGGGCTACGGGGCGGTGATGTGGCTGGCTATGGTCAATCGCTACGGGATCACCCCGGCCCTGCCAGTGATGGCCACAGGACCGGGCTTCGTGGACAAGAGCAACGTCGGCGCTACGCCGCAGCCCGACAAGCCAGTCAACCTGATTATGGTGCAGCACGCCTTGTGTGCCTGGGATGCCTTCTGGTGCGTGGTGCAGAAGGGCATTGATACAGCCGCTGAGCAAATGGGCGTTAAGGTCACGGTGTTAGGGCCGGACAAGTTCGACCTGGAGAAGACGGCTTCGCTGATTGACCAGGCGGCGGCGGCGCGGCCGGACGGCATTGCGCTGACGGTGAGCGACCCCGTCCTGTTCAAGGAGCCGATCGTGCGGGCGCTTAACGCCGGCATTCCGGTGATCGCCTACAACGCTGGTTCCGGCCCGATCAAGGACGGCATCCCCTACCTGACCTACCTGGGGCAGGATGAGTACCAGGGCGGTTACTTGGGCGGCCTGCGTCTGACGGCCGCTGGTGGGAAGAAGGGGGTGTGCATCAACCACCAGGTTGGGCACGTCGGCCTGGACGCCCGCTGCCAGGGCTTCCTCGACGCCCTGAAGGAGAAGGGGCTGAAGGGCGAGGTGCTGAGCATCACCATGGACCCGGCCGAGGCGCAGACGATCATTGGTGACTACTACACCGCCAACCCGGACACCGACACCTTCCTGACGTTGGGGCCGGCGGGTGCCAACCCGTTCTACGCCTTCGTGGAAGCGGCCGGCCTGAAGGCGGGCGAGGTGTTCCACGGCACCTTCGACCTGAGCCCGGAGATCGTGGCCAACATCGAGAATGGCACCACCCTGTTCGGCATTGACCAGCAGCCTTTCCTGCAGGGTTATGGGGCGGTGATGATGTTGACGCTGCTCAATCGCCAAAACATCACCCCGGCGTTGCCGGTCACGCCGACGGGTCCGGGCTTCGTGGACCAGAGCAACATCGCCATCGTGAAGGCCCTTGCTGGCGAGTACCGCTAGATTCGTAAACTCGTAAACTCGTCATTCGGGATTCGGACACCACGAATCTACGAATCCACGAATCTACGAATCTACCAGAGTAGAAGGGGGAGGGCACTGACCTGGTGCTCCTCCCTCTTCTACAACTTATCTTGGAGGTGAATATGAGCGCTGCTGCGGCCTGGCAAAGGAATGTCCGCCGCCTGTTTGCCGAATCCCCCATCGCAGGGCCATCGGCCACGCTGATTATTGTATTCATTCTCCTTTCGTTGTTCGCCCCGCAGTTCTTTACCCTGCGCTCGGTGTCGGGCATATTGAACGCGGCCACTCTGACGGGCGTAGTCACCATCGGCGTGACGCTGCTGATGATCTCTGGCGAATTTGATCTGTCGGTTGGCGCGCTGGTGGCGGCGGGAGGTTACCTGTTTGCGTTCAGCACCAGGGATGGCGGGTCGCCCCTGGTGGGGGTGTTGCTGGCGTTGTTCATTCCCGCCATCCTGGGCGCCTTGAACGGCCTGATCCTGATCTGGACGGGGATTCCTTCATTTATCGTCACCCTGGGCAGTCAAGCGATTTACCGCGGGGCGGTGTGGCTTTTCTCCGGCGGAATGATGGTGCAAACAGTGGAGAAACTCACCGCTTACAATGTCCTCAACGGGCGGCTCGACGTGGTGAACAACCTGTTTCAGGGTGCTAACTTCCGCACGGCGACGTTATGGCTGGTTGGGGTGGCGCTCATTGGTCAATATGCGCTGACCCGTACCCGCTACGGCAATCACGTCTTTGCCACCGGTGGCAATCCGGGGGCAGCCAGGGCCCAAGGAGTCAACGTTAAGCTGGTCAAGGTGGTCAATTTCGCCGTTTCTGGGGCACTATCTGGCTTTAGCGGGGTGTTGCTGTTCAGCCAGTTCCAGACGGTGCGCGTTGCGTCTGGGGCGGGGGTCGAACTGAGCGCGATTGCCGCCGCCGTGGTGGGCGGGGCCTCGCTCAGCGGAGGCTATGGCAGCATCTGGGGCGCTTTGATCGGTGTCCTGTTGATCAGCGCCCTGCGCACAGGCGTAATATTGCTCAACATCCCCTTTATCCCGGCCGATAATTTCGAGGCCGTTGTGGGCGTAACGATTGTGGCCGCTGTGATTCTGAACAATTGGCTTCGCCGCCGGTCCTGACGCGTAACTACCCAGGCTGTCATTGCGAGCGAAGCGAAGCAATCCCCAAGCCACAAGGAGGAGATTGCTTCGTCGCAAAAGGCGCTCCTCGCAATGACACGGGCTGAGCAGTTACCCTGACGTAAAGGAGAGTTTAGCATGAGCACGATTGGACACGAAGACACCCCCGTGGTGCACATGGAAAACATCGTCAAGCGCTTCGGCACCATCACTGCTCTGGATGGTGTGGATTTCACCGTTGATAAGCAACAGGTGATGGCCTTGGTCGGCGACAATGGCGCGGGCAAGTCCACCCTGATCAAGATTCTGACGGGTGTCCACAGGCCCGACAGGGGGCAGATTTACTTCGAAGGCCAACCCGTGCAGATTCAGTCGCCCCGCGAAGCGCGTGCCCTGGGGATTGAAACGTGCTACCAGGATTTGGCGTTGGTGAACTTGATGAGCATCTCGCGCAATTTCTTCCTGGGGCGCGAACTGGCCCGCAGGCTCGGCCCCGTCAACTGGCTCGATATGCGCGAGATGAGCACCTTAACGCGCACCTCGTTGGCCGATGTGGGGATCAACATCCGCTCGCCATCGCAGAGGGTTGGGGAACTGTCCGGCGGTGAACGCCAATCCATTGCCATTGGTCGCGCCATGCACTTCGGGGCGAAACTGCTGATTCTGGATGAGCCGACCTCGGCCCTATCGGTGGCCGAGACACGCAAGGTGCTGACCTATACGCTCAACGCCAAGGAGCGCGGGCTGTCGGTCATTTTCATCAGCCACAACGTCCGCCACGTGTACCAGGTCGCCGATGCCTACACTATCCTGCGGCATGGCCGAAAGGTCGGCACCTACGCCAAAGGTGAGCTGACGGAAGATGACATTGCTGACCTGATCACGGGTGAGCGCGAGCGTTAGAGGTTAGAGGTTAGAAGTTGGAGGTTGGAGACTCCAACCTCCAACCTCCAACCTCCAACTTCCAACTAAAGGAGAGTCACCCTTGCCATCCCTAACTGTCACTTTGACGCGACTCCGCTTCAGGCTGGCTGAGTTCTCTGAAGTGGTGGCCTTGATCAGCTTCCTGGCAGTGTTTCTATTCTTTGTCACCGCCGCCGAGAACTTCCTGACCCCGGTTTGCATTGCCAATATCCTGACCTTCGCCAGCATCACGGGCATCGTCGTCGTCGGCGTGGCCATGCTGATGATCTCCGGCGAGTTCGATCTGTCGGTTGGTTCAACCTTTGCCGTGGCGAGCTACGTCTTTGCCCTGAGCCTGAACGCCGGGGTCGCACCCCTGGCCGCATTGCTTTTGGCCTTGCTGGTCAGCGCTGTGCTGGGGTTAGGGAACGGTTTGATCGTCACCTGGTCGGGCATCCCCTCGTTCATTACCACCCTGGGGACCATGCTGGCCTACCGTGGCATTGCCCGCGCCATCGGCGGCGGGGATTTTGCCTACTACACTGGCGAGAAGCCGCTGCTGTTCGACGTGTTGAACGGTCCAATCACCGCCCTCAATCAACTCTCCCACCCCCCCAGCAATTTCCGCGTCTCCATCCTCTGGTTCATCGCCATCGCCATCGTCATGTCTCTGGTGTTAATGCGCACCCGATATGGCAACTGGGTTTTTGCCACGGGGGGAAATCCCGGTGCGGCGCTGGCGCAGGGTGTGGCGGTCAAACGAGTGAAGGTGATCAATTTTGTGCTGGCCGGGTTACTGGCAGGAGTGGCCAGCGTGATGCAGTTCGCCCACCGTACCAGTGTGGACCCATTACGTGGAGAGGGTATGGAGCTGGTCGCAGTGGCGGCAGCCGTCATCGGTGGCGTGCGGCTCACTGGTGGGTTTGGCACCATCGTCGGCGCGAGCGTTGGCATGGTGTTGCTGACCATGCTGGAGCAGGGCCTGGTGCTGATGAAGATACCCGTCCAAATCTTCCGCGCTGTGGCAGGGGCCATCCTGATTCTCTCGGTGATTGCCAACACTTATATCAGTCGGCGAGAATGAGGAGCATTCGGGAGCCCATGAGAGGTCATCTGGAGATGTTTCGCCCCGACTTTCTGGTGATCGGCCACGTGACCAAGGATCTGCAGGAGGATGGTTACACGGTTGGGGGGACGGTGACTTTCGCCTCCCTGACCGCCCGCAACTTGAGGCAGCGAACTGCTGTAGTTACCAGCGCCTCTCCTGATTTGTGCTTCAACCCTCTTTATCGGGACATCGAGGTGCTTTGTCTGCCCTCGTCAGCGACGTCCACCTTCCAGAACCTCTACTCCACTAATGGCACTCGCACCCAGTTTCTCCGTGCTGTAGCGGAGAAAATAACGGCCGAGGACATCCCCCCCGCCTGGCGAGAGGCTAAGATTGTCCTCTTGGGCCCTCTGACAAATGAGATGGAGGGGAGCATCGCTAAAATCTTCCCCCGTTCGTTAATCGGGGTTACTCCCCAGGGCTGGATGCGCCACTGGGATGGGGAGGGTCAGGTCTTTCCCAAGCACTGGGAGGATGCGGCTGAGGTTCTAAACTACGCCAAGGTAGTGGTCTTCAGCGAGAACGATGTGGGGAAGGATGAGAAAGTCATCCAGACCTACGCCCGAGTGGCGGATATCTTAGTGGTCACCAAGGGAGCACAGGGGGCAACGGTCTACCACCGGGGCGAGGTCCGCCATTTCCCTGCTTTCGAAACGATAGAGATAGACCCAACTGGGGCGGGCGATGTCTTTGCCGCCGCTTATTTGATCGAGCTGGAGAGAAGTGGCGATCTCTACGCTGCAGCGCATTTCGCCAACTGCGTGGCTTCCTTTAACGTAGAGAAGCGGGGAACAGAGGGCATCCCCACTTTGGAGCAGGTGGAACGCAGGCTCGTGCAGTTTCCCCGTACTTAATTTCTAATTCCTGCAAAGGAGGGCAACGAAAATGTCCACAAAAGTCAACGTAGGCGTCATCGGTGCAGGCAGAATAGGCAGGCTGCACGCGGAGCACCTGGCATACCGGGTCCCCGATGCCAACATCGTCGCCATAGCAGATGTTCGCCTGGATGCTGCTGAAAAATGTGCGGCCGAACTTCAGATTCCGTCAGTCGTTCAAGATCACCACGAGATCATGGAGAATCCGGACATCGAAGCCGTCATCATCTGCTCCAGCACCGATACCCACGCTCCGTTCATCGAAGAGGCGGCCGCTGCCGGAAAGCACATCTTTTGCGAGAAACCCATTGACTTCGATCTGGCCAGGATTGACCGGGCTCTGGAAGCTGTGGACAAGGCGGGGGTTAAGCTGCAAGTGGGATTCAACCGCCGCTTCGATCCGAACTTTAAGCGCGTTCGGGAGATGGTGGCCGCTGGCAAAATCGGCATGCCTCACATCCTGCGCATCACCAGCCGCGATCCGGGGCCGCCTCCCATTGAGTACATCAAGGTTTCTGGCGGCATCTTCCTGGACATGACCATCCACGACTTCGACATGGCTCGCTATTTGATCGGCAGCGAGGTTAGCGAGATCTACGCCGCCGGTGGCGTGATGGTGGATCCTGAAATCGGCGAAGCAGGCGACATTGATACCGCTGTGATCACCCTTCGCTTTGCCAACGGCGTTATCGGCACCATTGACAACAGCAGGAAAGCGGTGTATGGCTACGATCAGCGCGTGGAGGTGTTTGGCTCCGAAGGTATGGTAGCGGTTTCTAACAACACTCTGGATACGGCCGTCTACAGCAATGCTGACGGTGTCCATTCCTCGCTGCCCCTGTTCTTCTTTATGGAGCGCTACACCGACTCCTACATCGCCGAGATGCGGGCGTTTATCGAGTGCATCCAGCAGGACAAGACGCCTCCCGTAACGGGCATGGATGGCCGCATTCCGGTGGTAATGGGTTATGCGGCCAAGAAGTCGTGCCAGGAAAACCGCCCGGTCAAGCTCAGTGAGGTAGATTAGCCCTCCCCCTCGTAGGGGGAGGGTTGGGGTGGGGGTGGAAATCCCTATGCAGGAATTCGACATCGCCTTCCTTGGACGCTGCACCAAAGACACCATTGAAACGTAAAATGTGAAACCTCAAGCGTAGAGCTTGAGTATGAAAACACAAACAGGAGGTTTTTGACATGAAAGGATTAGTACTTGACGCTGTTTGGGAGCCCAAGCCAGATTATGTGGTTTCCGAATGGGAGAGGGAGACGGGCAAGGCCATCACCGGCAACAGCATCTGGCGGCACCCCAAGCTGGGAGTACGCGAGTGGCCTGATCCCAAGCCGGGCCCGCAAGAGGTGGTGCTGGAGGTGCAGGCCTGCGGTGTCTGCGGCTCCGACATGCACTTCTACGAGACCAACGAGGACGACTACATTCTCTACCCCGGCCTCACCAAGTTCCCCACCATCCTGGGCCACGAGTTCTCCGGCAAAGTGGTGGAAGCAGGTAGAGATGTCCAAACCCTCAAGGCCGGCGACATGGTAACAGTGGAGGAGATGATCTGGTGCGGTCGCTGCATCCCCTGCCGCAACGGCTATCCCAACCACTGCACCAACCTGGAGGAACTGGGCTTCACCATTCCCGGTGCCTTCGCCAACTATATCGCTGTGGACGAGAAGTTCTGCTGGAAGATTGACGCTATCGCCGAGCGTTTCGGCAGCGAGGAGAAGGGCTATGAAGTCGGTGCTCTCACCGAGCCGACCTGTGTCTCTTACAACGCCATGTTTGAGCGGGCAGGTGGCTTTCGGCCTGGGCACTACGTCAGCGTGTTCGGCGCGGGGCCCATCGGCCTGGCGGCCATTGGCCTGGCGAAAGCGGCCGGCGCGGGCATCATCGCTGCCTTCGAGATCTCGCCGCAGCGTATGGAATTGGCCAGGAAGGTGGGGGCTGACCACGTGTATGACCCGCGCCAGGTCACTGCCGGCGACGTGCTGATGGAGTTGAGCAAGGGTGAGGGTTTCAACTTCCACGTCGAGGCCGCGGGTGCCCCGCACCTGACGGTGCCGGAGATGGAGAAGGCCCTGGCCATCAACAGCAAGATCGTGCAGATCGGACGGGCGGCCCAGCGGGTGCCCATGTACCTGGAGGCCTTGCAGGTGCGCCGCTCCCAGGTCTTCGGCGCGCAGGGGCACTCTGGTCACGAGACCTTCCCCAACGTCATCCGCCTGGTCGGTGCCGGGCGGCTGGACTTGAGCCCCATCATCACCGCTCGCTATGGTCTGGAGGACACAGTGAACGCCATCGCCAGGTCCACTGAGCGAACGGACGGCAAGATCCTGGTGAAGCCAAGCTAGTTAGCAGGAAGAGAGGTAAAATGCCAGACAAACAAATACCAGCGGGATTGCTCGCTACCGACCAGCCTGATCTGTTCTTCGAGGACAATACCGTTGGCCGGCTGAAGAAAGAAGTCTGGGATGCCAACGATGAAGAGATTGACGCCATCCTGGCCGAGTACGGCGTCCCCTCGCCAGTTGAGTGGGGGAAGCCTGGCTCCTACATTCAGATGACCGTGCGCTGGCAGGTCGAGGAAAACCGACGTAAGAACGACGTC
>VGOG01000166.1 GCA_016875995.1 Chloroflexota bacterium
CAAAATGATACCCAACCAATGGTACGTGGTGATGGATTCTGAGCAGGTCGGCGAGAAGCTGATCCAGGGCGACCGGCCCATCGTGGAGTACCGCCGGCGGCGACAAGAACTGCTGGATAAAGCAGCTCGGCCGTTCACGCCGGATTAAGCACACCTTCTCCTTTTTCGCATCCCCTCGATGCCTTACCTCTTTTCTGGACAAACTTCCCCAAAGCTTGTATAATGTGCTTAAACCCTGCCGCTCAGGTTCAGGCGCGGAGCGACAAGCTGCGAAAGGAGGAAGACGATGCCAAACCAGGACGTGCTAGCCGTTGTGCTCGGCGGCGGGCGAGGAGCCCGTCTCTACCCGCTGACCAAATTGCGGGCCAAACCGGCCGTGCCCATCGGCGGCAAATATCGTCTGATTGACATCCCTATCAGTAACTGCATCAACTCTGGCATCAGCCGCATTTTCGTCCTCACCCAGTTCCTCTCGGCCTCTCTGCATCGTCATGTCTACGGGACGTATAAGTTCGACGTCTTCTCCCACGGCTTCGTGGAAATCCTGCCCGCCGAGCAGACGTTGACCAGAGCCGACTGGTACCAGGGGACGGCCGACGCCGTTCGCCAGCAGGTGTACCGCTTCCTCAGCCGGGGGGCGGAGGACGTGCTGATCCTGGCGGGTGATCACCTCTACCGCATGGACTACAGCCAGTTCATCCGTTTTCATCGGGAAAGGCGGGCCGACGTCACCATTGCTGCCCTTCCTATCTCAGCGGCAGATGCGCCTCGCTATGGCATCCTCCAGACCAACGACGAGGGGCACATCGTTGCCTTCCGGGAGAAGCCCCAGGGAGCAGAGCAACTGGAGGGTCTGGACAGTCGCCGTGGGGACGAGCGGCCCTACTTGGCCTCGATGGGTGTCTACGTATTCAGGATGGACGTGCTGGTTCGCCTGCTGGAAGAGAGCAACGGAGATGACTTCGGCAGGCACATCATCCCCGCCGCTATCGAATCGGTGCGTGTTTACGCTTTCCCCTTCGATGGCTACTGGGAGGACATCGGCACCATCTCCACTTTCTACCAGGCCAACCTGGCTCTCACCCGGCCCGATCCACCTTTTGACTTCTACGACCCCCATCTGCCTATCTACACCCGGGCTCGCTTCCTGCCGCCCTCGCGGGTAGATGGCTGTCGGATGGAGCGGGTGGTGGTGGCGGAAGGTTGCTGGCTGTACGACGCAGACATCGAGGAATGTATCATTGGCCTGCGTAGCGTGGTGCGGCCAGGAGCGCGGCTGCGCCAGGTGGTGATGATGGGCGCCGACTACTACGAGGACGACGACGAAAAAGCGGAAAACCGTCGCCTGGGGCGGCCCCACGTGGGCATTGGCCAGGATGCCCACATCGAGCGGGCGATCATTGACAAGAACGCCCGTATCGGGCAGGGGGTCATCGTCCATTCCCACGAGGGAGAGCCGGACCGGGAAGAGGAACTCTACGTAATTCGTGATGGAATTGTCGTCATCCCCAAGAACGCCCTCATACCAGAGGGGACGACCATCTGAGTGATGACGATGACTATCACCGTTCAGACCTTGCGTCAGTTGCCGTTCTTCGCCGGACTGGGCGACGATGCCCTGCTGGAAATCTCGCCCTACATCCATGAGCGCGGGTTCTCGCCTGGTCAGATGGTCATCTCGGAAGGTCAACCCTGCCAGGCGGTGTACTTCGTCGTCCGCGGTGTGGTGCGGGTACACCGTCTGTCGCTCGAAGGCCGCGAGCACGTGCTGGCCTACCTCGGACCCGGCGAGTTCTTTAACCTCGTCCCCGTGCTCGATGGCGGACCCAATCCGGCCACCGTGGACGCTCTGACGGAGGTAACACTCTACACCATCTCCTGCGAGCGCTTCCATCAGATCGTGCGCGACCACCACGAGGTGGCGTTGCCTATCCTGGAGCACATGGCGGCCAGGGTGCGACGTCTGAGCGACATGGTGGAGGGCCTGGCCTTGCACACGGTGCGCACCCGCCTGGCCCGTTTCCTGCTGGCCCAGGCTGAGGACCTGCAGTCATCCCACCACTGGACGCAAGAAGAGATCGCCACCAACATCGGCACCGTGCGAGAGATGGTGGGGCGCACCCTGCGGGCCTTTGCCGTCGGCGGGTTGATCCGCCGTGAGCGCGGGCGGATCGTCGTGGTGAATCGAGAGGGCCTGGAGCGGGAAGCAGCAGGCGGGTAGAGAAAAAGAGACTTTTGTCATAGACAGATGGCTGTCCTGATGATATAATAAAGGCAGTTCAAAAGATGTAGGGAGGTTATGGAGATGAAAGACAAAGAACGATACATCTGGGCTGCACTGAGAATAGGAATGGGATGGCTTTTCCTATGGCCATTTCTGGACAAGCTGTTTGGTCTCGGCTTCGCTACTGCTCCAGAGGGTGCGTGGATTGCGGGAGGCTCTCCAACTTTCGGCTACTTGAAGTTCGCCACATCCGGCCCACTCGCTCCTATCTTCCAGAGTCTGGCGGGAAACCCGGTTGTTGACTGGCTCTTCATGCTGGGCCTTTTGTTCGTAGGTCTGGCATTGCTGTCAGGCATCGGGGTAAACATCGCCGGTTACTCGGGTGCTGTGATGATGTTATTCATGTGGCTCTCGAACCTGCCTCCAGAGCACAATCCTTTCCTGGATGAGCATATTATCTATATGATCATCCTGATAGGCCTGGTGAGAGTCAAGGCAGGACAATGGGTCGGCCTGGGCAAGTGGTGGTCTGAAAGGGCAAAAAACCATTGATTCCTGAGATGGAGATGGGGATGAAGACGTGGGCTATGCCTCAGCTTGACGAGAGCCTTTGCAATCTCTGCGGTTTATGCGTGGAGGCCTGTCCCTGCCATGCCGTAAAATTGGGAGAACGGGGGCCCATCTTCTTTTGCCCAGAAGTATGCCCCAGCCTCGACGATTGCCCTGGTGGTTCAGGTGGTTGTTGCCTGTGCGAAGAGGTCTGTCCCAGCGGCGCCATCACCTGTGCTTTTGAGATCGTCCTGGAGACTGGAGGTGCGAAACATGACTATGTTCGGTGAATTTGTTTACCTGGATAACGCCGCCGCCACTCGCCTGGACGAGCGGGTGCTGGAGGCGATGAAACCTTACTTGTTTGAGACTTACGCGGTGGCTACCTCCCAGTTCGGCTACTCGCCGGGCATCGAGGCCAGGGATGCCCTGGACGCTGCCAGAGCCAGGATCGCCGCATCGCTGGGGGCTGAGCCCGAAGAGTTCATCTTCACCTCCGGTAGCACTGAGTCCAGCAATATGGCCCTGAAAGGCATCGCCCTGGCCCTGGGGGCTCGGTCGGGAGACCGTCGCCCGTCAGGGACGGGTGCACACATCATTACCTCCAAAATCGAGGACTTCCCCGTCCTCCACAGCGCCAGGGCTCTGGAAAAGCAGGGCTTCCGGGTGACCTATCTCGACGTGGACGAGGACGGGCGACTGATATTGGACCAACTGCGCCAGGCGATCACACCGCAGACCATCCTGGTCTCGGTCCAGGCAGCCAACCAGGAAATCGGCACGCTGCAAGACCTGGCCGCCATCGGCGCAATCTGTCGAGAGCGAGACGTGTTGTTCCACACCGACGCCAGCCACAGCTTCCCACGTGTGTCACTGGACGTGCGGGAAGTGCCAGTGGACCTGGTCACCGTAACGGCGCACCTGATCCACGGCCCCAAGGGAGTGGGTGGGCTGTACGTGCGCCAGGGCACGCCATTGGCCAAGTGGATGGACGGTGGCTTTCAGGAGTTCAACCTGCGGGGCGGGGTGGAGAACATCCCCGGCGCGGTCGGTTTCGCCAAAGCGGTGGAGCTGGTAACGCCAGAGGAGACGGCACGATTGCAGGACATGCGCGACCGACTGATCGAGCGGCTGCTGCGGATTCCACACTCGCGCCTCAACGGCCATCCCACGCTGCGGCTGCCCCACAACGCCAACGTTTCGTTCCGCTTCGTGGAGGGCGAGTCCATCCTGCTGCACCTGGACATGCGAGGCTTCGCCGTCAGCACCGGCTCGGCCTGCTTCAGCCGCTCGCTGGAGGCCAGCCACGTCATCCTGGGCATCGGAGGTGACCACGAACGAGCCCACGGCTCCGTCCGCTTCACCTTCGGCCGCTTCAACCAGCCCGAGGACGTGGACGCAGTGGCGGAGGCCATATCCGACGTAATCGAGAAGTTGCGGGCCATCAGCCCGCTTGGAAAAGGGTAAATGTGGAGGTAAGAGAAATGCCGTTACCGTACAGTGAAATTGTTATGGAACATTTCCGTCACCCGCACAACGTGGGACGGATCGAGGATGCCGACGCCAAAGCGGTCGAGGGCAGCCCCGCCTGTGGCGACATGGTGGCCGTCTATCTCAAGGTGGATGAGGAGTCTCAGCGCATCACCGACATCAAGTTCGAGTCCTACGGCTGCGCCTCCAACATCGCCACTGGCTCCATCATCACCGAGCTGGCCAAAGGGAAGACGTTGGAAGAGGCCAAGGCCATCAGTTGGAAGGAGGCGTCGGAGGCGTTGGGTGGCCTGCCGCCCATCAAGACCCACTGTTCCGTGTTGGCCGTGGACGGGCTGCGGGCCGCCATCCAGAACTACGAGGAGCGGCACGGCCTGGTCAAGGAGCGTGTGCCGACCACCGTCGAGGTGGTGCGCAAGCGGTTGAAGCACGTGATGAACCCGCTGGTCGGGCTCGACCTGGTGCGCACCAAGGTGGTCAAAGACATCGAGGTCAGCGATGGGACGGTGCGCGTGGAGCTCGACTTGCCCTCTGACCACCAGTTCGCCAACAACATCCGTGATGAGGTCATCGAGAAGATCGAGCCCTTGTGGGATGTGGAGCGGGTGGTAGTGGAGTTCATAGAGTGAGGTGAGATCATGCCAGAGATCAAGGTAGACACGCGGGAGGCCCAGTGCCCCGCAGTTGAGGCTAACATCGTCGTGGATTGCCGGGGTGAGACCTGCCCCGTCCCGCTCGTCGAGGTGCGCAAGGCGATACGCAAGGCTGCGCCGGGCGACGTGATCGAGGTGTTCGGCACGCACCCGGCCTCGAAAAAGGAGATCCCGATGGCGGTCGAGGCGTTGAGCCTGGAGTTGCTGAGCGTCGAAGGGACGGACACCGATTGGACGATCCGCATCCAGAGATGAGGTGCGCGCTGGGCCGTCCGACGGGTGGGGTATGAAACAAGCGAGAGGAGAGTAAAGCTATGGAGGATAAGGCGGACAAAGTGACCATTGTCTTGCACAGTGGCGATATGGACAAGGTATACAGCGCGCTGATCATCGGCAACGGCGCCCTGGCGATGGGGATGGAAGCTACCATCTTCTTTACCTTCTGGGGACTTCAGCGCCTCAAGAGAGGGGCTTTGGAGAAAGGCCCACTCTCCAAGATGAACATGCTGGGGCTCGGCAAGTGGATGGTGAAGCAGCGGATGAAGAGGGCCAACGTCGCCACCCTGGAAAAAATGCTCCAGGACTTCAAGGAACTGGGCGGCAAGGTCATGGCTTGTGACATGACGATGGAGATCATGGGAATCCGGCCCGAGGACCTGCGCCAGGAGTTCATAGACGAGTACTGCGCGGTGGGGTCTTACATCCAGGAGGCGCGCGAGTCGGCGATCACGCTGTTCATCTGAGGCAAAGAGCTGGGGGTCAAAGTGGCCAAAGTCGTCAAGCAGCCTTTCTGCGCCCTGTACCCGATACCGGTGGTCCTGGTCGCCTGCCTGGATAAGGATGGCCAGAGGAACTGCTGGACGAGAAGGGGTTCATAGATTACTCCAGGGCCCAGGCGATTGCCTACCTGGGCAACGAATACTGGAGCCTGGGGCACCTTCTGGCTACCGCCGGATTCACCATGCTGAGCCGAGGGAATGAGTGAAGCGCGCTTCGGAGAGGATAGGAAAATGGCGAAGCAGATTACGGTGCCCGTACAAGGCATGACTTGTGCGTCGTGCGTGGCTCACGTGGAGCGGGCTTTGAAAGACGTTGAAGGGGTGAACGAGGTCAATGTCAACCTGGCGACGGAACAGGCCTCGGTCGTCCTGGACCTCAAACTGGTCCCCCTGGACCGATTGGTGGACGCCGTGCGCGACGCTGGCTACGACGTAGTCACCGAGAAGATAACCCTGCCCATCGGTGGGATGACCTGCGCCAGTTGCGTGGCCCACGTGGAGGAGGCCCTGGCACAGGTGCCGGGGGTGCTTGGCGTCAACGTCAACCTGGCCACCGAAAAGGCCAGCGTGGAGTACATCCCCACCGTGACTGGCCTGCCCGACTTACGCCGCGCCGTGGCCGAGGTGGGCTATGAGGTGCTGCCCACTACGGAGGAGCGAGCCGAAGAGGAACTCTCCCGCGAGGTGCGCAAGATGCAGGACGCCCGCCGCAGGATGCTCCTGGCCTGGGCCTTTACTATCCCTATCATCCTGTGGATGCTGCCGGAGATGCTTTTGGGAATGGCCTGGCCCAACATGACCGTTTTCAATCTGGGCATGTTGTTCCTGGCCGTGCCCGTCCTCTTCTGGGTCGGGCAGCACACCTACGTGGCGGCCTGGCGTTCGACGACCCACGGCGCGCCCAACATGGATGCCCTGATCGCTATAGGCACCGGGGCCTCCTTCCTCACCGGCATCGCCACGTTCTTCGCGCCCATCCCCACCTACGCGGGGGTGGCGGCCATGATCATGGCCTTCCATCTGACCGGCCGCTACGTGGAGGCCAGCGCCAAGGGCCACGCCTCGCAGGCCATCCGCAAGCTGTTGGAACTGGGGGCCAAGACGGCCCGCATCCTGGTGGCCGGCAGCGAGCGAGAGGTGCCCATTGACGAGGTGCAGGTGGGCGACGTGATAGTCATCCGCCCCGGCGAAAAGATCCCCACCGACGGCATCGTGGTGGAAGGCGAGAGCGCGGTGGACGAATCCATGGCCACCGGCGAATCCATGCCGGTCAACAAGCACGCCGGCGACGAGGTGATCGGGGCCACCGTCAACCAGGACGGGCTGCTCAGAGTGCGGGCCACCCGCGTGGGCAAGGACACCTTCCTGGCCCAGGTGGTGCGCCTGGTCGAGCAGGCCCAGGGCACCAAAGTGCCCATCCAGGCCTTCGCCGACCGGGTGACGGCTGTCTTTGTGCCCATCGTCATCGTCGTCGCCCTGCTCACCTTCCTGGCCTGGCTCCTCTTCCCCGACGCACTGCGCCCCATCGCCGTGTGGGCCAGCCGTTTCCTGCCCTGGGTGGATCCCAACTTGAACGCTTTCACGCTGGCGCTGATCACCGCCGTCTCGGTGCTGGTCATCGCCTGCCCCTGCGCCCTGGGGCTGGCCACGCCTACCGCGTTGATGGTTGGCAGCGGCATCGGGGCCGAGAACGGCATCCTCATCCGCTCCGGCGAGGCCATCCAGGCCATGCGCGACGTGCGGGTGGTGGTGTTCGATAAGACGGGGACGCTGACCAAGGGGCAACCCGAGGTGACGGATCAAATATCCAATGTCCAATATCAAACGTCAAACCATGCCCTGAGCATAGCCGAAGGGGTGAAACGTGAAACTTCAGTTCGCGATTTGCTGTACTGGGCGGCGTCGGTGGAGGTGGGGAGCGAGCATCCGTTGGGCAAGGCGGTGGTGCGAAAAGCCGAGGAGCAAGGGGTGGCCCTCGGTGACCTAACTGATTTTGAAGCCATACGAGGCAAAGGCGTGCGGGGTGTGGTGGACGGAAAGGCCGTGCTGGTGGGCAGCCGGGCACTGATGGAGGAGAGCGGTGCTTTGAACTTCAAACTTCAAAGCTCAAAGTTCAAAGAGTTATTGGAAGAGAAGATGCAGCGTTTGGAGGGCGAGGGGAAGACGGTGATGTTGGTCGCCGTGGAAGAACGCGGAGTCCCGAACTTGTTCGGGTTGCTGGCCGTAGCCGACACCCTCAAAGACGACGCCGTGGACGCTGTCCGCGAGCTGAAAGAGCTGGGCCTGGAGACCGTCATGCTCACCGGCGACAACCAGCGCACCGCGCAGGCCATCGCCCGGCAGGTGGGGATAGATCACGTGCTGGCCGAGGTGCGGCCCGAGGACAAGCTGATCGAGATCAAGCGCTTGCAACAGGAGACGGACGGCCTGGTGGCTATGGTCGGCGACGGCATCAACGACGCTCCGGCCCTGACCCAGGCCGACGTGGGCATCGCCATTGGCAGCGGAACGGACATCGCCATCGAGGCTGCCGACGTTACCCTGGTGCGCGGCGATCTCTCCGGCGTGGTCAGCGCGGTCAAGCTCTCGCGGGCCACGTTCAACAAAGTGATCCAGGGCCTCTTCTGGGCCTTTTTCTACAACGTGGTCATGATCCCGCTGGCCATCCTGGGAATGATGCACCCCGTGCTGGCCGAAATCGCCATGGCCACCAGCTCGGTGTCCGTGGTCACCAACGCCAACCTGTTGCGCCGGGTGGACATCAGACCCGGTTATATTCGGCATTAAAGACTTGAAGGAGGTGAGCAAAATGGCCATAGATCCAGTCTGCAAGATGGAAGTTGATCCTGAGAAGGCTCCGGCCAGGAGCGAGTACAAGGGCAAAATCTATTACTTCTGCGCCCCAGGCTGCAAGGTGGCCTTTGAGAAGGATCCGGAGAAGTACCTCAAGGGGGAAGGCCAGCATGCGCATTGAGTACATTGCGGCGAGGAGCTATGAACATGCAGGAGAAGAAGGTATCCTACAAAACACTGGAGGAAACGATGACCGACCGTAAGCACCCGCAGGTAGTGATCGTAGGAGCCGGTTTCGCGGGGCTGTGGGCCGCCCGCTCCCTGGCCGGTTCCACCGTCGAGGTGCTACTTGTGGACTGCAAC
>VGOG01000167.1 GCA_016875995.1 Chloroflexota bacterium
TTTTCCTGGCGGTGGCAGCTTCGGGGTTTGCTTTCTTCCTGTATCTCTTCGCCCTGACCAGCCTGGAAGCTGGGGAAGCATCGGTGTACGTCAATTTGTCGCCGCTGGTGGCCTTAGTCGCCGCCCGCCTGGTCCTGGCTGAGCCTATCGCCTTACTCCAGCTCGTGGGAGCCGCTCTGGTGCTTTTGGGGGTATACCTATCAGAGCGTGGAGCATGGTAGCTATGATCCGACAACGGCTTCGCCTAACCTTTGCCAAAGGCGAGGAGATAAAATACATCTCTCACCTGGATTTGATGCGGCTGTGGGAGAGGGCTCTGCGCCGGGCGCGAGTGCCTCTGGCTTATTCTCGTGGCTTCAACCCCCGGCCCCAAATATCCATCGCCGCTCCCCTGCCTGTGGGCTTCACCAGCCGAGGCGAGGTGATGGACGTCGTCCTGGAGCGCCGCATCTCTCCCTACAACTTCGCCCGATGCTTGGCGCCCCAGTTGCTGCCAGGCCTGGAGCTGCTCTCCGTGGAGGAGGTTTATCCACAGTTGCCCTCTCTGCAGTCCCAGGTGCGTTCGGCAGAGTATCGGGTGACAGTGGCCTGGGATGGTTTACAGGAGGAGATGGAGGAGAAATTACGAGAGTTGCTTTCGGCTGAGCAACTGCTGCGCCATCGCCGGGGCAAGGGCTACGACCTGCGCCCTTTGATCGAGGACCTGTGGGTGGAGGGGAAGGAGGCTGGCGGTTGGGTGTTAGGGATGCGTCTTCGGGCTGGGGATGAAGGCACCGGGAGGCCTGACGAGGTGCTGGAGGCCCTGGGCCTGGCCGAGGAACCCTATGCTGTACAGCGTGAGCGGCTCATATTTGGCCCAGTGTCAAGCTAGGGGCGCTAATTACATTCCTTTGACCGTCAATAGAGAAATGATTTCTCGTGTTTGATCGTAACTACTCAGGCTGTCATTGCGAGGAGGCGGTTTTTGCCGACGAAGCAATCTACAATTCGCAAGTTGGGGATTGCTTCGCAAAAAACGCTCGCAATGACAACAGAGGCTGAGTAGTTACGTTTGATCAAAGTAAGCAAACTTGTATTGTTGGGAAAATGGAGTATAATTGGCTTACGGTGATACGGGAGTGGTTCGAGGTATGCACATCATATACACCCGTCATGCTAAACAGCGAATGATTCAGCGGAAGGTTAGCCCAGAGCAGGTTGTCGAAGCGATAGAGGCGCCGGATGAAATCCTGCCCGGTGACAATGGGGAGGAAATCGCTGTCAGACGGTACGGTATTCGCGAGGTACGCGTTGTGTACGAAGAAGTAGATGTGGATACGGTTGTAGTTTACACTGTGATGAAATCACGTGTGCGTGATTGGAGATAAGGAGCATAGAAGATGCAAATAGATTACGATCCCCAAGCAGACGCAATCTACATTCGACTACGGACAGGCGAGGTAGACGACACGCTTGAAGCCGGCAAGTACGTTTACGTAGACGTTGACGAAAACGGTGTGCCTCTGGGTCTGGAGATCCTGTTTGCTGGGCGTATGCTGGCAAAGGAAGATATGACCAGTGTAACGGTAAACATTGGCCGGGTGGCTCAGGTAGGCTGAACCGTTTTGCGCGGTGGAAAACGCGGGTGGTTATGTCATAACTCCAGTTCCCGCGAACGCAACCTTGACAAATAGGGGAAAGGCTAGTATAATCACCGTCGCAAATTCACTGAGATCGTATGGGAGGAAAGAACAGTGTACGCTGTTGTTGAAACAGGTGGAAAGCAATACAAAGTCAGCGCGGGCGAAAGTATAAACGTAGAGAAGCTGCCCTTCGAGGTCGGAGAGCAAATAGAGCTGGACAGGGTGCTCCTGGTGGCCGATGGTGAAGAGGTGCACGTGGGACAGCCCACCATCGAGGGGGCCAAGGTATTAGCCACCGTGACCGACCACGTCACAGGCCCGAAAATCATCGTTTTCAAATACAAGCCCAAGATACGCTATCGCCGCAAGAAAGGGCATCGGCAAGGCCACACTCGCCTGACAATTGACGAGATTGTAGTGTAGTTTCAGAATGAAGGAGGTGTATAGCTATGGCTCACAAAAAGGGAGGCGGGAAAACCCGCAATACGCGAGATAGCCAGTCTAAGCGCCTGGGCGTGAAGAAGTTTGGCGGCCAGAAGGTGCGCGCGGGGAACATCATCGTGCGCCAGAGGGGCACCAAATTCAAGCCCGGCAGGAACGTCGGCTTGGGCAAGGACTATACCATCTTTGCTACCATTGATGGCTTCGTGAAGTTCGAGAACGGGCCACGGGGCAGGAAAATGGTCAGCGTCTACGCGGAGAATTCATAGAGAGGGCAACCGATGAAAAAGGGTATTCACCCCGAATTTTATCCTGACGCCAAGGTGATATGCAGTTGTGGCCACACCTTTACCGTCGGCTCAACTAAAAAGACCATCCGCACGGATATCTGTTCGGCCTGTCATCCCTTCTTCACGGGCGAGCAGCGGCTGGTGGACACCGGCGGCCAGGTGGAACGGTTCATCAGGCGTCTGGAGAAGAGTGAGGAGCTTAGGACCGAGGAATTGACTCGTGTAGAGGCCGAGAAGATCGAAGAGAAGGCAGAGCAGGAGACCGCCGAGTCGGCGGAGTGAACTGCTGGTAGCTCTGAGAGCCAGTTGATAGGCGAGGGCGGGTCTCTGTATCTGCCCTTTTGTTTTCTGATGGAGGGGACTGTGTACCAAAGGCAAGGTGGCGGTTGGATCGAGGTGATCTGCGGCAGCATGTTCAGTGGCAAGACGGAGGAATTGATCCGTCGCGTCAGACGGGCCCAGATAGCCAGGCAGAAGGTGCAGGTTTTTAAGCCCCGTCTCGATAATCGTTATCAGGTCGAGAAGGTGGCCTCTCACAACGGCATGCACCTGGATGCTGTCGTCGTGGAGGAGGCCAAGGACATCCCCCAGTTGTTGGACTCTGACACCACCGTGGTCGCCATTGACGAGGGGCAGTTCTTCGATTGGACCATCGCCGATGTCTGCGACTCTCTGGCCGACAATGGCCGGCGAGTGATCATCGCTGGTTTGGACATGGACTTCCGCGGCGAGCCCTTCGGTCCCATGCCCCTGCTGATGGCTCAGGCCGAGAGGGTGGACAAATTGCAGGCCATCTGTGTCGTCTGCGGGGCGCCGGCCAGCCGCAGCCAGCGCCTCATCAACGGTCGCCCCGCTTCCTACGACGACCCTATTATCATGGTGGGGGCAAACGAAGTCTACGAAGCTCGCTGCAGACATTGTCACCAGGTGCCAAGGTCAAGTTCAAAGCTCAAAGATCAAAGCTCAAAAGAAATGACCTTTGAGCTTTGAACTTTGGATTTTGAGCTTTGAGTGGATTGTCTGTTGGAGGTGGGAATGCTTAAAGAAGATGTGGCCGAGGTTCTCATCACCGAGAAGGAGTTGCAGGCCAGGATTGCCGAATTGGGCAAAGCCATCTCGGCCAACTACGAGGGCAAGGACCCGCTGTTGGTCTGCGTTCTCAGGGGAGCGGTCGTTTTTTTGTCCGACCTCATCAGGCAGATCACCATCCCTCACGAGATAGACTTCATGGCCGTCTCCAGCTACGGGGGCACGCGCACGGAATCCAGCGGCATCGTGCGCATTCTCATGGACCTCACGACAAATATCCAGGGGCGCGAGGTGCTCATCGTGGAGGACATCGTGGATACCGGTTTAACTCTGGCCTACATCATTGAAAACCTCAAGACGCGCCGCCCTGCCAGCCTGCGGACCTGTGCCCTGTTGAATAAGCAGGAGCGCCGCCAGGTGGACGTTCCGCTGGACTACGTGGGCTTCGTTATCCCCAACAAGTTCGTAATCGGCTATGGCCTGGATTACGACGAGAAATACCGCAATCTCCCCTTCGTCGGCGTGTTGAAGCCGGAGGTTTATATCGAGTAACAAGTCAATGAGGAAATAGAAATGCCGATTCCTTGGGCCTGGCCGGCGTGGGAGTCGGCGTTTTGTTTTTCAGGGGAGGGAGATCGTTTTTCAAGGGAACGCCTGCCGCGTCCACTGGAGGGGGTCTACGTAGACGCCACCTACCCGGATCTCCCAGTGCAGGTGAGGCCCGGTTGATAGCCCGGTGCTTCCGACGTTGCCGATGGGGTCACCCTGCTTCACTTCTTGCCCTGCCTGGACCACAAACTCCGAGAGGTGATAGTAGCCGCTGTAGACACCCAGGCCGTGGTCAATGATCACTGCCTTGCCCCGCACGGTCAGCTCCTCGGCCAGGGCTACGCGGCCGCGCCCGGCGGCGAGCACCGGTGTGCCTGTCTCCGCCCCGTAGTCTACGCCCCCGTGATAGCTCGTCGGCGGCCCGCCGCTGTAGGAGCGCCGCGTGCCGAAGGCCGAGGTGACTCGCACCGCGCCATGGAGGGGGACTCGAAACAGCTCTTTCCAGAGTTGTTGGCCACTGAATACCCCGACGAGCTGGTTTAGGCGCTCGTTCTCAGCCCTGACCAGGGCCGGATCGAGCAGCTTGCTCGTCTCCGGCGAGAGGACTATCTGCTCTATAGCGAAGTCGCCTGCTATCACTCGTACGAGTTCGCTCGCCGTGGTGGTCTCACCCGTGCCATCGCTGGCGGTGAGTTTCAGCAAGTATGGGCCGGCCTGCGCGGTGGCCCCGATGCCCACCAGGGCCCAGTATCGGTTGTCTTCTCCCACGAAGGTTAAAGGTCTATCGTCGAGGGTACCGGTCACGTGCACGGGTGTGTCGGTCTGAATTTTGATGGCCAGGGTTTCCCCTTGGACCACCGGCCGAGGCTTTAGCTCCACGGCGACGAAGGGTGAAGGCAGGGGCGCGCTTGGGGCAGAGCCGGGGATGACCAGCCGCTGGCTCACGTAAATGAGGTCGGGATTGAGGATGCTGTTGAGTTTTGCTATGGCCTGGGTGGTGGTGTTGTGGCGACGGGCGATGAGGGATAGGGTATCGCCGCGCTGGACGACATAGGTGGTGGGCTGGTGCGAGGGCGTCGTCTCGCTGGCGGGAACGGTTAGCCGTCGGCTGATTTGTATCCAGCGAGGGTCAACGATGTCGTTAGCCTGGGCGATGGCCTCAATCGTGGTGCTGTAGTGCCTGGCGATGGAGAACAGGGTCTCGCCTGAACGGACGACGTGAACGACGGTGGGCCCTTGGGCCATAGGGGCTGGTGGTTGGGCGGCTTGAACAGGAGGAGCGCACAGCGCCGCCTGGGTAGCTATCAATATCGCTACGAAGAGCCTGGCCCAGCGGTTTAATAGTTCCATAGGGTGAAGGCACCCCCCTTCTCCGAAAGGTAGGTCAGGATACTGCCGTAAGCCGGATCGGGGCCGATCTCGTTCATGGTTTTTCTTATAGCCTGCTCCAGCGTCAGTTTTTCCGCAGTCAGGCCGTGCAGGAGATGTAGAAGTGCCTGGTCGTTGTGGTGCAAGTCCACCCACTCGTTCCAGCCGACGACGGCTGCGGCTCCTCGGTCAATGAACGCCTGCGCCAGGTCCGGCGTGCCCAGGCTCTGGCATCCCCCGAGGATGATCAAAGTGTTATCGAAACGGCCTGTCATGTCCTGCCTGACGAATCCGGAGACGATAGCGAAGTAGAGGGGAGAGTTGTCGTCGTAGAGAAGCCTGGCCCGCCCGATGCGGTTGGTCAGTTGTTCCTTGACGTACCTGTTCTTGTCGTATATCTCTGAGGTAAATAAGAACACCGGGCCGCCTGGGATGTTCTCATTGAGGATGTTGGTGGCGTGGGTGCGAATCAGAATCAGCTTGTACCCCTTCGTGGGCAAGGTTCTGTAGAACTCGATCGTAACCTCTTCCCCCGCGTAGACATCAACGCTGAATCCGGCCTCCTTCAAATAGGACAGGGTCTGGTCAGTAAACCCCGGCTTGGGATTGGTTAAAGCTATCTGGTCCACCAGGACTGCTTTTCTGGTCTCAGGCTCTGAAGTCGGAGTAGGAGTGACCTGTTGCGGGGAACAAGAGCTGAGGACGAGCAGGAGTAGGGCCAGGAATATAGCTTTTAGATGGTAGGTGGTAGATGGTAGGATGAAATCCAAAATCTTTAGATGGTAGGTGGTAGATGGTAGGATGAAATCCAAAATCCAAAGTTCAAAGTCCAAAGTCCAAAGCTCCTCTGCTCCCCTGCTCACCTAACTGCTAACCTACCTCGGTGACGATAACATCCTTCGCCCCGGCTAATCGCAGCATCATCTCCACGCGGCTGCGCGTTTCCTGAGTGACCAGGGCGATGATGTTGCCGCCGCGCCCGGCGCCGGAGAGCTTGGCCCCCATTGCGCCCCCCTGACGAGCCGCCTCCACCAGGCCCTCCAGCTCCGGGGAGGAGACACCGATGAGCTGGAGCAAACGGTGATTTTCGTTCATGAGCTGCCCCATCGTCTCGATCTCGCCCCGTTCGATGGCCTGGCGTCCCATCTCGGTGATGGTTCCGATCTCGTCGAACATTTCCTCGTACTTCTCTCGCTCCCTTTCCCAGGCCCGGCACACATCGCTGACGACTATCCTGGTAGGGCTGGCTATCCCGGTATCGGCGATAGCCAGAAGAAAGGGGCGCTTGACCGAGAAAATCTTCACCTTCTGGTTCTTGATGAAGTAGACTGGCTTCTCGAAAGCGATGACGGTGTTATCAATGCCGCTGGGTGTGCCGTGGTGGATCTTCTCGGTTTCGTATACCAGGTTGGAGATGGCCTGGGGGCTCATCCGGTTCTCGAAATGCTTGCCGAGGGCGCGGACGATGGCCGTGGAGACCGCCGCTCCGCTACCCAGCCCCCGCGCCATGGGGATAGTGGAACTGACGGTGATGGTCAGGCCTGGACTGAGCGTAGCGAACGTCTCCTGTTTCTTCTCCACGCCGATATGCTCCAAAGTGCTGACCACGATGGCTAGCAGAGCATCGTCGGGTGGTGCTTGCTCCAGGGAGTAGCTTTGCCCCAGGTCGGCGGCGATGATGGTGATGCCCTGGCTCTCAGAGCCCGCCTCGACCCTGGCCTGGGCCTTCACCTGGGTTACCGGTATAGCGATAGCCGGCTGGCCGTAGACCACGGCGTGCTCACCGAACAGGATGACCTTCCCTGAGGCGTAGGCAACCGTCGAACTTCCAACTTCCAACTTCAAACCTCTAGCTTCCAACGAAATACAAGATCACTATCACGGCCAAAGCCCAAAGGCCGAGAGCTATCATCATGGGCAGATCGCTCAGGAAGATCTCCTCGGGAGTGCCACCTTCGCCCCTGACGTGGATCAGGTAGAGATAGCGGAACAGGCCGTAAAGGACGAAGGGGATGGTCAGCATCATGGCGTGGTTGGGGGGCAGGTTCGGGGCGGAGAAGGTATAGAGAGAATAGGCGATGATGGTGGCCGAGGTGACGACGGCGATCATTTGATCTAACAAAGGGAGAGTGTACTCGTTTAGACTGGCGCGGTGCTCGTTCGCGTTTTCCGCCAGCAGGATTAACTCGTGGCGTCGCCTGCTGATGCCGATGAATAGAGCCAGCAAGGTGGTGCAGACGTAGAGCCAGGGGGAGATGGGAACAGAGATGACCGCTGCCCCAGCCACCGCCCGCAAGACAAAGCCGGCGGCTACCGTCAGCACGTCGAGAATGACGAAGTTCTTAAGGACAAAGGAGTAGACGATCATCGTCAGGAAGTAGGCCAGGGCCACTAGGCCAAAATAGAAGTCTAGCAAGAAAGATAGGGGCAGGGCGATGAGCGGGATCAGCGCTCCAGCGGCAATAGCCACGGAGGGCTTCAGTTGTCCTGAAGGCAGGGGGCGCAGGCGCTTGGTCGGGTGCTGGCGGTCCTTTTCGATGTCCACCACGTCGTTGACGAGATAGACTGCACTGGAAAGGAAGCAGAAAAGGATGAAGGCAGCAATGGTCTTAAGCAGAGGGATTGGTGTGAACAGCTCTTTAACAAAGACTAAGGCGGTGAAAATGAACACGTTCTTGGGCCACTGTTTGGGCCGCATGGTTTTGAATAGGTTCTTCAACATGTTTTCCATCCCGTTTCGCCAACCAGAGCAGCAGGATGGAAAGTAACTTCCGCAAGCGTGAAACGTGATGCGTGAAACGTGATGCGTTATTCACGTTTCACGTCTTCACGGTTATTCACGTTTCACGTCTTCACGTTTCACGCTAACTGCGTCGTTGGAAGTTATATTTCCATTGGCTGTTCTGGTTTCACGTATTCAGTATGCAGCAGCTAGATGATACCAGATTATGCCGATTTGGGCAAATCACAGCATGTCATTGCGAGCTCCGCGTGGCGGGTTGGCGTCACTCATTGGGTAAGAAACTCCAGGTGTCATCGCGAGGAGCGGGTTTTGCGGTTGCGAGGAACGAAGCAAAGCGATCCCCAATTCGCAGGGTGGAGATTGCTTCGGCAAAAAGCGCCTACTCAGAAACTTCCCCTCACCCCTGCCCTCTCCCCACCCCCACCCAACCTCCCCCGCAAGCAGGGGAGGAGCGGGCGAGGGAGCAAATCCCCTCTCCCTCGCAGGGAGAGGGTTAGGGTGAGGGTGGGACGTTTCTGCCCTTTAGAATGGTGGGCCCCGCCATGGCCGACTCGCAATGACACACCCGCTGCTTGACTTTTTCACCAGTTGTGATTATCCTATAGCTGACGTGAAAATAGGCA
>VGOG01000168.1 GCA_016875995.1 Chloroflexota bacterium
TGGACGGGTTTCGACGATTGTAGTGAGTGTCTCGACAGGGTCGAGACACTTATCGTAATCGTTGCAGCTTTCAAATCACCTTGGAAAGGAGCGAATCATGACTAAGTCAGATATTTTGGAGCAGATCGCCTCCAACCTGTACCAGGGCGAGGACGACGTCGTTGCCACGCTGGTCGAGCAGGCGCTGGATCAGGGGGTGACGCCAGGCGAGATCCTCAACGGCGGCCTCATCGCCGGCATGGACGAGGTAGGCAAGGACTTCAAGGCTGGCGAGTTGTTCGTGCCTGAGGTGCTCATCGCCGCCCGCGCCATGCACGCTGGCATGAACGTCCTGCGCCCACTGCTGGCCGAGAGCGATGTGCCCAGCGCGGGCAAGTACGTCATCGGCACGGTGCAGGGCGACCTGCACGACATCGGCAAGAACCTGGTCAGGATGATGCTGGAGGGCGCTGGCTTTGAAACCATTGACCTGGGGGTGGATGTCAAGCCCGACGCCTTCGTGGCTGCGGTGCAGGAGCACCAGCCGCAACTGCTGGGCATGTCGGCCCTGCTGACCACCACCATGCCAGGCATGAAAGCGACCATCGAGGCATTGCAGGAGGCGGGCCTGCGCGACCGGGTCAAGATCATGATCGGCGGTGCGCCAGTGACGACCGCCTTCGCCGAGCAGATCGGGGCCGATGCCTACGCGCCCGATGCGGCTACGGCGGTGGATGTGGCCCGTGGCCTGGTGGCGTGATGCGTCGAGGGGGGAGTCGAAACTGAAGATGAAAGCAGTTCGCTTGATCAAACCAGGGCAACCTCTGGAGATGCAGGAGGTGCCCGTGCCCAGCGTGGGCGCGAGGGACGTGTTGGTCAGGGTCAAAGCGGCGGGCATCTGCCGCTCGGACATGCACTATCGGGCTGGCACCTCGCCAGTCCACCCCCTGCCCATGACGCTGGGGCACGAGGTGGCGGGGGTGATCGAGGAAGTCGGCCCCGCCGTCACGAACGTCAAAGTGGGCGACCGGGTGTGCCTGCACTACCTTGTAACCTGCGGCGATTGCCAGTACTGCGCCATGGGCAACGAGCAGTTTTGTACCTCATGCTCGATGATCGGCAAGTACCAGGATGGCGGCTACGCCGAATACATCGCCGTGCCCGCGCACAACGCCGTACCCTTGCCCGAGGAGATCCCCTTCGAGCAGGGCGCCATCATGATGTGCTCGTCGGCCACGTCGCTCCACGCCCTCAACAAGGCGGGGGTGAAGCCGGGCGAGAGCGTAGCGGTGTTCGGCGTCGGCGGGCTGGGCATGTCGGCCGTGCAGTTGGCGCGGGCCTTCGGCGCGCTGGACGTGTACGCCGTGGACATCAACGCCGATAAGCTGAAGCTGGCCGAAAGCTACGGCGCCATCGCGGTGAACGCCAGGGAGGTCGCCCCGGTGGAAGAGATTCGGCGTTTGACGGGCGGCAGGGGGGTGGACGTGGCCCTGGAATTGGTCGGCTTGCGGCAGACGATAGAGCAGGCAGTGCACTCGCTGGGGGTGTTCGGGCGGGCGGTACTGGTGGGCATCGCCGATCAGCCCTTCGAGCTCCATTCCTACCACGACGTCATCCCCAAAGAAGCCCAGATCATCGGCTGCTCCGATCATCTCCTGTCAGAGCTGCATTTGCTCATTGGGTTGGTCCGCCGAGGCGTGCTGGACCTGTCGTCGGTGGTCACCCGCACCGTGCCCCTGGACGCCGGGGCCATCAACGCGGCAATGGATGACCTGGAAGCTTTCGGGCCTGAGGTTCGCACGGTGATTACGCCCTGACCAAGATCCGGTGCCATCACACTTGACCAGAAAGGGGATTGATGATACACTTTCGCTGGCTCGAAACTCGCAAGAAGAGGCTGTCATGGCTGTCTCCACTCGAACTGAGGTCCTCCGCGGTGAGAAGCTTTCTTTCTGGACCAAGGCCGCCTACGCCATCGGCGATCTGGGGAACTCGGTAGGGCCAGGCACGGTCATCCCCTTCTGGTACCTCTACTTCCTCACCGACGTGGCCAGGCTCAACCCGGCCCTGGCCGGCCTCTCCTTGCTCATCGGCAAGGTGTGGGATGCGATCAACGACCCGCTGGTGGGCATCCTATCCGACCGCACTCGCACCCGCTGGGGGCGGCGGCGGCCCTACCTGCTGTTTGGCGCCGTTCCCTACGGCGTCACCTTCGCCCTGCTGTGGATCGTGCCCCCCATCCAGGACCAGGTCTTCCTCTGCCTCTACTTCGCCTTCATGTATATGCTGTTCGACACCGCTTTCACCCTGGTCGGCTGCCCCTACGAGGCTCTGATCCCGGAGCTGACCCTGGATCACGACGAGCGCACCTCCCTGACCACCTATCGCATGGCCGTCTCCATCGGCTCAGGACTGTTGGCCGCTTTCCTGTTCGGCCAGGTCATTTTCCCCATGTTCCCCCAGGCCGACCCCAGGGCCTTTCTCCTGGTCGGCGTCGTCTGTGGCGCGGCCTTCATCCCACCGATTTTAGTTACCTTTCTGGGCACCCGTGAGCGGCTGGAGTTTCAGGTCGTCCGGCCGCCAAATCCTATCGAGGGCCTGCGCTACGTCCTGCGCAACCGCGCCTGGCGCTACACCCTGTCCATGGCCTTGCTGAGCTGGATGCCGGTGGACATCGCCTCGGCCGTCTTCCCCTATTTTCTCATCTACTGGATCGGGATGACAGAGGGGGATGCCATGATCGTGCTGGCCACGATTTTGCTCAGCGCCATCCTGTTCCTTCCCCTGCTGGTCTGGCTATCGTCGCGGATGGAGAAGAAGTACGCCTTCATCATCGCCACGGCGTCGTGGGTGATGGTCCAGCTCAGCGTCCTGCTGGTGCCCCGTGGCGCGCAGACACTGGCCTACGTCGTGGCCTTCGCCGCCGGACTGGGGGTCTCCAGCGCCCACGTCCTGCCCAGCGCCATGAGTCCCGACGTGTTGGAGGTGGACGAGTTGATGAGCGGGCGCCGGCAGGAGGGGATCTACGCTGGCTTCAACGTCTTTATCCGCAAGCTCTCCACCGGCCTGGTGCTTTCCATCATCGGCCCCGTCCTGGCCTGGTCCGGCTACGTGGAAGGGGCCGCTCAGCAGAGTGCCAGCACCCTGTGGGCCATCCGCCTGCTGATCGCTGCGCTGCCGGCCGTCTTACTCATCAGCTCCATCATCGTCGCTTGGTTCTACCCTCTCACCCGTGCCCGACACGCCGAGATCCAGGCGGAGTTGGCACGGCGGCGGACTCCTGAGCAAGGGAGCAGGGGAGCAGAGGAGCAAGGGAGCAGAGGAGATGGGGAGATCATTTCTCCTCTGCACCTCTGTACCTCTGCACCTCTGCACCCTAGCACCCCAGCACCCCTGCCCATCTGCATCCAAGAGGTTGCCTCCCGGCGTGACTTGCGCGCTTTCGTCAAATTCCCCTGGCAAATCTACAGAGGGGACCCCAACTGGGTTCCCCCTCTCATCTCCGAACGTCTGGATTACCTGAATCCGGAGAAGAATCCCTTCTACCAGCAGGCTGAGGTAGCCCTTTTCCTCGCCCGGCGGGGCCGGCAGGTGGTGGGGACCATCGCCCCTTTCGTCAACCACCAGGATATCGAGCACACGGGCGAGAGGGCGGGTTCGGCTTTTTCGAGGTAATCGAGGACTACGCTGTGGCGGAACGGCTGCTGGACACGGCGCGGAATTGGGTAAAGGCGCGGGGCATGACCATTCTCCGTGGCCCCACCAACTTCGGCTCCTCCGATACCCCCGGCGTGCTCATCGAAGGGGCCGACTGCCCGCCCGTCGTGCTGGAGGCCCATACCCCCCCCTATTACAAGACCTTCCTCGAGCGCTACGGCATGGTGAAGTACCAGGACGGTTACGCCTGGCGGGCCTTCCGCTCCCAGATCGGCGCCGAGATGGAGAACCTGCCAGCGGAGTTGCTGCGGGTGGCCGAAGCGGCGCGGCGTCAGGCCGGCGTGACCATCCGCAAGGCCCGCCTGGAGAACTGGGACGAGGAGGTAGCCATCGCTCATCATCTTTTCAACATTACCCTCCAACACCTGCCCGACTACGTCCCCATGAGCGAGGCCGAATTCCGCCGCTTCGCCCACCAGATGCGCCCCCTCCTCGACCCGGACCTGATCCTCTTCGCTGAGGTGGACGGGAAGCCGGTGGGCTTTTGCGGCGCCATTCCCGACATCAACCGCGCCCTGATCCACCTCAACGGTCGGCTCTTCCCTTTCGGCTGGCTCAAGCTGTGGTGGTACATGCGGCGCATTGACGTGGTCAGCTTCAAGCTGATGGGGGTGCTGGAGGAGTATCGGCGCCGTGGCATTAACGCTGTGCTCTACCTGTAAATGCTCAAGGCGATGTCTCACAGGTGCCACGAGTGGTTAGGTGGGGTTCTTTACGGGCAGTTTTAGGTTTGTATCCGGCATATAGAGGAAAAACCGCTGGTCAGGAAGCCAGGTTCTTGGCTAGGGGGAGTACAATCTCTGAAAGTAAGGGGGACAATAGTGGCAAAAAGGCCATGATGCTAAAGCCGCGAAAGCCCGCAACTGAGATTGGCCATACAGGGGTAGTTTCGAGGATTAGTTGGTACATTTCATGCAGGTTCTTCATGTCCTCTATCTTGCGGCTCGGAACCTCGTTCCGATCAAGTTCATCCAATGAAGCGACGCGTACCTCACAAAACCTTTCCGAGATTTCCTTTAGGAGAGATTCCCTGTACCGCTGCATAGCCTTGTGGATTGGCCAGATTGGCATCAACAAACCTATGGGGGCGAGTATGATATATCCAAGGTACAATATACACATAGTCAAGTCGAATCGTGGAGGCTTGCCGACCGCAAGAGGCCGCAGACCATGAGCTGAGATCAATAACCCAATCATTACAACCAGAAGTCCAATCCGTATTCCTACTGCGCCAAAACGGCTGTATCCTCCAGCTTGGTCCGGGTGAGATGAATGCACGACGATCTCAAATTGCTTACCTGAGAATGCATTACTGAGCTCTTTGAGTATGCCTGCTAGTTTAAAGAGAAGAGTACAATAGACCCAGGCGTTGAACCCGTTCATCAACACGTTTAGCAAGTAGCTCCGCCACTCAGAATACCAAGAAATCCGTGTTGCATAGATTCTTTGATCCTCCGGTACAGCGAATACTACAAACCAGAAAATCACAGTCATTGCGAGAATCAAACCCATAAGCGGCCAGCGAGATCGGCCTAGGACATCACCCAGACGCGAAGAGAAGCCAAGATTTGTTGGCTCTGACGATCCTTCGTTGTGCTTCACCGCTTCTTGACGTCTCTTCAGAAATATCAAGCCTTCCGCCTCAAGTGATTGGGCAGCACTAAGCACGTGCTGCGGTAACCAAACAGAGTATGCCCAGCCGGTTGGCACAACTACAAGCCATATTAACATACCCAACAAGAAGTTATCAGGCTCGCTGTTCCAAGGCAAGTACATCGCCCCATAAACATGCCCGACCAAAACGTTGGCAGTGAAATAGATGACTCCGTGGATTATCGCAGCGGCAACAAATGCCTTCCAGGGTCTGTGAAACATCTTGGCAATGATTTTGAATATGGGATCCTTGCTCAGCACTTTGTTATCCAGAGCGTTATCCATGATAGCACCTCGCCAGCACTAGCCTTTGAACGTCGCCACAGGAGGATGTTACGGTTCGTGCTTTGCACAGCACCCAAACGAGTGGCTTACAGCCCCAGTGCTCACCTCGTGATTTGATTATACAAGTAATCTGTGGATTTGGCAAATCAAGAAGCCCAAGTGTGATCACTCTTGAAGAATCTCGAGAAATCATCGCTAAAGAGTACGTGGGCCTTCATCATCCTCGAACAAAGGGCGGAGATGATGGCCAAAGAGGTTCTCCGCTATTGCCGGGCCGAACTCGAAGCCCACAAAATCCCGGACCAGGTGCGCTTCGTGGCCGACTTTCCCCGCGCCGCTTCGGGCAAATCGCAGAAGTTCATGCTACGAGACATGGCATTTCACCCTCCCGCAGGTTCGGAACCTGTGGGAGGGTAGGCGAAATGATCAGGAGGTGAATAGAAAATGACCTGGCCTGTCAGAGGCAAGTACTCATTCGATGAATTTCGTAAGTTCATTGCCGAGGAACTGTTGGTGGACGAGGAGGAGATCACGCCTCAGACCTCCTTCGTCACCGACCTGCGTGTGGACTCGGTGCGCATGGTGGACATGATGCTGCGATTGGAGGAGCAAGGCATTCGCATCCCCTGGGAGGCTGGTTGGCAGATCGAGACCGTGGGTGACGCCTACCGATTCTATCTGGAGGGGATGCCCACAATGGCCCAGCGCCCCAGCTTCGCCGAAAGACTGGCGGAGGGATGAACAATGGCCAGGAAGAAGCAGTATGACTGATGTACAGATAGACCAAAGCGGCAAAATGAACAGCCTGGCCAGGGACACGGTTCTCGCGTTCTCTAACGACACTCAGCACGTGATCCGAATACCTGCTGCGGTGAAACGGAACCTGGTTCAACATTTTAGGCAAAAGGGTAAGTCCAAAACCCGTGCCGTGATGTTGCTTTTTTCAGCCGCACTTTTTCTATTGTTGCGAGATTCACTGGAGCGCATAGACCAGATCGTGATTGACGTCGAGTACGAAGGGTACGAAGATGAGATCAAAGGCTGGTTGTTATCCCGCATCCACCAAGTGGATCCAGGCTTCGATAAGGCACGGGTAAGGTTCCAGCGGGTGGGCAAGAAGTCACCTGCACACCAACGCGCGTTAGCGGTCCTTCGCGGTCAGGAGCCACCTAACCAGGTTATTACAGAGCAGGCAATGCTAAGCGTGTTGAGTGAATAAAAAAACGGTCGGGGTAGCTTGCGCCCAAGGCCCGCTTAGTCCCCGGTGATGTTCCGGAGAGGCCACGGACCCCCCGACTGTCATATATATGATACCACAAACTTGCCAGATTGTCAAGGAGCCCGCGCTCAGAACTTCTGATTCTATGGAGAATCTCATGCCCTCCGCCTACGCCCGTTATGAAGGCCAAACCCTAGTCATCGGCAATGCCTACCTCGAACGACGGTTGGCAGCGCGAGCTGCGGCGCCCTGCGTGACCATCTCCTTTGTGAACAAGGAGACCGGCCGAGACTACATCCGCCCAGGCAGCCGCGAGTTTTCCCTGTCAGCCAATGGCCGGGCGATGACCACCCGTGACTTCGTGTTCGAGCGCGCCGAAGTCCACGAAGGCGATCCGACCGAGGCCATCGTCCACCTCCGCCTCAAACCCCTTCTCCCCCTCTCCGTGTCTCCCCCTCCCCCCCTCTCCATCGAATTGCATTACCAGGTCTATTCCGCTCATCCCGTCCTGCGCAAGTGGCTGGTGGTGCGTAGAGACCTGACAGGTTTTGAAAACCTGTCAGGTCTCCCCACGGAGATGATCACTCTCTCCGACCTGGACTGGGAAGACCTGAACCTCCTGGTGGATACGCCGGCCAGCGCCGAGGTGTGGACGGATTACTTCACCCGCCGCGAAAAGGCCGCAGCGGTGACGATGGACGACTGCGCCCTGCTGGTCAACGACGCCGAGCACGGCGAGGGCTTCATCCTGGCCACCGAAGCGCCCGGCCCCCTGAAGCGCCTGGAGGCCTATGCCCAGCCAGGGCGCATCGCCGCCGGCTACAACCGCGACGACGAAACGATCTTCGAGCGCATTCTGGCCCCTTCGCTCCGCTCAGGGCAAGCTCCCGGCGAGGAGTTTCAGACCCCGGCCAGTTTCATCCTCACTTTTGCCAACCCAATCCCCCAGGACGTCGTGGACGGCGAGTACGCCCGCTTCGTGGCGGAGCAATTGACCACCTGCGACGTGGCCCAGGTGCCGAGCATCACCGTGAACACGTGGGTGCCGCACCTGTCTGAGCTGAGTCGCACCCTCCTGCTGGAGCAGATCGAGCACGCGGCGGAGTTGGGGGTGGATGCGTACCAGGTGGACGACGGCTGGTACGACCGCATGGGGGATTGGAATACCAATCTCGCCCGGTTTCCCAACGGGCTGGAGGAAATCGCCGACTATGCCCGCGCGCACGGCATGAGGTTTGGGCTGTGGATGGCAGTCGCCACTGTGGACGAGGCAAGCCAGGTCTTTCGAGAGCACCCGGAGTGGATCGCCCGCGATCGGCAAGGGGAGCCGAATCGGCACCCCATCCCCGGCACGGTGACGATGTGCCTGGATAGCGGCTTTTACGACTTCATCCTGGACAAGATTGACGCCGTGATAAGCTGCTACGGGGTTGAGCTGCTCAAGCTGGATCTGAGCGCGGTGCGCAACCTTTACGCGCCGGGCAGGTATGCGGGCTGTTTCGCTGCCAGCCACGCCCATCGTTCGCCGCGCGAAAGCCACGTGCGCATCCTGGCGCGGCTGTTCGATCTGGTGCGCACCCTCAAAAACCGCCACCCCCGTTGCCTGATGGACGTGAGCTACGAGCTGTACGGGGTGATGGACGGCACCGATCTGGCGTTGACGCAGGTGGCGGACCAGAACTGGTTCACCAACGTCACCAGCCCCCACGAGGTCAACCTGCGGCGCGAGATCTATCAGCGGGGGCGCGTGACGCGGCCCTGGACGCTGAACTACGG
>VGOG01000169.1 GCA_016875995.1 Chloroflexota bacterium
CATTGACCCTACCACCAGGTCCCTGACCATAGACCGCTACCAGTTGATCACCATCAATAACACTCTCACGCCGGATCCGAAGGTGCAGGCGCGGGTGGCCTACTGGGCCGAGATCGTGCGGCCCTACGTTGAGAAGTTTGTAGGCTACACCAACGTCAGCCTGGTGCGGAACTACAACGCCGAGTCCAACATGGGCAACCTGGTGACCGACGGCATGCTGTGGAAGGCCGACATGTACGACGATGGCGAGCTCAACGGCTCGGTGGACATCGCCTTCACCAACCCCGGAGGCTTGCGGGCCGACATCACCATCCCTGAGGGCGCGACCCTGCCCTACACCATCACCTGGGGCGCCACCTTCAACGTCCTGCCCTTTGGCAACACCCTGTACCTGATGGACCTGACCGGCTGGCAGATCCAGGCCCTGCTGGACCAGGCGGCCACGTTGTACAAGGGCGTCCTCCAGACCTCGGGGGCCAGTTGGTACTGGTACAACGACTGCAACTGCTCCACACCCACCGCCTGGGGCGCTTACGGGGTGATGGTAAACGGCGAGCCGCTGGATTACAAAAAGACCTACCGCGTGGTGACCAACAACTTCCTGGCTCCTGGTGGGGACGGCTGGGTCACCTTTACCGAAGGCACCAACCGCTGGGATACCTACTACGACATGCAGGAAGGGGTCAACGAGTACATCCAGTGGTACAATGCCAACGTCGGGCCTATTGATCACCAGGTCGAAGGGCGCATCGTCAAGCTGGACAAGGTGGTGACCATCCTGCACACCAACGACGAGCACGGACGCGGCTACACCGACACCTACCGTGGCAACCCCATCGGCCTGACCTACCTGGCCGCGCTGGTCAAGCACGAGCGGGCCAAGAACCCCAACGCCCTGCTGATGAGCGCCAGCGACACCATCCAGGGCAACGCCTTCGCCTTTTACTTCCGCAATGCCCCTGGTCTTACACCTGGCGGCACAACCACCCTGGCTAACCCGATGATGGCGGCCATGAACCTGATGGGCTACGATGTCTCCACCATCGGCAACCACGAGTTTAACTTCGGGCGGGAGACGTTCGCCACGGCACTTGGTCAGGCGGAGTTCCCCTGGGTGGCTGCCAACGTCACCGATGACGGCCGCTACGGCTTCATCGAGGACAATGTGGAGGACTACGTCACCTTCGACGTGGGGGGCCTCAAGGTCGCGGTCATAGGCCTGACCAACCCGCGGGTGCCGAGCTACGAACTGCCCAGCAACATCCTGGGCCTGACCTTCACCGGAGGGTGGGAAACGGCGCAAACGTTGGTGCCCCAGATCATAGCCAACGAGGACCCGGACCTGCTGGTTTCCTTGGAGCACCTGGGCTACTCTCCGTACGAAGGTTCCAGGGCAGAGGATACCGATGTCTACCTGGCTGACAACGTGCCTGGGATTGACGTCATCATCGGCGGCCACAGCCACACGAAGCTGGACCCCGCCGTACTGCGCACCTCGATCACCAATACGGTGGGCACCCTGATCGCCCAGGCTGAGCGGCATGCCTACCACCTGGGCAAGGTTAACGTCGGCTTCAAGGCCAAGACTGGCGGGGGCTATGAGATGATCCTGCGAGAAGGTCGCCTGCTGCCAGCGGGCCTGCTGCCAGCCGATCCCGGTCTGGAGACCCTGATGGCGCCGTACGTGGCCGAACTGAATGCTTACACCGGCACGGTGATCGGCGAGAGCACGGTGGCTCTGGATACCCGCACGGCCTTCTACGAGGAGACCGCTGGCTCTAACCTGCAGGTGGATGCCTCCAAGTGGGCCCTGGAGCAGGTTGGTGTCCCGGTGGACTTCCACCTGTCCGGCGCCATGACCAATGCGTCTGTCCCGACCGGGACCCTGACCGTGGGCAACATGTTCACCCTCATGCCCTACGAGAACTCGCTGGTGGTCATGCGGATGAACGGCCCGCAGATCAAGCGCGTTCTGGAGCGGAGTTTCTATAACTACGACCTGTGGCGCCAGAACAAACACAGATACACTACCTGCTTCCTGGATGTGTCCGCTGGCAGCGTAATTACCTACGATACCACTGTGCCTGAGACGGGTGACAACGTGGTGTCGTTCACCATCAATGGTGTGCCGGTGGACTTCAACGATGCGGACACCTACTACAGTGTGTCCACCGTCAACTACCTGGCAGCGGGTGCCTGCGCCTACAGCGACGCGGGGGTTTCCATCTGGCCACTCGACCAGATCACCTACGACACCCAGTACTACGTGCGCGATGTGGTCATTGACTACATCAAAGCCTTCACCCCCATCTCACCGCAGGTCGAGGGCAGGATCGTGTTCGTCCCGTAGCGGCTGACGGTTGCCGTTGCTGGCAATACAAAGAAGCCATCGAGACTCAGGTCTCGATGGCTTCTTTGCACTATTACTGATCACTGATCACTGATTACTGACTCTGCTCACCCCCACCACCAGCATGTCCAGGGCCAACACCTCGTCCATCTGCCCCGTCTTGATGGCCACGTCGGTTTCCAACAACTGCCGATAGATGGCCTCCAGTTGCTCCATGGAGAAGTTCATCGCCTGCCGCATCGCCTTCTTGACCACGAAGGGATGCAGCCGCAACTGGCTGGCCATCTTCTGCTGACTCAACCCCCGCTCGGTCAGCTCTTTGACCTGGATCAGAATCCTGAACTGGCGCACGATCATGCCCAAGAGCGCCAGGGGGTGCTCCCCCTCGTCCAGCAACTGGTGCAGCAGCCTGGCCGCCCGCTGAGTGTCGCGTTGGCCCAAAGCATCCACCATCTCGAAGATGTTGGCCTCCTGGACGTAGCTGACCAGCAGGCGAACGTCGTCCTCGCTGATGGGACGCGCCCCGTCCACATAAGTGACGAGCTTTTCGATCTCCTGATCCAGCAGCCGCAGGGGGAGGGGGGGGCCCACGAAGGCGGCCAGCTCTTCGACGGCTGCGGAGTTGATTCGTCCCCCCTTCTTCCTCACCCGCTCCTCGATCCAACGGTTCAGCTTCTCCTTCTGGGGAGGCTTGAACTCCTTGACGTGCCCGCCCTCGTCGGCCAGGGCCAACCGGTGGACGGGATTGTTTTTGCTGATGGCTTTGTCCTCGACGAACACCAGGCGCGTGGTCTCAGGCAGACGCTTTAAGTATTGGGTCAGCCCTTCCAGATACTCCTTCTGCCAGGCGGACAAAACCCTCTCTTCTCCCTTGGGTTCGAGGCGGGTCAGCAGCCCCTCCACGATGACCAGGCGACGGTCGGCCATGAAGGGGACGGAATCGCAGGCGTGTTGAAGTTCACTCAGCGTGACTTTGCTGCCGTCGAAAATGGTGATGTTCAGCTCGGCCAGACCTGGGTCGCCCATCTTCTCCTTCAAGGCGACCAGGGTCTCCGAACGAGAGAACTCGTCCTCGCCGTGAAAAAGATAAAACATAGCTCCTCCCGTGTCAGGGATCAGAGACTAGGGACAAGGGGGCCCTGATCCCTGGCCGAGGTCTATGCGATGGACGACCACTCGGCCTCTCTGCTGGCGCGTGATCTCCTCGATGATTACTCCATCCACCTCTGGCAGAGTGGTGACGTGCTGCTGCAGGGCCAGGCCCAGGGGTTGGGCGACCATCACGGCGACGGTGGCCGCCAGGATAATCTGGGGGAGTCTGGCCAGGCGCGGTTTTGAGCGCCCCGACGTGACCACGAAAGAAGCGAGGCCAGCCAGCACTCCAGCAGTGGCTAAATTGGTGCCACAGCGAGGATGAACAGCCAGACAGTGCTCACCGCTTCGCAGGCGGTCCAGAGCCTCGGAGACAGCGGCGGCTACCTCCTCTATCTCCACCTCTCCAAACAGATAGAAGCCGTGGGCTGTGGTGCGCCCCATCAAGTGCCGTCGCGGGTTGTGCTCGGTTAAAACGTGGATGGTGGCGTGCTCCAGGGCGTGATTGCGACGGATGTTGGCAACGAAGGGTATTTCTAAGATGTTCATCGGGTTCTCCTTTTACTGGAAGTTAGAAGTTGGATGTTGGAGGTTGGATGCTAGAAGCTAGTTTCAGTTTCCAACTCCAATTTCTAACCTCCAATTTCTAACTTCCAAACCGGCTTTGCTACGACGATCAGCCGGTGGGTGTTAGAGGTGTAGGGCCAACAGGTGACCAGGGTGACGCGCTCGTCATCGGTGGGAGCGATCCACTGAGCATTGCTGCGGCGCACTTCTTGGGGCATGCCCTTTTCCTGTAAAAGGTGCTTCTCCGTGACGACGTAGTGATAAGTTACCTCTCCCACGTAGAGAATTACTTCATTGTCGGGCTCAACATCAATCAGGTAGCGAAACACCCGGCCCTCGATGTTGTGGTGTCCTGAGAGGACGGTGTTGCCGACGTGACCGGGGTAGGCGGAGGTGTTGTGCCAGCCGGCGGCGTAATCGGCTACCTCCCAGACGGGGCCTTCGTCCGTGACCGTCCACCCCACGGGGACGACCGGGGCATCCAGGCCGATGGCGGGGATCACGATGCGATCGGGCGGGGCAGTGGCGGGGGGCGGGCGCGAAGGGGTGGGGGTGTAGGTGGGCGAAGGAGTGGGGGTGTAAGTGGGCAAAGGGATGGCTGTGGGGGTCGAGGTTGGTGAGGGCGTGGCTGTCGGGGTCGGCGATATGACGCTCGGAGCTGGCGAGAACGCGGTCGTCGGCGTTGGAGGCACGGCGGTCGGGGTAGTGGTAGCTGTCGGAGGTGAGTGGAGGTTGGAGGTTAGAGGCCTGTCCTGAGCCACCGCTGCGAGCGCAGCGTGGCAGGCTCCGCGAAGGATCACGACATCCAACATCCAACTTCCAGCATCCAATTGTTGTACCTGGGTGTCGAGATAATCCTTGGCCAGCCCTACGGTCAGGAGCGCTGTTCCCAATACGATGAGAACGATGAACGTGAAACGCGAAGACGTGAAACGTGAAACCATGATAATCAGAGCGTGCTCACAGGATCTATGTCCACCCGCCAGCCGTGAGGGAAGATCACGTCGTGGAGGAGGGCCTGGGGATGGGGGGCTCGCACCACGACCTGCCAGCGATATTGGCCCCGCAACCGGCCAAAGAAGCAGGGTGCTGGACCGATGAGGTCTGTGCCAGCCAGTCCCAGACGGGCTATCTTGTTGCTAAGAATGCGGTGTACTCTCTCCGCCTCTTCCTGACAACGTTTTTGGTTGGAATGAACGTAGACCAACCTGGCCAACCTGGCGAAGGGGGGGTAGCCGTGCTCCCGCCGGAAGGCCATCTCCTTCTCGTAGAAGCCGTCGTAGTCGTGTCGGCTGGCCATCTGAACGGCGTAGTGCTCAGGAGTGTAGGTTTGGACGATGACCTGGCCGCCCAGGATGCTGCGCCCAGCCCGCCCGGCCACCTGGGTCAGGAGCTGGAAGGTGCGCTCGCTGGCCCAGAAATCGGGCAGGTGCAGGGCGGTATCGGCAGCGACCACCCCCACCAGGGTCACCAGGGGCAAGTCCAGCCCCTTGGCGATCATCTGGGTGCCGATGAGGACGTCGGCCTGGTGTTCGATGAAGCTTTGCAAGAACTCCTCGTGCGACCATTTGCCGCCAGTGGTGTCGCGGTCCCAACGCAGGGTGCGGGACTGGGGAAATAGCTTCTGAACGACAGCTTCCACCTTTTGAGTGCCGACGCCGAAGAACTTGATGCGCTTGCTCCCACAGTTGGGGCAAACCTGGGGCAGCGCATCGTGTCGGTTGCAGTGGTGGCAGACCAGTTGGGGTTCTCCAGAACCATGCCGGCGGAGGTGATAAGTCAGGGGCACCTCACAACGGCGGCACCTGAGGACGTGCCCGCAGTCGCGGCACATGACGAAGGTCGCCGCGCCACGGCGATTCAGAAAGAGAATGGCCTGCTGGTTCTTATCCAACGTTTCGCGCAAGGCACCCTGAAGAACGCGGCTGAAGATCTCGCGATTGCCGGCCTTCAGCTCCTCGCGCATATCCACAATTCGCACCGGCGGCAAATCGGTGTAGAGGGTCTCCTCATACCCTTCTCCCAGCGTCTGGTATCTGATACCTGATACCTGATACCTGGTCCGCTGCTCCTCGATCCGCCGCCGGTGGCCCATGATGCGCTTCGGCAGGCGCAGTAATGTGTACTCTCCCCGCCGGGCGCGGTAGTAGGAGACCACGTCGGGGGTCGCGCTGCCCAGGATGAGCACCGCTCCCGCCAGCTCCGCCAGCTTCACCGCCACCTCGCGGGCGTGATAGCGAGGGGTCCGCTCCTGTTTGTACGAGCCCTCGTGTTCCTCATCCATGACGATGAGGCCCAGGCAGGACAGGGGAGCAAAGAGAGCCGAGCGGGGGCCGATGACCACGTCCACGTCTCCGGCCCGGATACGCCGCCAGGTGTCGTAGCGCTCACCCAGCGAGAGCTTGCTGTGGATGACGGCCAGGCGGCCGGGGAAGCGGGCAGCGAAGCGGCGAATGGTCTGAGGAGTGAGGCTGATCTCAGGCACCAGGACGATGGCCTGCTTGTCCTGCTCTAGGACAGCTTCCAGGGCACGCAGATAGATCTCCGTCTTACCGCTGCCGGTGACACCATGCAGTAGGGTGACGGGTAACGGGTAACGGGTAACGTGGGATTGGCCCTCACTCGTTACCCGTTGCCTCATTACTTGTTGCCTTATTGCCTCCCACACAGCTTCCTGATCGGGCGTCAGCCTGGGCGGCACGTCGGGGACGAATTCCCGCCCCTCCAGCGGGTCGCGCCAGACCTCCTTCTCCTCCAGGCTGATCAGGCCGTGGGCAGCCAGGTCCCTCAGCGTGCTCAGGTTGCAGCCCGTCTCAGCGTAGACCCAGCTTATCCAGATGGCTCCCTCCTCTCCCCCAAGGTTGGGGGGGACCGAGGGGGAGCGTCCCCACAGAAAATTCAACACCTCCACTTGCTTCTGAGCCCCGCGCAGTTCGACGATCTTGTCCACCACCTGATCTGGAGGGACACGCAAGATGACCACCGGCTCTTCGTCGAAGCGTTGAACGTACCCTTTCCGCTCCAGCTCCCGCAGCACGGACGAGGAGCAATTGGCGTCTCTGTAGAACTGCGATAACTCCACCGGCTCGGCTTGGTCACGCAGGAAAGCCAGGGCAGCCGCTTGCTTGGGGGCCTGGCGCAGGTCCTCGGCGATGGCCTGGACGATGGCTCTGGACGAGAGCAGGGGGACGACCAGGGTGCGCCTCTCGGTGATCTGCACCAGGCCCTTCTCGGCCAGGGCGCGGACGGGGGCGTCGGAGCAGCCGACTTTGGCACAGACGTCGGACAGGGCAGGCAGGGGGTCCTCGCTACGGGACAAAAATTCCAGCACATCGGCCTGCCCGGATGAATGTCCCAACCGAGGGATGGCCTGAGCCGTCTTCTCCTCGTCGGCGATGAGGCGGACGAAGCGGGCCCTCCTGGGGCTCACCCGAGGCTCCTCAAGCTCCGAGCGCTTGATGATCACCCCTCGGCGAGCCAGTTGATCTACCACCGGGCGCGGGTCCTCCATCTTGAGCCCCCGCGCCAGGTCTTTTACTCGCTGTTTGCCCTCCTGGCGCAGGAACTCGATGACCCTGCGCTGTTCCGGCGTCAGGTCTTCGCTGATTCGCCGATTCGCCGATTCGCTCAGCTCTACGATGAGCTCAGCGCGTTGCTCCAGGCCCGGCGGCAGCATCAGGCGCAGGCAATCAATGAGGGGAGCGAGATAGAAGCTGCTGATCCAGCGGGCCAGCTCGATCTGTACCGGCAAGAGCACAGGTTCGGGGTCAACGATGTCCTCGATGTCTCTGGTCTGGGGCACGGGGGCCCTGTCGGCCAGGCCCACCACGATGCCCTGCAGGCGGCGGGGACCGAAGGGCACCTGCACCAGTTGGCCGATGGCCACCTTCTCTCTGAGGGCAGGAGGGATGGAATAATGAAAGGCCAGGCTCAAGGGGCTATATCTGTTCTCAGGGCCTTCTTCTTCCAGACCTGAGATTACCTGTCGCCGGATGGGGGTACTGACGACTACTTCAGCATAAATCATGGCCTTGCCAAACTTCAAACTCTAAACTGAACATTGGCGTTCTTGGTTTGTAGTGACGACTTCAGTCGTCGGTACGGGACAAAAGCGACTGAAGTCGCAACTACGAACCCACATCTTGGCTAAGCCTGGTACGCGGCGGCGGCCATGTAGCCGACGGTGTAGCTGCCGGGGCGGCGGTTGCCGGTCACGTCGCCGGAGTTGGTGTAATGCAGCACCCTGGCCCGGTTCGCACCCAGAGCTTGCGCGGCCAGGAGCGCGGCCACCACTGGCGCTCCACCGCAGGCCTGGCCGCGGCCTTCGATGAGGGCGCGAGCCAATCCCTCGACGTTGAAACGCTCCACCAGCTCGACCATTACTCTGTCGTGACGCACGACCTCGTCGTAGTCGTAGAGGTGTGATAGGTCGGTGCTGGCCACGATGAGGGCTTCCCTGCCGCGCAGCAGCTTGGCCAAAGCCACGCTCAACTCGCGGCAAGTCGCCAGACTCCGGTCGCTGGTCAGGGGCTCACCCAGCATCACCGGCAGCAGGGTGAAGGTGCCCAACACCTGCTGGAGGAAGGGGAGCTGGATTTC
>VGOG01000170.1 GCA_016875995.1 Chloroflexota bacterium
CCCTCCTCGTGCCTGGCCAGGCTGATGTCGCGGGATTCATCCCCCACGATCCAGCAGATGAGATGGCCCTGGCTTGCGCTCTAGACGCCCAGGCCGACCTCATCGTCAGCGGCGACCGCCACCTGCTAGACTTGGGCGCCTACCGGGGCATCCCCATCCTCACCGCCCGCGCCTTCCTGGAGCGGCTGAGCGTCCAGTCATGAACTGGCCATCATTGTCCAGCGGGTATCTCTCCCCAGCCGGTGAGCTCCAGGTGGAAGGCCAGATGGGTGGAATCGGGCAGGGCAGCGGATGGCCTGCGGCGGAGTGAGTAAGCGGATGAGAGCAGCCGCCGAACACCCGCTTATCCGCTGCCGGTGCGCGGCGCTATATCCGCTCGTAGTAACTGAAGCTCTTGCTGGAACGCACCAGGCGGTAGGGCAGGACGATATGGTGGAAGATGCGGTCTCGTCCTACCCTGATCGCCTGATCACTGAAGACGTTGGCTCGGTCAAAGGTCAGCTCAGGGCCGCAATCGTCCACCATCTGCAGCATCCCCAATGGAAAGGCCCCGTTGACCCCTTCCGTTGTGATAGTGAAACCATCGGGCAGGCTGGCAGCCGTCACCAGTGGCGGCAGCAGTTGTATGAACCCGCCTCGCTTGCCCAGGTAGTTGACCTGCATCAGCAGCGGCATCAGGTCCCCCGAGGGCATTCCCTGGAGAGCCAGAGCCAGCGCCCCGCCGAACTGGACATACTCGCGGAAGGCAATGGTCTTCTGGAACGGCCACTGGTGGTCTGCTTTGGCTTGAGCAATGGCGGCTTCTTTCTCGCTGGCCTTGGTCTTAGTCTCCTTCAATCGCAGGATCTTGGTAAAGGTATTGTTGACAATGATTCGCTGCGGCAGCCTGACGGCGACCTGCAGGGTACGGATGGCGGGGAAAAATGCCTGCCCCCGTTTCAAGCCCTGCGTGCGGATGGCCACGTCAAGTAAGGCCATTTTCAGCGCAAAAGGGGTGGGCACTATAAGCGACTTTCCTCCTGATGTAGTAGCTGTATAGGGCCGCAGACTGAACAAGGATGTGGGATGGTACTCGGCGATGGTCCACATAACAGCCTCCGTATCCAAGAATCAAACCGCCACCGTGAATGGCTCAGTTGCCTTCACCAACTCCCGCATCACCTCGGCGAATTCAGCTATGCTGCCGAAAGGACAGACCGTTACTGCCCCAGGGCGTAGACCGTTGAGGGCCGCTGCCACGCCTTTAATTTCCTCTTGATAGCCGCCATTGAGCGGGCTGACCGTGGGTGCCGGCACCACATCAGTGCTGTAGCTGACCACACCCTCAAAGGCCACAATATGGGGCAACTGGGTAGCCCGCATTGCCCCTTTGGGCTGGACGAAGGTGTAGAGCATACTCTCCAGCAATGCCTTGTAGCGGGCCCGACGGGCGGCGTCGTCCAACACATAGCGACGAGTGATGTCGTTGAAGCCGATGCGGCTGGTCTCGTAGTGGCTGACCACGGCATAGATACCGGACGAGGCTGGTCGGTGGAATGGCACTTGACCCAGGTTGGCCCGCCGGGCCTCCTCGGTAGCAGCGGCCTCGCGCGCCTCGGCGCCTCGCTCAGTGGCATATTTGACGTGGAAGTAACTGCTGGTGGTAGTCAGCGCGTTCCCTGCTTCGTCCACAGGGATGCCCACTACCCACCCGAACTCGACTACGCTCTTACGCGGCGTTGAACGACCTTCCCCGGTGATCAGATTGCCCTCCAAATCATCGAGGACGCATCTTTCTAGCATCAGGTCCAATGCTTTGGCATCGCTTTGGCCCTGGATTTTAGCCATGTAGTCGTCGTCGGCGCTGATGCGGTTGGCATCGAAGAGTTGGCAGGCAGCGCATAGTGGTAGGTGGTCGTTACCCTTAGCGATGTGGTACAGGTGCTCGGCCTGGATGTGCTTGAACATGTCGCCGCTGATGGCGTTGACATTGTACAACCGCCCATTTGCGGCCACAATATCCACCATGCGGGTCTGAATCTGGGTGCCTTCACTTCCCTCGTTGTTCAGGCTGTGCATATCCAGTGTGACTCGGGCTGAGATAGACAGGGAATAGACTTTGTTTGTCATCAGATTCCTCCTCTTTGTAATTTGGGTTGCTATTCTTCAGCGACCTCTTCGCCCTCTTCCGGTGGCGCTTCGACCACCTCTGGTTCCTGTTCTCTGGGCTCGCGGGCGTAACCGTAGGCGACCAGCAGGTTGGCCACCGTCTTAGAGCCATACTCGTCAGTTAGGTCCACTACCTGCTCGATGTCCTCGGTAGTGATGTTCGCCCGGCGCACCGGCGGGTTGCCTTTGTAGCGCTCGTTGATCTGGGCGTTCTCCTGATTGTAAGCGTGCATGAACTCGCTGAGCGCCTGAATGAACCGGTCGGGATAGGCAGCTTGGCGCAACAGTTCGGTGCCTAGCCCATAACGGATGTCATAGAGACGAGTTTTCCCCCGTGCCTTGAAGAACTGGGGGGTCACTGTGCTGCGGCGAATGGCCGCCGCGACATTCTGGAAGCCAGGACTTTCCAGAATTGGCTTGAGTTTGTGGTCGTGTCCCATAATCAACACCTCCAGATTGGTTGTTGTGAAGCGGCGCACCAGCTGGCGTCGCTCCATTCTTGACATCACGTAACCAGCATAGATGCCCGTGACCTCAAAAAAGGCCCTCAAATCGTGACCGGATAGGAAGTCTCGATAGCTTTCCAGCAGCCGGTACTCGTCGGCATTGCGTTCCTGCAACCCGCTGACAATCCCCTGATGCTCATCGATCAGCGCCTGGTATGCACGTCCTTGCTCAGGAGTCTCCACTGACATCCAGTGGGGCAGAGCAATCTCCGAAAGATTAAGGACAGCCACACCTTGCCCAAGATCCTTGTAGAAGACGGTCGCTAGGCTGTTGACGTAGTCACCTGGTTCCTCACCCCAACGCACGTCAGACAACTGCCCAGCCAACCACTGGCCCAAGAAGGCATCAGTGTAGCGCAGGACGGCCAGCACATCCATCTTGACCGCAGTGCTGGCCCACATGGCCCGGTTGAAGCGGCGGTATATCTTGTCGTGGGTGTCCAGGGTGATGTTGGCCGGGCGCAAGATATAGGTCTTGCGGTCACGAGGGCCGCGTCCTGCCATTGGCTGCGGTGTCTGGATGATGCGGGGTACCCCAGCCCGCCGCATCCCCCAAAACTTGAGGAACTCCAGCGGCCAAAAGGAGTCCGGGTTCCCCAGGCGATGGGCGCCGTCGGCCTTGGGCCGGTTGATCCCTTTGCCCATGCCGGGGTTGAGCACCTGCACGGGGGTGACAGTGTCCTTGGCCTCAAGGCCGTACTCTTTGCTCAGCGCCTGCCAAGTGGCCAGGGCTTCGTCCACATCGTTGGGCGTGTTGGCAAAGAGGGCCAGCAGCAAGCTCAGCAGGTCTGGGAAGCAAGCCCGGCACGCGAGCCAGGCGGTGAGCACCTGGGTGTAGGCGGTGATGGCCTGCATCTGATTGATTTGGGTCAGGATATCCCAATCAGGCGGGGGAGCCAACGCCAAGACTGCTGCCAACTCGGGATACTCGTCCACCGTTGCGCTAGGTCGTCGAGCCTCACGTGACAGTTGCTCACGCGCTTTGCGGTATTCCGTGAACCGTGCCCACTCGGCATCGTAGTCCACTACCACCCCCGGCCAGCCGGCAGGCGGTCTCTTGCTGCGAGTATGGATGAAGGGCAGGTCGCAGAACCAGTCCATTTTCTCGAAGCCCTCCTCAATGGGGGCTTCCAGGATGATGGCGTAGGCGCTGCCGGCATCTCGCACCCGCACGGTCGTCTCGCCGACGTTGGCCTGCAGGAGTCGTTCCAGCAGGGAAGCAACCCCGTAGGCCAGCAGCACGTCGGCGAAGGTATCGGTGGTTTTGTCCACGTAGTAGGTAGGTTGGTACATAGGCTACTCCTTCCTCGTCATCGTGTCAGGTCCTGACTTCTCTGATCTGCCAACCGCAGCACACGCGCCAGAAGCAAGTAGGGCAGTAGTTCCGCCTCCCGCTTCGGGCGCATCAGCCGCCGACTCAACGCCTCGCCCTCCGGCAGCTCCCACCGGATGCCCGCCGCGTTTGGGGCCTCTACTCCCATGTCGGTCAACACTTCCGTTAGAGCCGTAGCTACTGCCGGATGAGCACGGAATGGGCCATGCTGTCCGCCAGCCCCGGCGCTGTGATGGCGGACAATGGCCGTCAGTGCCGCCCGGGCCAGTGCCTGGTCACCTACGTGATCCAGTAGCCAGTCCATCGCCGCGGCGGCGCTCTCGGCGGCATGGTTCGGCTTCATCCGTTGCAGTTTTCGGTTCAGGGACTGTTCGGCTTCGTTCTGCTCATCGTAGTCGGTGTGAGCGGCCAGGTAGTCGTCGGGAATGGTCAGGTCCTCTCCGCGCAATGTGCTCACCTCAGCCTGCCAGCGATGCGCCCATGCCTGCCAGCGGACGTCCAGTTTGCCCAAGTCATGCATAGCGAAGAGCAGGCGTGCCCCTCTATCCAGCGTTCCCTGAGGCCAGGTGAATCTCCTTTCCATCCGACGGGCGACATAGGTCACTTCTTCGGCTAGCGGTGGTCGCTCCTTGCCCTTGGTGCGGTCAAAGAAACGATGCTCGTAGACCCGCATCATTCGTGCTATATGCTCTTGGAAGGTCTCGCGCTGGTAAGGGGCAAAGTCGCGCTGCCGCTTGATCCGTTCTTGTCGAGGCGATAACCATGCGCCATCGCCCGAAACCCCAAGCCACAGGCCGTATTCCCTTGTGTAACTGGCCAACCGAGGATTGATAGCCACGATCAGCGCACCGACTAAGTCATCCTTGCTCGCAATGCATTGCCAATGGTAGACGGTACGCGCTCGGACAGCCTCTTCTTCCTCTTGTACAGGTTCGGCGGTCATCATCACCCAATCCTCGCCCAGCGCGTCGGCTAGTTGTGCCAGTTCCTTGTAGTTGCCGAAGAGGCTTCCCCGGAAGATGCCAAATCCCTCATAGGCCCAGGGGTTATCAATGCTCTTGGGATCAGGATGGATGATGACCGTGCGGCTATCTACATCGCGGATCAGTTCAGTCGCGGCCCCACGCGCTTGGGCATCAATGGTCTGGGCAATACGGTCTGCCACAGCAAAACGGTTGGCCTTAAGCCTGTCCAGCAATTGCTGGTCCGCCTCATGGTGAGCCTCGTTGACTACTGCCAACTCTACACCAAAACTGAAGACTTCTCCTGAACGCCTTGCCAAGGCATCCCAGGTCGTGTTACAGACTTCTTCTTGTATGCGAGTATTGTAAGGAGCGTAATCTGGCTGCCCTCTGCTGTCCACTGGCAGGCGGTATACGTACACGTCACCATCTTCCCCCTGGTAACGGGCACAGCGACCGGCACGCTGGACTACGCTAGCAGCGGGGGCCAGTTCTGTGTGTAGGGCCTGCGAGGTAATGTCCAGCCCTACTTCCACAACTTGAGTAGCAATCAGTATGGCACTTTGGGCAGTGTAAGCCGTCTTGTCCTTGCCGAACTCTCGTTGCAGCCAAGCTTCGGTGTTGTCCCGGTCGGTCCGCAGGAAACGGCTGTGCAGCAGCCGCACTTCCACATTGGGGTCAACCAATGGACGCAAATCCGCAAACAACGCCTGCGCCCGCGCCACGGTGTTGCAAATGGCCACTGAGCGTTGCTGGTGTTTCTCCAGCACAGTGCGGCCTGTAAGCCCAGTCTCCACGATGTGCATCCGGCGGGTCTTCTGCTGCGAGGGAATGGCCGCTGCCTCTTCAGGAGAGAGGACCAGCGGCTCGGCGCTCAATTCCTTCGCCAATGCTAGCACCATCTCCTCGGAGAGGGTGGCTGTCATCACCAGAACTGGTATCACACCGCTTAGCAGTCGCAGCAGGTGTAGCGTGGTCGGCAGCGCTGTCTCCGGATCGAAGAGATGTAGCTCATCAAAGATCAGGTAAGACGACAGAATTGCTCCGGCGTTGAGGTTGCCTTGGCTCAGACTCAGGGCGTAGGGAATGTTGAGAAAGTTGCTGAGTGTCTGGTCAACGGTGGTGAAAATCAGGTTGCCTTCCAGTTTGGGATCCTCGGGCCGATCACCAGTCTGGATGGTCACATCCAAAGGCCGTACAAAACCGAAATTCCTGGCTCGCCCCTCATACTCGGCCCAGAATTGGTTAGCTAGCACGCGCAGAGGCACTGAATAGATACACTTCAGAGGAAAATCGCCTTCATATTCCCAGGCGCGCAGAAATGGATATAGGGCGGCTCGCGTCTTCCCAGCACCGGTTGGAGCCTGCAGAATCGCCGACCGTCCCGCTGAGAGCAACTCACAAACTTGCTTTTGAAAAGGATACAGGCCCATTCTCCCACCTCCGTGCCCGGCTCTCTACTTACCGAAAAAAGTCATCGAAGAAGCGATGCTCTTCAGCAGTATCTGGGTCACGGCCAGGCTTGTCTTGGCGATTGACGATCCAGCCATACACTCGTGCCATCCGCCTTGCTTCTCCCGTCATCATCTCTCGCAATTCCTCTGGAGCCACCACCTCAACATCCGCTCCCCAGCCCCGAATCCAGGGCACCATCTCCTGCACCTCAGCCACTCGCGCCTGCCAGATAATGCTGCCGTCTGGCTGTTCCCTCACCTGCTCTGAACGATGCCAGCGCGTCTCCCGTACCCGGTGAGCCACCCGGGGATGGAATTTGAGTACCACCTCCACCGGCTCCTCCTCGGTGTACCAGATGCCCCAGGCGTCCGCCAGTAACTGTCGTGGGTCGAAGTCGGGTGGGATCTCGTAAGGCTCATCCAGGGGTTCAATGCGGCGGATGCGCTCCAGCTTCAGGGTGCGCACCGCCCCTGGTGGTTCTCGCCAACCGATGGCGTGGGTGGTCTGTCCTACTGCGTAAGGCTCGATGAAGTAGGGAGCGAAGACATACTCGAACACCCGCCCTGTCTTCTCGTGCTGGTGCCAGACCCGCACCTTGCGCTCCAATGACCAGGCTCGTGTTAGTGTCTCCAGCACCTCCAGGTACACTGGGTCGTGTCGCTGCGCAGCATCATCCATCACGTCGGCTGAGCGTTGCAGGTGCTCGCTAATACGTGGAGCCAGTCGCTCCAATGCTAACCCCAGTTTCCGCAGCGCAGCGGCCGCGTGGGGATTCTGTTTGTCCATGCGCGTAGCCATCAGCCGGGCTGCCAGGTGCACCGCCATGGCCTCGTGGAGAGTAAGGCGTACGTTGGTCAAGTAGCTGTCCCGGTCAATGGCCAGGCGGCCGTCATCCGTTTCGTACACCGCGAAGCGTGCCGTCAGGTCCGGCAGGTGGCGATAGATAGTGGAACGGTTTACCCCCAATCGCCGGGCAACCTCTGCCTGTGTGAGACCTTCCGGATGAGCCAGCAACAGCGCTTCGATTTGGAGTAGTCGTTCTGCTTTAGTGGCAGCTCGTTCCATCATCTCATCCTCCTGGTAGCGTTGCGCCTGCCTCTATGATACCACATGTTCCTGCCAAATCCCGCAACAGCGATGCGGAGTCGCCTATCTTCGGCGTTTGAAAGGCTCCAGACCACCTCGGTCGTCCTCGCTGTAGAGGTATCCTGCTTCTTCCATGCTGGGCAACCGTCGCAGAACTGTTGAACGGGAGACACCTAGCCGCCTAGCCAATTCTGCTGGTTGGATGCCTGGGTGTTCGCGGATAATCTGATCCATCTCCTCGAACTCCGCCTGCTTCTTGCGCCAGAAAGCCATTTTCGCCACCTCCATCTGTGGGATTTTACCCACATGATAGAGGCAGCGTGTTGCAGGTACTGCAACAGATAGCCTAAATCAGGCTAAATAATGAACTGGCGCTACAGAAACACGCTCATTCCTCCCCCGTTCCTCGTATCTCATCCCTCATACCTCGTCCCTTGGCCCTCACTTGACCCGCCGGCGCCAATCGTTCAGCACATCGGTCATCGCTTCGGGGATAAGGCAGTGGACCATCCTACACGCCCTGGCTTCACTGGCGTTTCCTCTCGTCGTCCCACCACGTCACAAAGCAAAAGCCGCCTCCTGCCATTGCAGAAAGGCGGCTCTGGTGGTCGCATTGCCTTTAGCCGGACTTCCTGGAGATAGCAGGAACCCGGAATAGGGCCCGCCGGCCAAGCACATTTCTGACGAGCCCATATTCTTTTCGGTAACGTCAGCGTGCAGAAGGCTGGCCCACTGCCAGCGGATTGTTACGCATAAAAACCGATAAGGCACGGCGCGTATCTGCTTTTCCGCTTCGTCTCCGCTGGAAGCTGCCTCCTGTCCACCCAACTGCACGCTTACCCGGCAACAATTATACGCCTTTCTGCGCCTGTTGGCAAGGGGTTGGCGATACTCAAGCAAAAAGCGGTTGGATGGCAAACCGGGCGGCGTGGGCGGCCATCTCGGCCTCAGAGGGCCGCGCCGCAAAGCGAT
>VGOG01000171.1 GCA_016875995.1 Chloroflexota bacterium
TGGAGCTCACTATTTGAGATTTACACCCATTGGGTTACAAGCGGGATGAAGTTGTCGGGAGGAACTTCGCTAGGCTCGGGGTGCTTGGGCTGAGGGATTTACCCAATATGGTTAGGCTTTTCAGAGATACGATTAGAGCGGGTGAAGCCGTGAGGATGGTTGAACTAGAAATCAAACACAAAAACGGCAGTAAAGTTTTCGTGGAAGTGGGTACTAGATTCATTAGGAAAAACAGCAAAGTAGGAGGCGTTGTGAACGTATTTAGAGACATCACCGAACGCAAGCGGGCGGAGCGCGAAATCGAAGAGCGCCGGATGTATCTGGAAGGGGTACTAGGAGCCGCCCCTGATGCCATCGTTACCCTGGACGCCCACCATCGAATCGTGGAATGGAACCCAGGCGCAGAGAAACTGTTCGGGTATTCAAGGGAAGAGGTAATTGGCCAGAACATTGACGATTTGGTCACCCGCCCCGATGTCTTTGAGGAGGCGGTTGGTTTCACGCAGACGGTCATGGGCAGGGGGGAAGTGCTTCCCACAGAGACCGTCCGTTATCGGAAGGATGGTTCTCCAGTGGATGTGATCGTGGCCGGGTCCCCGATCTTGGTGGGAGATGAGCTGACCGGGGTAGTTGCTGTCTACACCGACATCACCGAGCGCAAGCGGGCGGAGAAACAGTTACGACGTTATGCTGCCGAATTAGAGCGGGCCAACGAGGAGGTCAAGCAGTTCGCCTACATCGTCTCCCACGACCTGCGGTCCCCGCTGGTCAACCTCAAGGGCTTTACTACTGAACTTCGTTTCGGTTTGGAAGTGATTGCTCCCGCGATGGGCACGGCCCTGCCCTACCTGGACGAGAAACAGCGGCAGGGTGTGACCCTGGCCCTGGAGGAAGACATACCCGAGGCCCTGGGTTTTATCGAGTCCTCTGTGACCCACATGGATCGCTTTATCAGCGCTCTCCTCAAGTTGTCTCGTTTGGGCCGCCGCGGACTCCATCTGGAGCCGGTGGATATGGAAGCCCTTGTTCAGGCAACCTTGCAGACCCTGGCTCACCAGATCGAGCAACGGCAGGTGGAGGTGACGGTGGGGCCGTTGCCAGAGGTGGTCGCCGACCGGACCTCGATGGAGCAAGTCATGGCTAACCTCTTGGACAATGCAGTTAAATACCTCGATCCTGACCGTCGTGGACAGATCGAGATCACTGCTGAGCGTAGCCATGATGAGACCACTTTCCGAATTCGCGACAACGGGCGAGGAATTGCGAAAGAGGACATGGACAAGGTATTTGCGCCCTTCCGCCGGGTGGGCAAGCAGGACGTGCCAGGCGAGGGCATGGGCCTGCCCTACGTGCAAGCTCTGGTCCGCCGCCATGGCGGGCGCATTTGGTGTGAATCTGGACTGGGGGTGGGAACGACGCTTAGCTTTACCATCTCTAACTCTAACCATATCGCGGAAGGAGGCCATCGTGGGTAGTGGGCAAGAGGTCAAGATTCTTCTGGTAGAAGACGACCCAGGCCATGCTCGATTGATCGAGAAGAACCTGCGTCGCTCGAACATCACGAACGAAATCATCACCGTCAGCGACGGCCAGCGGGCACTCGACTACCTGTTCGGCGAGGGTGACTACGTGGGGAAGGAACGCCCCGCCCCGCTGCTGGTGCTGCTCGATCTGAACCTGCCGGTGCTGGACGGCTACCAGGTGCTCCAGTGTATGAAGGCGGATGAGCGCACCAGGCATATCCCGGTGATCATCCTGACCACCACCGATGACACGCGCGAGGTATCGCGGTGCTACGGACTGGGTTGCAATGTCTACATCACCAAACCGGTGGACTATAATCAGTTCTGTGAGGCAATCTGCAAGTTGGGGCTATTCTTGTCGGTGGTTGCCATACCGGATGGAGAGTAAGCTGCTTGTCATTGCGAGAAGCGAAGCGGAGCCTGCCCTGAGCCTGCTGAAGGGAAGCAATCTCCAACTGGCGACGGAGGAGATTGTTTCGCTCCCTACGGTCGCTACTCAGGAACTTGTGGGCGACCAGACTTCAGAAGTCTCGGAGACTTCGGAAGTCTGCCCGCCAGTTTCTGACTCCTACGGATGGTGCGATGCGCCATGGAAGGCTCGCAATGACACAACAGGGAGTGAAGGTAATGCGTAACTCTGAGCCTATCCATATTCTTTACATGGAAGATGATTCTGGTTTGGCCCGTCTCTTCAAGAAAAGACTGGGGCGGGCGGGCTACATGGTGGACATTGCCCACGACGGTGAAGAGGGCCTGGCCATGTACAATGCCGGCTGCTACGACGTGGTGGCCGTGGATCAACAGATGCCCGTCTACAGTGGGCTGGAAGTGATTCGCATCCTGGCTTCCCAGGGTCCACTGCCGCCTATGATCATGGTTACCGGCAGTGGCAGTGAGCAAATCGCGGTGGAGGCTATGAAGTTGGGCGCGGGCGATTACATCGTCAAGGATGTAGACGGTGGCTATCTCGAGTTGCTGCCCACCGTCATCGAGCGGGTGCTCCAGCAGCGGCGCCTCCTTGAGGAGAAGCAGCGAGCGGAGGCAGAGCGAGAGCGTCTGCTGGTGGCCGAACGCGAGCAGCGCCTCCTGGCCGAAACCCTGGCCGAGGTGACTCTGGCCATAACCTCGCTAACCAGTCACGAGGCCGTGCTGGACGAGATCCTGCGCCAGGTGCGGCGCATTGTCCCCTACAGCACAGCCAACATCGCCTTGCTGGAAGGCGATTTTCTGCGCGTTGCTCACTGGCAGGGCTACGAGGCATTTGGCGCCAAGGAGTTGATTTCCGGCCTGGTGCAGCCTTTGGACGATTTTTTGCTGGTAGCCGAGGCCGTTCGCTTACGGAAACCGGTGGTCGTGCTCGACACCCGTCAAGAACCACGCTGGGTGGTGCTCCCTGAGACAGCCTGGATCAGGTCGTTCCTCTCAGTACCCATCTGTTTGCACGACCAGGTTCTGGGATTGCTCCGGCTGGATAGCGATACCCCCGGCACATTCTCGGCCGAAGATGCCCAGCGGTTGCAACCCCTGGCCAACGCGGCGGCCATCGCGCTGGAGAACGCCCGGCTGTTCGGAGAGGTGCAGCGCCTGGCCATCACCGACGGGTTGACCGACACGTACAATCGCCGCCATTTCTTCGAGCTGGCCGAGAATGAATTCAACCGCGCGCGCCGTTTCCAGCACCCGGTGTCCGCCATCATGTTCGACGTTGACCACTTCAAGCAAATCAACGATACCTACGGCCACGCCATCGGCGACCAGGTTTTGCGTGTCGTGGCCGAGCGCTGCCGTGAAAGCATCCGTGACATTGACATCCTGGGGCGCTATGGTGGCGAAGAGTTTGCGATTATCTTGCCGGCAACCGATTTATCGGGTGCCCTTAGTGTGGCTGAGCGTCTTCGCCGATCCATTGCCGATGTCCCTATCCCGACCGAGCGAGATGATGTTACTATCACCATCAGTTTGGGTGTGGCCAGCAATGCTCAAGATGTGGCTGCCTTGGTCAACCGCGCCGACGCCGCCATGTACGCAGCCAAGCAGGCCGGGCGCAACTGCGTGGCGGTGAAGTGATGAGTGAAATACTGAAAGAAAACCGGCGGATTCTGGTTTACCTCGTCGTCTCTAACTTCATGCTCTACTTTGGCTTCAACGTCTGGCAGGCCACGTTTAACAACTTTGCCGTGGAGGAGCTGGGCGTTGGGCCGGGGGGCGTGGGCTGGATCCAGGCCGTGCGCGAGATACCAGGGTTGGTGGGCTTTTTGGTCGGCCTGCTGGCCCTGTTTCTCTCCGAGGTCCGCATCATGACCTTGAGCGTCGTCTTGCTGGGTGCTGGCACGTTTCTGACCGGGCAGGCGACCACCATTCCTTTACTGCTGCTCAGCACGCTGGTTATGAGCTTCGGCTTCCATTTCTTTTATCCCAGCAACAACGCCGTGTTGCTGATGACGGTAGAGAAGCAGTACGCACCCAAGGGTCTGGGGCAACTGGGCAGCCTGGGAGCAATGGCCACCTTGGCCGCCACCGGGACGGTCTACCTGCTGGCAGGGCCATGGGGCTATCGGCGACTGTTCACGGTCGTGGGCGGGCTGGTGGCTGCAGGGGGATTGCTGCTGTTGCCACTGGGAAATGCCAAGGGGGGTCTGCCGCCGCGTCGCCAGGTCGTCCTGCGGCGCCGCTACTGGCTCTACTATACCCTCACCTTTCTGATGGGCAGTCGTCGCCACATCCTTACCACCTTCGCCATCTTCCTGCTGGTGCGCAAATACGGCATCAGCGTCCAGACCACGGCCACGCTATTCCTGATCAACAGCCTGATCAATACCTACACCTTGCAATTGGTGGGCAAACTGGTGGGACGGCTGGGCGAGCGGCTGATGTTGAGCATCGCCTTTGGTGTACTGGTCTTTATCTTCCTGGGTTATGCCTACGTGACGTACCTGCCGGCGCTGTTTGTCTTGTACGCGATGGACAACGTCCTGTTCGGCTTCAACCTGGCGCTGACGACCTATTTTCAAAAGATCGCCGTCACGCCGGAGGAGGTCACCAGCAACCTCTCGGTGGGGCAGACCATCGAGCACATCGCCGCCGTTGTGGTGCCGGTGATGGGCGGCACGGTGTGGGAGCTGTTCGGTTCGCAAGCCCCGTTTCTGGTGGGAGTGGTCATCGTGCTGATCTCCCTGACATTGACGCAGTTCATGCGCCCGGTGGCGGAGCGGGTTGCCGTAGTAGCTACGGCGGGGGATTGAGAGGAGTCGAAGAAAGGACAAACCAGTGAAGCCCAGAGATCACACTAAGCTGCTCGGCGAACTGGCAGAAGCGTACACGCAACACTCGCCCAGGTCCGCCTCCCTGAACGAAACAGCGATGCAGACGATGGTGGACGGCGGCAGCCACTCGTTGCGGCTCATCAAGCCCTTTCCGCCGCGCATCGTCTCGGCGAAGGGGGCCTGGCTAAAAGATGAGGATGGCCACGACCTGCTGGATTTCTGGCAAGGTCACCATGCCAACATCCTGGGCCACAACCCTGAGGTCGTCACGGCGGTGCTGGCCCAGGCCTTCCAGTCCGGCTACGGATTGCTGACGGGCTTCACCGAAAGCGTTCAAATAGAGACCGCCGAAATCTTATGCCGGCAGACAGGCGCAGAGCGCGTGCGTTTCACGATCAGCGGGGCGATGGCCACCATGTACGCCATCCTGCTGGCGCGGGCCTTCACTCAGCGTGAATTGGTGATGAAAGTGGGCGGCGGCTGGCACGGCGCGCAACCCTGGGGGGTTATCGGCGTGCACTTTTATGCCAGCGGCGGAGAGCCCTGGCAGGTGGAAAGCCAGGGCCTGCCGCCTGGCCTGAGTCAGCAGGTGATCAACACCCGTTTCAACGACCCAGACGCGCTGCACGACCACTTTCGACAATACGGCGACCGCCTGGCCTGTTTTATCGTCGAGCCGTTTGTAGGTGCGGGTGGCTTTATATTCGCTACCCCTGAGTACCTGCGCGCGGCCCGCCAACTGACCGACCAGTACGGCGTAGTGCTCATCTTCGATGAGGTCGTCAGCGGCTTCCGCTTCCGCGCCGGTGACCTGGGAGCCCTGTACGGGGTGAAGCCCGACCTGGCGGCGTTTGCCAAGGGCATGGGAGGGGGCATGCCAGTGGCAGCCGTGGCTGGCCGGGCGGACATTATGAAACTGTGTGGGCGCGAGGGTGGCAACAAGGTGATGTTCGTCGGCGGAACGTATTCCTGTCACCCTGCTTCCATGCTAGCTGCCAGGGCGCAATTGACCTACCTGGTCGCCCACGAAGAGCAGATCTACCCCCACATCGCCTGTCTGGGCGAGAAGGCTCGCCGCGTCATGGAAGAGACCTTCGCCCAGGAAGGCATCTATGTCCGCTGCACGGGCTACGGCAACGAGGTTGTGCCCGGCAGCTCGGTGGTGATACCCAACTTCCCCTACGAAGAAGGGCGCGAGCTGGCTACGCCGGAGGACGTGAATGACCCTGCCGTATGTGACACGACCCTCAGAGACAAAGTGTGCCAACTGGCTTTGTTGCTCGAGGACGTGCACGTGGTTCACGGCGGAGGCTCGTTAACCGCTGCGCATACCGAAGCGGACATCGCCTTTTTCAGCGAGGCTTGCCACCGCGCGGCGCGACGGATCAAGGCAGGTCTGGGAGGACGGACGGCCACCTGGACATAGATTCGGTGAGGGAGGGGGCGGTGCTGATCTGTCCGGTCAAGGTGAAGGGGGGAGGGGTGTACGTGGGGGACGTGCACGCCATGCAGGGCGACGGCGAGATCGCGGTGCACACCACTGGTGGAGGGGCAGTACGGTTAAGCGAGCTACAGTGACCGAAACAGAAAAGGGAGGCGGTTGATAGCTGTCCGTCGGCTACCGACCGCCTCTTCGCTTTCACCGTCTTGCTCATCTCTTTGACATATCTGACATTATGGAGTATAGTTTGGTGAGGTTTTTTATCCCCATGCGTGTCGGAGGAAGGAGATGAACCTATGTCCCCCGATGCTTTTCGAGATTACCTGAGAACGATAGAGAAGAGCCTGGCGACGGGGAGCGCTACCGAGCATACTCACCGCTTTGCCCTCAAAGCCCTCCTTGAAGCCGTTGGTGAGGACATCACCGCCATCAACGAACCTCAGCGTATCGCATGTGGCGCCCCCGACTACATCCTCACCCGTGGGCGGACGCCGGTCGGCTACGTCGAGGCCAAAGACGTGGGCACGAGCCTGGACGCGGTAGAACGATCCGAGCAGATGCGCCGCTACCGCGCTTCGCTCACCAACCTGATCCTCACCGACTACCTGGAGTTCCGCTGGTACGTGGAAGGTGAGCAGCGGGAGACGGCCCGGCTGGCTACGCTGACCAGCGACGGGAGGGTCAAGATACGGCGGAACGGCATCCAGGCCGTTTCGGAGCTGTTGCAGAAGTTCTTCGCCCAGGCGGTGCCCACGGTAGGCACGCCCAAGGAGCTGGCCGAGCGCATGGCGGCCCTGGCCCGCATGACCCGCGATCTCATCCAGGAGACCTTCAAGCAGGAGAGCGAGGAGGGCATGCTGCACGCTCAACTGAAAGCCTTCCGAGAGACGCTGATCCCCTTCCTCACCCCGGCTCAGTTCGCCGACATGTACGCCCAGACCATTGCCTATGGCCTCTTCGCCGCCCGCGTCCGTGCACCCTCTCCTACCCTCCCCCCCAAAGCCTGCCCTGAGCCCCGTCGAAGGGTTGGGGGGGATCGAGGGGGGGCAGGGGGTGGGGGCTTCACCCGCGAGAAGGCCTGGGTAAATTTGCCCCAGACCAACCCCTTCCTGCGCGATCTCTTCAACCGCATCGCCGGGCCGGGACTGGATGACCGCATCGCCTGGCTGGTGGACGACCTCGCCTACCTGCTGGCCCGGGCGGATATGGCGGAGATTCTGCGTGACTTCGGCAGGCGAACGCAGCAGGAGGACCCGGTGGTGCATTTCTACGAGACCTTCCTCGGCGCCTACGATCCCCAGATGCGCAAAGCCCGAGGTGTCTACTACACCCCTGAGCCGGTGGTATCCTACATCGTCCGCTCCCTTGATCACATCGTCAAGAGCCGCTTCGACCGTTCCCTGGGCCTGGCCGACACGGCCACCCTCATCCTCGACCCGGCGGTGGGCACAGCGACCTTTCTCTACTTCGTCATCCAGCAGATCCACGAGACCGTGGTGGGGACGGTGGGCAAAGGGGGGTGGAGCAGCTACGTGGCCGAGAAACTCCTGCCCCGCGTCTTCGGCTTCGAGCTATTGATGGCTCCCTACGCCGTGGCTCACATGAAGCTGGGCATTCTCTTGCAAGAGACCGGCTACGACTTTACGGGCCGCCAGCGGCTGGGCATCTACCTGACCAACGCGCTGGAAAAGGCGATCACCCAGGCCTCGACCTTGGGCTTCGCCCAGTTCATCACCGACGAGGCCAACGCTGCGGCGGAAATCAAGCGAGACAGGCCCATCATGGTGGTGCTGGGCAATCCGCCCTATTCGGTCAGCTCGGCCAACCAGGGGGAGCACATCGAGAAGCTGATGGAGCGCTACAAAGCCGCCGTCCGTGACGAGCGTAACATCCAGCCCCTGTCCGACGACTACATCAAGTTTATTCGCTTTGCCCACGACCGCATCGAGCGCACCGGCTACGGCGTCATCGGCATGATCACCAACCACTCCTACCTCTCCGGCCTGATTCATCGGGGGATGAGGGAAGAGTTGATGAAGTCCTTCGACGAAATCTACGTGTTGAACCTGCACGGCAATGCCTTGATGGGGGAGACCGCGCCCGATGGTGGTCCAGACGAGAACGTCTTCGACATCAGGCAGGGAGT
>VGOG01000172.1 GCA_016875995.1 Chloroflexota bacterium
ATGCACCAGTGAGCGCACGGTCTTAACTGTCTGGGCGCCTTGCCCATATTTTACACGCTTTCTGCGCCGCGCGCTAGTTTCTGTCATCAGGAATACCGCGCAGCGGTATGGGCAACTCGCAATGACAGCTTGCTGCTCTATGATACCAGAAGTGGGGAAAAAAGGGAAGCGGGGACACATAAAAGGCCACGAAAGCCTCTCGCGCCTTTCGTGGCCTTTCGCTGCGTGAGGGTAAGCGAGACTACTTGTACTGCTCTGGCAATGATCGCCAGCGTTCAAGCCGTTCCAGATATCTTGTCCAGTCAAGTGATATTTCTCTCGGATGCGGGGGCGATTCAGCACATCGGACAACTCGGCGGCGGGCCTGGATCCGGTCCAGAAGGGCCTCGAACTGCTCTGCCCAGTTCTGATCCAGATGCCGGGACACCAGGAGACGCTCGGCTGGCCCAAGCTGGTCAACTAAAGACAGCACCTGCTCGAAGCCAATACTCAACTGCAATGTTACCTGAATGGTGGTGGCTGGCAGGAACTGGAAAGCCGCTTGGACTTCGGGGGGTTGGGTGTCGAGGAGGAAAATGAGGATTTGGAGGTTGGGGGGAGAGTTGTTTTCTGATTTCGTCAATGGTGTGAAAAATTGGATCTTTACACATACAAGAAAATATGGTATAATATTGGTGCTGGGGACGAAATTCGGCTCCAGGCCGTGTGATCGTCAGGTTGCGGCCGAACGATCCTATATCCCCGGCACGTTCTCTAAAGCCGCTAGCGTTAGCGGCTTTTTTTGTGAGTAGTAGACCCCATACCTGGCTTCTCGTGTATCATCCAGGTCATTCACCAGCCTGAACGCTGGCCAAAGCAGCTCCACGTATCGGTCTTCGCGGCGCTCATATAACCGTTGCAGGGCCCAAAGGAGATAGTCTACGGCCTGCAATCCAGCACAGGCTGGTGGCGTGCTGGGGATGACATTGATCAGGGCAGTACTGGTGATTCCCCACTGCACACAGAATCTATGTCGGGCTGTCTCCAAGGCTGTCCTCAGCGCTGCTGTTCTGTCTGATTTCCCGCGTTTAGCAAAGCAGATATTGTACTGATCATCTTTGTGAAGCAAGTTCTTGCACAAGCGCCGTACCAGGTAGTCGTATAGTTCATTGGGATTGTAGCGGTATGAGGGATCGCGTTCGTTACGCTGTCGGACGTATTCAACGACTTTGCTTTTGTCTCTGACAACAGCAAAGAAACGCAGATCATGGGAGTGGGCCAATAACAACTTGAAAACCTCTCGACGGACTTCTGGTACATCGTCCTTAGCATGAAAAGCCAGGGCTGTTTTTCTCGCCTCAGGCTGCATGGAAGGCACTCCCTTGAAGTATGGGTCGGCTAGCAAGTCTGCTCGCAGCGTGTCCATATCGAGCGCCAGTGCATCGGGATTCGCTACGTCGAGGAGTCCCAGGATAAAAAACCGGGAACAGCCCTCTGTACCAACAATAATGCGCCCGCGTCCATTGAACAGTGTGCCGTCCCCGGCTTCGTCTACAAAATAATGCCGAACTGAAGTTACGTGTTTCCCAGGCTTGCCCATCGTCTTGTCCGGTTCAATCAGTCATATCACCTTCCTGAACACGTCGCCTGCGCCAGAGAAAGTGTAGCGACACTGCCCGTCAACCTCTGCCACGTTCACGAGCTCAAACTTGCCAGCCTCGTGCATGGCGGTGGCTGGCAGGAACTGGAAAGCTTCTTGGACTTTGGGAGGTTGGGCGTTGGGGAGGAAGACGAGGGCTTGGAGTTTGGGAGCATTTGAGTATGGATCACTTTTCCCCCGCCAACCGGAGAGCTCTGTCAATCAGAGTCGTACTGAGATGGAGGCCCGCCTCTTGCAATTCCGCAAGCAAAGGAGCCAAATTAGCAACCAGTCCTCTCTCCTTGGCTAACAACAGCAGCCCCAGTGTGCCAGTCAGCGGCATCTCCAGGCGTTGAGCGTATCGGCGTGCCTTGAGCTCATCTATGATGACCAGTCGTGCTGCGCGTTCTTCCGCTAACGCCAGTACCTCTGCCTCTCCCAGATCAAGACCAATGTACACCCGGGCGCGTTGAGGGTTTGCCAGCGAGACGGGTCTAATCCAGGGGGCGTTTTCCAGCGCTGTCTGGCGTACTGTGTGCTCGGTGGCCACGAATTCCTCGTATACCGCCTGAGGAATCAAGACCTCGCCATAGAGTTCTCGCAACAGGTCCAGACGGCCCAAGACCCACAAGGCCACTAGAGGGGTATTATTGACGATGACTGGCCCGACGTGCATTGTCCAGGTCTCCTTCTAGTTCGTCGGCCGCCTCGCCAAAGGGGGAGAGGCCGTATTGGCCCAGCAGGAACATAAAGGTGACCCTCGGCACACCTGCCAGCCGGGCGGCCAGCCCCGTGCTGAGCCTGCCGATCTCGTACAGCTTTACGGCCAGCAAGAAGCGAGCCTGGGCTTCAAATTCGTCGGGGGCTTGTTGCATGGCCCAAAGCACTTCGGGAGCATATTCAATTGTGAGCACATTCGTTTCACTCATCTTTACCTCCTTGCTGATGCGTTCTGCTTCCAGTTGGGTGGCGATGACCTCTGGCAATCGCACTGCGATGTATTCTTATTAGACTTCCTCCCTGTGCATCTGCATAACCCATAAACCCTTGAACCACGAAATCCACGAAACGACGTGAAGGTCACAAAAGCCCTTCGTGGCTACTCTAGTCACTATTGTACTACACCTTCCGTCTTTTTTCAAGCCAACTTCTTGCCATCTGGAGAGTGGGCGTGCAGGGCGGCTTGGAACACGAACGGCGCGAAAGAGCGCGAAACACACGAAAGCATTTCGCGCCTTTCGTGGCCTTTCGTGTGTTTCGCGGTCCAAACTTGCCAGCCTTGTGTATGGCGGTGGCTAGCAGGAATTGGAAAGCCCCCTTGCCCAGGAAGCGGCTTTGTGCTCTCATGTACCCAAGCCCATCTCCAGGGCCATTCAGGAGTAGGTGTTGGGATTACTGAGCGGCTACTCTGTAATCCCTTTCCTATCTAACTGGTTATGTATGTATATCAGATTCCGGCTTGAAGGCCCTAGCCCTTACTGCTGAAGAACTCGACCAGGGTTTCCATATCTTCCTCATCAATGTATCTTGAGGCCCAGTCCGCAGGCCAAGGCCAATCCTCTTTACGACCTTTTACCTCTTTCGGCATAACCGAGTACCTACGGTTATGGCATCCCTCATACTCCCACTCGATGTCAATCCCTTTCTCCTTCAGGGCATCGAGAAGGGCCTCATGGTCTAAGATGCATTGTCCAATCAGGACAAGCAATGCCTCCAATGCCTTAGGTAATGCCATCTCTTCTCTCCTTCCCCTTTTCCGTATTCTATTTGGCTGCTAGGCATACTATACCACATTTCGCCCCGTTTGGCAATAGGAAAAAAGCCACCGTGTGTTTGACGCAGGTGGCTTTCACTACTTCGGCATAACGTTGGCCTCAGACCATTCTCTACACCCACTCCTCTAGGGCGCATCTCGAAGCCCACACAACACAATGGGCGGTTCACCTGACTGATGGGGGAAGTGCGCTCGATGGGTTTTGGGTCGGGCATGAAAATTCCCCCTTGACAAATGCCAAAAACCTTGTTATAATATAAACGAAAGATGGATCGGGGGTACCCGGTCGCGAGGGGAGAGCCGCGTAGGCTCTCCTCTTGTTTTAGAACCCTCCATCCAGATACAGGTAATGATCGAAAGTGGCTTGCGGAAAGATCTTGACGCCGTATCCTAAGATGCGACTTGCTTCTCCTGGCTTGTGACAAATCTTCGCACGGAGCACGTCAAAAGAGAGTTGAGCACCCGTCGGATCGAGAATCTTCCGCGCAAGTGGATAAGCGGCCAGATCCGCGATTTGCAGTCCTACGATGTTCTCTCGCTTTTTCTCTGTCCATAGCGTGGTGATCTCCTCAAAACTCTGATAGCCAGACCCCTCAGCTTTTAACCGGAAGAACTCCTCCTTCAGTAATTCATCCTCAACTCGGCCCCGCGACTCGGCGATGATATGTCCCTCATTCCTCCCACCGCTGCGACGCATGGTCAACCCAAAGCGCTCCATCATGAATTCCAAGGCCAAATGATAGGGATGCCTGGCACGGGCTCCGTATTGAGCCAGGTGCTCACGCTTGAGAATCGCTACCGCAATGATCGAGAAATCCAACCGTTTCATAAGCTCATTATCCCATCCTGTTGCAAATCACCCTCGTTTGGCAACACCCAAAAAGCTACCTGTGCGGTTGACGCAAGTGGCTTTACGAAATTCGTAAATTGACCCAACCTCACGATGATAATTCGTCATTAGACTTGACAATCTTGCGAGGTTCGGATACAATAGAGGAAGGTAGCCACAGACGCGAGGAGGGCGGGGAAATGGCACACTTGGACGAGACCGACCGGGCGATTATCGCCCAACTGCAGTACAACGGGCGGATGTCGTTTACCGATATCGCCGACCAGTTGGGTATCTCGGAAGGGACGGTGCGCCGCCGCGTCAGGCAACTGATGGACGACAGGGTGTTGCAGATCGTGGCCATCGTGGAGCCGCAACTTCTGGGATGGAATGCTGCGGCCATGATCGGCGTGACGATCCAGGCTGGCCAGGTGGATGCCGTGGCTCAGCAAATCGCCCAATTCCCCGAAGTCAGCTATCTCTTCATGGCCTCCGGTGAGTTCGACCTGTTCGTAGAAGTCTTCTGCAGGGATAGGGAGCATCTGGTGTCCTTTCTTAATCAAAAGCTGCAGCAGATTCCAGGGGTACAGCGAACCCAGACTTTTATGATCCTCAAAATGTACAAGCTGTCGTACCGCTGGGGCGAGGCGGAGCCGCCACGGGCAGGCCATAGTCTGCCCATTTCACCTGGAGGAATAGCTGGGTAATTGTCATTGCGAGCGGAGCGAAGCAATCTCCGATTTGCGGTCTGGAGATTGCTTCGTCGCAAAAACCGCTCCTCGCAATGACAGCCTGAGTAGTAACGATTCGTAAAATCGTAGATTCGTGTCAGGAGGAGGAAATGTCAAGAGAGGAGCTTTTTGATAGGTTGGCCCAGGCGGTGATTGAGGGGGAGCCAGAGGACGCGGAGGAACTGGCCAGGGAGGCGCTGGCCCAGGGCCTCGATCCTCTGGCTTGCATCAACGAGGGGCTCACGCCGGGCATTGATCGCGTTGGCGAGCTGTTTGCCAGCGGGGAGTACTTCCTGCCCGACCTGATCATCGGCGGCGAAGCGATGAAGGCCGCCCTGGCCATCCTGGAGCCAGCCCTGACCGGAGACCAGGAACGCCAGGTGCTGGGCCGGGTGGTGCTGGGCACGGTGGAGGGCGACCTGCACGAGATCGGCAAGACGCTGGTGGGGACGATGCTCACCGCCAATGGCTTTTCGGTCACCGACATCGGCATTGACAGGCCAGCCGCCGATTTCGTCGCCGCAGTCAAGGAGGCCAACGCCACGCTGGTCGGCGCCTCGGCACTGCTGACGACCACCATGCTGCAGCAACAGAAGATCATCGAGGCCCTCCAAGAGGCCGGCCTCCGCGATCAGGTGAAGGTGATGGTCGGGGGAGCTCCCGTCACCCAGAGCTGGGCCGATAAGATCGGCGCCGACGGCTACGCCGAGGATGCCGTCTCCGCCGTCGCTCTGGCCAGGAGGCTGGTCAGTGCCCCGACGTAAGCAGCTCGAAGGAATGAACGATGAGAGTTTTATCCCTGGGCGGCGCGGGCGCCGTCTGCCAACACGCCACTCGCGACCTGGCCGAGTTCTCCGATCCTTCGACGGAGCTCAGGACAGGCTTTGAGCAAATCGTCATCGGCGACTACAACGTCGCTGCAGCGGAGAAACTGGCCGCCGACATCGGCGACTCCCGCCTGAAAGTGCTCAAGGTGGATGCCGAGGATTACGATGGGCTGGTCAAGACCTTCAAGGACTTCGACGTGATCCTCAACGGCCTGCCCTGGAAGTACGACCGGGCCGTCACCAGGGCCTGCGTCGAGGCGGGCGTCAGCGGGCTGGACGTCTCCTCCGAGGAAGATCAATGGGATTACGACGCGGCGGCCAGGGAGAAAGGCATCGTCTTTATCCCCGGTGTCGGGGCCACGCCTGGTATCACCAACGCCATGGCCCGGCGGGCCGCCGATCAACTGGACGAGGTGGACGAGATCCAGATCAACTTTGCCGCTTTCCGCTGCCCGGCCCCCTCCCCTGGCTTGCTCATCACCTTTCTCTGGGAATTCGATCCCGACACCGAGGAGCGCCTCTACTACAGAGACGGCGAGTTTCACCGCGTCGGCCCCTTCGAGGGCCTCAAGACAGTGCACTTCCCCGGCCCCATCGGCGAGCAAGAGGTCTGCTACATCCCCCACCCAGAGGTGCGTACCATGCCCAACAGCCTGGGGGCCAAGGCTGTCTCCGTGCACGGCTGCTTCCCACCCCACGCCATGCGGCTGGCCAGGACCATGCTGGAATCGGGGCTGTACAGCAAGGAGCCCATTACCATCAAAGGCACGCAGACCACGCCACTGGAGATGATGCAGGGGCTCCTCATCCAGTTGCCGGAGAGCAAGGAGAACTCGCTGTGGGCCTACGGCCTGGTGGTGGAGGTCTACGGCCGGCGGGACGGACGTGAGGTCAAGATCAGGCTCTGGAACCGCCATCCACCGATGGAGGAATGGGGCGGCCCGGCGGCCTACTACAAGAACATCGGCATCCCGCTGAGCATCGGCGCGCAGATGATCGGCCGCGGCGACGTCAAGGTGAGAGGCATCGTGCCCCCGGAGACAGCCATTGACCCCGGCATCTTCTTCGCCGAGCTGCGCAAGCGCGGGATCGAGATCCACGAGCAGGTAGAAGAGTACCACGTGGTAGGGAATCTGTAAATTCGTAAGTTCGTAGATTCGGAAACTCGTAAACTGGTCTACGAATCCGCCCCTTCGACTTTTCCGCCCGATTCGGTATAATGGCAGGCTGCAAGGAGTGGGTTCATGGCAAAATACGCGGTCGAGCTAAAGGGAGTCAGCAAACACTTCGGCCCGGTGGTGGCCGTAGACACGGTGTCGCTATCCATCGGCGATGGCGAGTTCTTCTCCCTGCTGGGACCGTCGGGGTGCGGGAAGACCACGACCCTGCGGCTCATCGCCGGCTTCGAATTGCCGACCGAGGGGGACGTTTACATTGACGGGCAGTTGCAGGGAGAGACCCCGCCCTATCGCCGGCCGGTGAACACTGTCTTCCAGAACTACGCCCTCTTTCCCCACATGACCGTCTTTCAGAACGTCGCCTTTGGGTTGGAGATGCAGAAGGTCTCGAAGGAAGAGATCCGGCAGCGGGTTCTGGCGGCGTTGGAGATGGTGCAACTGCCGGGGATGGAGAACCGCAAGCCCGCTCAACTGTCCGGCGGGCAGCAGCAGCGGGTGGCGCTGGCCCGGGCGCTGGTCAATCATCCCAAGGTGTTGCTGCTCGACGAGCCCCTCGGCGCCCTGGACCTCAAGCTGCGCAAGGCCATGCAACTGGAGCTGAAGGCCCTCCAGCACCGGGTGGGAATCACCTTCATCTACGTGACCCACGATCAGGAGGAGGCGCTGACCATGTCGGAGCGCATCGCGGTGATGGACCGTGGCCAGGTGCTGCAGGTTGGCACGCCCGAGGAAATCTACGAGCAGCCCGCCGACCGCTTCGTGGCCGATTTCATCGGTGAGACCAACTTCCTGGAGGGGCAGGTGCAGGAGAGGCAGGCCGGCGAGGCAGAGGTGGTGGTGGACGGCGTGCTGACGCTCTACGTACCTACCCCCCCTCTGCCCCCCCCAACTTTGGGGAGGATGAAGGGGGGGGGCGGAAACGAGGCAGGGGGTTACTGTAGCCATCCGGCCGGAGAAAATCTCCCTCCACCCCCAGCCGCCAGACCAACGAGCCGTGCCGGGAGTGGTGCAGGAAGTGGTCTACACCGGCACCGACACGCGCTATCTGGTGCAACTCACCGACAGGACCATCGTGACCGTGCGTCGGCAGAACGTTGACCTGGGTACAGCGGTGAGCTTTCCGATGGGCGCGAAGGTGTACCTTCACTGGCAGCCGGAATCGGCCCGGCTGCTCATTGAGTAGGGAGCGAAGATGGCAGCCCAACCCCGTTCGCGACGAGAAACCTGGCGTTTGCTGTTCCTGATCTCCCCCAGCCTGTTCTGGCTCGTCGTCTTCTTTCTGATTCC
>VGOG01000173.1 GCA_016875995.1 Chloroflexota bacterium
GGAAGTTGCTTGCGTCTGAGTTCATAGGGTCACCTCGTGCGTGAAGTTGGTTTTTTCACCTCAGACCAGTGACCCGCAGTATATCTCAGATGTTACGCATAAGCAAACCGGTTAGTACGCATAACCGCAGATCGGGGTGCGGAAAGAAGTGGATGAGCTAAACGCCCACGCTTGGTTGGAATATGAAGGCCAGCCCCTCGGCGAACCGCAAGCTATTGCAGTTTACTATGCACCGTTGGTAACCGAGGAGGCCGGCCGATGAGCGGCATCTGTGGCATCGTCAACTTCGACGGCGCGCCGGTTGATCCAGAGTTGCTTCGCAAGATGACGGAGGCATCGGCCTATCGTGGCCCTGACGGCATCCGCTACTGGATCGAGGGCAACGTGGGCTTCGCCCACCTGGCTCTCAACACCACGCCCGAGTCGCTGCGGGAGCAGCAGCCGTTGCTGAGCGCCGATGGCCTGGTTTGCCTCACCGCCGACGCCCGGGTGGACAATCGCGACGAACTGATCCGCACCTTAACAGCCAAGGGGCACTTGCAAGAGAAGAATCCCACCGACGCCGACCTGATCCTGGCGGCGTATCAGTGTTGGGGTGAGGCCTGCCCAGAGCAGATCATTGGTGATTTTGCCTTCGTTATCTGGAACACGGTGCAGCGACACGTCTTCGCTGCTCGGGACGCGATGGGTATGCGAGCCTTCTACTACCGGATCGAGCCCCGGCGCTTTCTCTTCGCTACCGAGGTGAAGCAGATCCTGACAGCGCCCAATGTGCCGGCCCGCATCTTCGAACCAGCAGTTGCTGCACATCTCGCCACCTGCGCTGGTCTGCCGGAGTGGACTTTCTATGAGGGCATTGCCCAGCTCCCTTCAGCCCATGCGTTTCTGGTAGACGCGGCAGGTAGCCGCACTTGGCGTTACTGGGACATTGACCCTGACTACTGCGTCGAATACGCAGACGAAGCGCAGTACGCAGATCACCTCCGGGAAATCCTTACAGAGGCCGTGCGTTGCCGGCTGCGGAGCGTGAAGCCGGTGGGCATCTTCCTCAGTGGCGGCATGGACTCAGGTAGCGTGGCCTCTATTGCTGGCTGGTTGCTCCGGCAGAGTGGACTTGGAAAGCATCCCGGCATCCGTGCTTACTGTTGGGTCTTTGACGAACTGACTGAGTGTGACGAGCGCTCCATTAGTGACCGGATCGTGCAATATTACGAACTGCCCGTCACTTATATGCTTGCTGAGGAAGCCTGGCCGCTCAAGGACTATCCTGCCTACGGGCCTGATCAGGATGAGCCCTATATCGGTCATTACCAGGTGCTACATGCGAAAGCACTAAGGGAAGCCCGGACGGATGGAATGGGTCAAATGTTCACTGGTCGGTCCGGCGATCTGATGGTAGGGGGCACCATTGTCGAGTATGTAGACCAACTGCGAGCCGGAAAACTACGATCTCTGTGGAGAGATATGTGGGCCGACAGTAAGCGTGCCAGGTTCCCACTGTACCAAGTAATCGGTGCTTATTTGCTAAAGCCGTTTCTAGCAAACCTTTGGCCGCAGGGCAAGGTGAGCTGGCTGCGCCGAGTCTTGCCCCGTGTGTTGCACCGCTCCAAATTGTATCCCAGGTGGGTCCGCCCGGAGTTTGCAGCCCGAGTAGGATTGGCCCAGATTGTCCGGGAGAACGTGCCACAATCCAACATCAATGGCTTGGCGCGACGACAACGCTATGAAAGGGTCTTCGCCTACTGGCAAAGTCGTACTGCTGTATGGCTAGAGCGTACTTACACCCATTTTGGCTTGGGCTTTGGTGATCCTTGGGGTGACCAACGTATTGCCAGTTTTGTATTGGCAGTACCGCAACGCATGATTCACCGCCCTGGGGAATACAAGTGGCTATCCAGGCGGGCCATGTACGACGTGATGCCTGAGGAGGCCCGCAGAGCATCCCGTAAAACTTTGATAGGGCCGCTCTATGAGCGTGCCATTAGAGAGCAAGCCTGTGAGACAGTTCTGGACCTGTTGACAGATTCTGAGGCCGTATTGCGCGGATACGTTAGCGAGGATACATTGCACAGTCACTATGAGCTCGTTCGTCGTGGAGAGGTCGTGGATCCTTACTTGTATCAAATGCTTACCTTGGAAATGTGGCTACGCCGGTATTGGCAGCAATGTACATGATTAATCAATAGGGGGAAGGAATATGCAAGAGAAGCACATGCCTAGCAAGGAGCATGAGGTTAAAATAGGTGCTGGTACGAGGAGCAGGAAGCCCTACGAATATCCCAAGCTCACAAAATGGGGTTCGCTGACCCAGTTGACGCGGACCGGAAATCAAGGTTTACAAGATTCCGAAGGGGGCAGTACTCCGGAAACCTTCTAGAATCATCCATCGGTATTGCTGTCTAATACTTTCCATCCTCGGTGGAGCGAGCTCTACGGCTGGTTGGCACGTCTAACCGAGACACTCACCAAATGGCCTGCTTATCCGCACAAATGACGACATGGAAAACCAGATTGGAACTCAAAACAGGTTTGTTTACGAAATCTTTGGCCTGATCCTGGTCAGCAACTTCCCTCTCACCTTTCAACCTGCACACTGCGTTGGCACTGCTGACTTGACCCTTACCTGCGTTGACCATTGTCCCCTTTTCATCAACTGGGAACAGGTCAAACCTACCTATGCAAGTTCCAACCGCACAGATGGCGGAGAAAGTGCCGGCCATCTCTACCGGTTGGACGCTTGCGACGTACTGCGCTTTACCCACGTCACCGACTTCTATCTCTGGCTTGACCGCATCGTTTGCCACCTGCTGGACCCAACTCAAGACCACATGGTGGGGATTCACCTGTTGGGTACGGTGCTCTCCTTCTGGCTGGAGCGGCAAGGCATCCCAGCACTGCACGCCTCGGCGGTTGTGGCAGATGGTCGGGTCGCAGCCTTTCTCTCCTGTAGCACGAGTGGCAAGAGCGTGCTAGCTGCGGCCTTAATGCAGGGCGGCTATCCACTGCTCACCGACGATATCCTCCCCGTGGAGCGCAGCGGCGGCGCATTCGTTGGCCGCCCTGGTTATCCTCAGATACGACTCTGGCCGGACGAAGCCCAGCACTTCCTGGGCCACTACCAGGACCTGGAACGGGTACACCCCGAACTCTCCAAGCGCCGCGTCCCCGTAGGCCCGGATGGTTTCGGCACCTTTTGCGACGAGTCGCAGCCCCTGGCTTGCATATACCTGCCGGAGCGGCGTGATCCGGCACAGTGGGGAACAGAGATCGAAATCACGCCGGTCTCACCCCGGGACGCGGTTATCGAGCTGGTGCGCCATTCCTTCACGCCCCGCGTGGTGGAGGCCATAGGCTTGCAGCCGCAGCGCCTGGACTTCTTCGCCCAGATGGTCCAGCAGGTCCCCATGCGCCGCCTCGCTTACCCCAGCGGCTTCGAACACCTGCCCCGCGTGCGGGAGGCGATCCTGGAGGATTTGGAAACGCTGTCGTAGCCGCGATGCCCCTGAGCTAAGACCTCCGAGGTCTTCGGCCGGAACCTCACAGGCACAAAGCAGGCCGTATTTGCGGTCAGGTTCCGTCGCGCAAGGGTCACACCAGACCTCGGAGGTCTAAACGTTGCTTACAGCTCGGGCAATCATCTGCGGAGGGCCGGCGTGATGATGCACACCCTACCCACCCCGCCCCACGATAGGCAGGAACAACTCAAGCAGCAGCGGCGGGCCCAGGTGATACTCAGGTGTGTCCCACTCCCGCCCGGCAAACCAACCACCGAAGCAATCCCCCAGCTTCACGAAAGGCTCCAACCGCCCCTCGACGACACGCACGGCCTCCCCCTGGATCTCCAGTTTCACTACCTCGACCTGCAGCGGGCCCGCCGCCGTGCCAACCCTGCTGCTGGCCATCAGGGTGATGATTGCCGTCTGACTCAGCGACCCAGGCTGGAGTGGCACCGACCAGGCCCGCTCCGCTGCGCTCAGGCCATTCACGGTCGTGGTGTAGACCCCCTGTTCCGTCTCCGCGACCACCCCCACGTCCAGCGGGAGAAGCCCATCGTTGGCCACCGTTACCGTCAATGCGCCAGTACCCGCGTCCACCCCGCTCAATCCCACGTTGGGCGTGGCCGCCAGCAGGTACAGGTTCCAACGCCGCCAGCGATCAACTGTCAGCGGGATGTCGCCCGGCGAGGGGTTGAACCCCTCACCGATGCTCAACCCGACGGTGTAGGTGTTGGTGGTGGTGATGCGCTGGGTGAAGGACAGCGCGCTGGCGCCGTAGACCTCTGGACTCCAGGTCAGGATCCCCCGCTCGTACAGCCAGTCCATGGTGCTGCCGCTGCCAGGGTACAGCCCCCGCGCCGTCCAGGTGTGGGGCGCGCCGTGGAAGCCGTTGGCCTCGGTGAGCTGACTCCCCTTGCGCGATAACATCTCGTACCAGAAGACGTCCGACAGCTCGGCCGTGGTGGACCAGCCCCAGGGATGCAACAGCACGTCGCTGCCGGAGTGGAAGCTGGAGGCGGTCACGACGTTGGGCCGGGCCAGCACGAAATCCCGCACGGCGCGGGTCTCACGCTCCGAGAAGGCGGCCGGGCCACGGTAAACCTCCTTCCTGGGGTCGTCATTCCCCAACTCCCAGTGGCTGTCGTAGTTGCGATTGGCGTCTACCCCGCCGGGCGGGTCCTCGCCAGTCTGTCCATCCCCATCGTCGTCAATCTGGGGGACCTCTCGCCCCTGGCTGTCAAACACGCCCAAAAACCTGCGGCTTACCAGGTGGTCTTGCCAGCCTTCCTCGAAGGGATCATCCGGGTGGGCGGCTACCCAGTCGGCATCGAACTCGTAATGATACACGTCGTACGTGCCGTAGCCGGCCTCCTCACGTCCGTCCTCGTCAAACAGGCCGTCGCCGTCGTCGTCGCTGGCCGTCGGGTTGGCCGTCCTGCGCTGTCTCTGGTCCGAGTCGAGGAAGATGTCGTTGCCGTCGGGATTCACGGACGGGATGGCGTACACCGTCCGCGTATCCAGCAGGTGGGTCACCAGTGGGTCGTTGCCGTACTGCGAGGCCAGGTACCAGGCGAAGTACAGCACCACCTGGGCGCTGACCGCCTCGCGGGCGTGGTGCTGCCCGTCAACGTACAGCGCCGGCCGGCCATCCGCCTCGCCCGCCGTGTGGTTGCCGATCCGCACCGCCAGGATGGGCCGCTCCTGCCACGACTCCCCGGCCGCCAGCACCTCTACCAACCCAGGGTAGGCCGCTTTCAGTTCGTCCAGAAACACCGATATCGCTGCGGACGTCGGATAGTGGGCAAAATCTATAGCGAAAGATGGATCGGGAAGGGGGATGTCCGCCCGTCGGCGGGTGGGCATGGGGCGCGACAGTCGTGGGCCATGCTCGCGCGGGTAAAGGTCGTCGAGGCCCTGGACCCACTGGAATCGGTCCAGCGGTGCCGGGGGCTGGGCGTGGACGGGGGCCGGGTTGATGGAGAGACCGGCGAGGGTCACGACGATCAAGCCCATTTTCAGCAGCCGAGCAAACTGCATCATGGTATTCCTCCTGCGGTAGGTTGCAGCAGAAAGTATACCATTATCCTGGCCTGGAATCAAACAGAGGCAGGTCCATTGGGTCTGTTTGAAGGTTCCAGCGGCCGTCTCGGTCGCGCTCTGGTGTCAGAAGAGTGTTTGACAACAGGCGTTAATTATGATACACTAAGAACAGAAATGCTACCAAGACCGTCGAGAGTGTAGCCATGATCAGATGCAGCTTGATTTTCGTCCTGGTGTTTGCTTCTTTATTGCCTGGCCCAGGTGTAGCCACAGACAGCTCCAGCGAGTTCCACGGCCCTATCTCGGCCATGCCGGGAGCCCAGGCCACGGCCACGCCAACGGCCACTTTTACCTCTGTATGGAAAGCCACAGCGACAGCCACCGCGACCGCCACAGTCACGCTCCCCCCACCGCCAACAGCCACCAGCCCTCCCTGGCCGACAAGCACACCGACCTCGGCGCCGGCAGTGGCTCTCACTCGGACGCCAACGGTAACAAGCTTTCCCACCAGCACGCCTACAACATCGGAAATCAGTTCTCCCACAAGCGCTGCGACAGCGACAAAAATCCCGACTGTAACACTTTCGCCCACGCCGCCGCTCGAAAAGCCCACGACGCTGTTGCCGACCAGTTCTCCAACTTCAACGCCCATGGCCCCTACAGCCACCCTACAGCCACCAACGGCCACCGCCACCCCAACGGCCCTGGGCTTGCCTCGAAGGACGCCCACCCATACTGTTACTCCTGCTCCAGAGGCGTTGCCGATCTCCCGTCGCCCTGTGGGTTTGGGCCATCTCTGGTTAGTTGGCCTCTTGCTCATTGCCCTGGGAGCAGGACTGGCATGGTTAGCCTATGCGTTCATCAGAAGGAGGCGCTAATGAGATACCTTATGACTGCCCTTATCCTGGCCTTGATCGCATTTAGCCCGCTATTCGCCCCTCTCGACATGAGTACAGCCCTTGCTCCAGTTGGGGCGCAAGACGTTGTTCTACAGAATCCAACCGTGCGTATAGACCCCGCCCAGTCACTTGCAGACGTCGGCCAGACGTTCACTACCAGGGTGATGATTGACCAGGCCAACGACCTGGGCGGCTTCGAGTTCGCTCTGTTCTTCGTCCCTGCGACGGTGACGGTGGACAGCGTGACCGTGGGCGATTTCCTGGGCAGCACGGGACGGACGGCCGGCCTGCTCGGTCCCAACATAGACAACCAGACGGGAAGGGTCAATTTCGGAGCGTGGACCCTGGGCAGCGCGCCAGGGCCCAACGGGACGGGCACTCTGGCTACTATCACTCTCACCGCCCAGGGCGCAGGCATCAGCCCGCTCGATTTGCAGGACGTGCGGGTGCTGGACACGAAAGCAAGGGGCAAAACACCCACCGTCGAGGACGGCCTGGTGGTGGTGGGCAACGTGCCCACCTCGTCCAAAATCTACCTGCCCCTGGTGCTGAAAGGGTGGTGAGGTGTCAACTTATGAGAGCGATTCAGACCTCGGAGGTTTTCAGATGCGATTTCGTCAGCAAACCAATCGGATAATCAAGGTAACTTTGCTAGCAGAGGCATGGCCGGAAACCTCCGAGGTCTTGAGCAAATGATGAAGTGCTATGTCTGGCTCACCATCTTCTTGGCCCTCGCCCTCCTGGCCGCTTCCCCTCAATCTCCCCCTCTTTCCCCCCCATTGGGGGGGATGAAAGGGGGGGTGGGGGGGAAGCTGGCCCTGGCCGCGTCTTCGTTTGCCCCCCGTTTGTGCTGGGGAGCAGGGGGGCCAGGGAGCAGGGGAGCACGGGAGCGGGGGAGAATTCACCCCTGCACCTTGCGCCCTTGCGCCCTTGCTCCTTGGGTGGAACTGGCCCAGCAGGATCCCACGGTGCGCATCGAGCCCGTCGAATCCACGGTGAGGGCAGGCCAGAGCTTCACCGTCTCGGTGATGATCGCGGAGGCCAGCAACCTGGGCGGCTTCGAGTTCACGCTGCTGTTCGTCACCACGACGGTGACGGTGAACAGTGTGACGGTGGGCGATTTCCCAGGCAGCACGGGGCGGACGGTCCTCCCCGTCGTCGGCCCCATCATAGATAACCAGGCGGGGCAGGCCAGTTTCGGGGTGGTGACCGTCGGCAGCGCTCCCGGCCCCGGCGGGACGGGCGTGCTGGCGACTATCACTCTCACCGCCCAGGGCCCTGGCGAAAGCCCCCTCAATTTGCGAGACGTCCTGGTGGTGGACACCCGCGCCCAGCTCAAAACCACCACCGTCGAGGGCGGGGTAGTCAGTGTGGGCTTCGGCATCTACCTGCCCCTGATCCTGAAAGAATGGCAAAATGAGGGCGGTGAAGTTCGATGGGTGCCGCGGTAGGTTGGAAAAGGCAGGCCTCGAGTTCTGGCTCGTCACCTTCCTGGCCATTGCTCTCCTGCCCGCGCTGGTGATGGCCGCGCCTTTGCTTGCCCCCCCAGCCCCCCAATTCTGGGGGGAGGCAGGGGCAGCCCCCCAAGGTTGGGGGGAAAGGGGGGCAGCGGCTCAGCAGGGTCCCACGGTGCGCATCGAGCCCGTCCAATCCACGGTGACTCTGGGCCAGAGCTTCACTGTCTCGGTGATGATTGACCAGGCCAGCGACCTGGGTGGCTTCCAGTTCGACCTGCGCTACGTCACCACCGTGGTCACGGTGGCCAACGTGACCCTGGGCAGCTTCCTGGGGAGCACGGGGC
>VGOG01000174.1 GCA_016875995.1 Chloroflexota bacterium
GAGGAGAGGTATGGAGGAACCGAGAGGAGGATCCAATGACTCTTAAGGTCATTCTAGAAAAAGGGGCAGACGGCTATATTATCGCTGAGTGCCCACAAATCCCAGGCTGTATGTCTCAGGGCAAAACAAAAGAGGAAGCCTTGGCCAACATCAAGGATGCTGTCCAGGCTTGCCTTAAGGTTATGATGGAGGATATGATCGCGGCCAGCATTGTTCCAGCGGCGACATTGACACCAGAAGACGTGGAGGAGAGGGAGTTGGAACTTGTCTCTGTGGAGTTGATGCCCGTATGAGCATCTCGGAGCTGCCGGTGATATCTGGCCGAAAGGCGGTGAGGGTCTTCGAGCATTTTGGCTGGCAATACAGGGGCAAGAGCAAAGGGCATTTTGTGCTAACCAAGCCTGGGGTGAAGTACGGGGACATTTACGTGCATCTGTCAATCCCTGACCATCGAGAAGTGGACAGGAGATTGCTACACAAGCTGGTGAAGATGGCTGGTTTGACCGATAAGCAGTTTCGCGAAGCTCATGATGAGCTGTGAAAGGATCACACCGGAAGAGGAAACCACAACCATGAAAATCACCAAAGCCGTCATCGCCGCCGCCGGACTGGGGACGCGGTTCCTGCCGGCCACTAAAGCTGTGCCCAAAGAAATGCTCCCCCTGCTGGATCGGCCCATCCTCCAACACGTGGTGGAAGAGGCCGTAGATTCGGGCATCACCGACATCATTGTGGTGATTCGGCGCGGCAGCCACGCCATCACCGACCACTTCGATTCAGCACCTGATCTGGAACGAACCCTGGAGGCAACGGGCAAGTTGCGCCTCCTGGAAGAGGTCAGGCGCGTTTCGCGGTTGGCTAACTTCGCCTTCGTCCGCCAGGGGGATGATCTGCCCTACGGCAACGGCACTCCCGTGCTGGCGGCCAGCCCCTTCATTGGCAAGGACGAGACGTTCTGCTACATGTTTGGCGACGACGTGATTGATGCCGACCCGCCCGGCCTGCGCCAGGTGATGGACGCCTACGAGTGCTATAAACCTGCTGCGGCCATGGCCGCCTACGAGGTGCCCTGGGAGGAAGCCCACCTCTACGGCTGCATTACGCTGAAAGAGGGCACGAAGGCTCCCGAAATCGAAGACCTCATCGAGAAGCCCGAACGGGGGAAGGTTCCCTCCAACCTCATTCAGATAGGGCGGTTCGTCGTGCCCTACGAAATCGTCGAAATCCTGGAGAAGCAAAAGCCGGGCAAGGGAGGGGAACTATGGATGGCCGACGCCATGCGAACCCTTGCCCGACGGAAGCGAGTCGTGGCCCAGCCGATCAAAGGGACCTGGTACACTACCGGCGACCCATTACGCCTTTTGCAGACGTTCATCGCCCTGGCTCTGCAAGACGACCGCATCGGCCCGCCGCTCCGCGAGTATCTCAAGGGACTCAAGCTATAGCCCTATGGAACTGATCGTCGAGTGTTATTCTAGCTACACCTACGCCCAGGAGCCCCGCGCCTTCGTCTGGCGTGGGCGGCGCCACGTCGTCCAGGCGGTGGAACGGGCCTGGCGTGCGCCGGAGGGCCCCCATTTCTCAGTGCGCACCGAGGAGGGCGATTGTTTCGAACTGGCGTATGATGAGGCTGAGGACGTGTGGTCAGTACAAGCAATTCAAACTAAAACCCATTCCAAGGAGGATCAACGATGATCATCGGCGTATCAAAGGAGATAAAGACCGCCGAGAACAGGGTCGGCGCCACACCCGCGGGAGTGGACATGCTGGTCAAGGCAGGGCACAAAGTCCTCGTCGAGAAGGGAGCTGGGGAGGGTAGCGGCTTCTCCAACGAGGAGTACAGGCAGGCCGGGGCGAAGATCGTGCCTACCGCCGCCGATGCCTGGGGTGCCGAGATGGTGCTCAAGGTCAAGGAGCCCATCGAGCCAGAGTATGAGTTCTTTCGCGAGGGATTACTCCTTTTCACGTATCTCCACCTCGCCAATCCGGAGCTAAAGGATTTGACGAAGGTGTTGATGGAGAAGAAGGTGACCGCTGTGGCCTACGAGACGGTCGAGTTTACCAACGGCGAGCTGCCTTTGCTGGAACCCATGAGCGAAGTGGCTGGCAGGATGGCAGTCCAGGTGGCCGCTCATTATCTGGAAAAGCCTAGCGGCGGCCGGGGCAAGCTTCTGGGCAGAGTGCCGGGCGTCCTTCCCTGCACCGTGGTCGTCATCGGAGTCGGCAGCGTGGGGAAGAACGCGGTAGAAGTGGCCCTCGGTATGGGAGCCAGTGTCATCGCCATTGATCTCAGGATAGACAGGCTCCGTCATCTGACGGAGATATTTCAGGGGAATCTGGTGACCCTGAGTTCGAACCCGCACAACGTCGCTGAGGCCGTCAAGCGCGCCGACGTGGTGATCGGGGCGGTGCTCGTCGCCGGCGCGAGGGCACCGCACGTGGTCACGCGAGAGATGGTGAGGAGCATGAAGCCAGGTAGCGTAATCGTTGACGTGGCCATTGATCAGGGTGGCTGCGTCGAGACCGCGCGCCCCACCACCCACACCGACCCCATCTACGTCGAAGAGGGGGTGATCCACTACTGCGTCACCAACATGCCCGGCGCTGTCCCGCGCACTTCGACCTATGCCCTGACCAACGCCACCTTGCCCTATGCCCTCCAACTGGCCAACAGAGGCTTCGTCGAGGCGGTGAAGAGCAACGCTGCCCTGGCCAAAGGGGTAAACGTTTATAAGGGTCACGTCACCTGTGAGGGGGTCACTAAAGCCCACGGGTTCGAGTACCAACCGTTAGAGATGCTGCTTTGAAAGTGGAGGTGAGGAATATGACTACGCTGACATTAGAATTGCCGAAAGATTTGCTCAGACTGCTGCAAGAACGCGCCTCAGAGAGAGAGCAGGAGCTGCAAGAGGTAGCTCTGCGGATTCTGCAAAAGGAGCTGGCTCCGGAAGCCAAAAGCGAGCGGGAATTGGTTATCCAGGCTCTACAAGAAGCGGGGCTCATTCGCCCCTTGAGCGAGGAGTTGCGGCAAATGATTGACCCTAGCATTGACTACGAAGCGGTGCGCCGCGAGTTGGCAGAGCGATCTTTCGATCCTCCCCTTTCGCAAATCATCATTGAGAATAGGGGGGAGAAGTGATGCCAGCCTACTACTTCGACAGCAGTGGCATCGCCAAACGATACGCTACCGAAACAGGCAGTGGTTGGGTACGCTCTATCGTTGCAGAAGATGAGAACACGATCGTCATCGCCGAGATCGGAACGGTGGAGGTGGCCGCTGCCTTCGCTAAGATGCAGCGAAGGGGACGAATTACTATTGAGAAGCGGGACAAGTATTTGAGGCTTTTCCTGCGGGATGCAGACAAGCAGTACAAGGTCGTCCCTCTCAATAGCAAGATTATCAGGGTAGCCATCAACTTGACTCAAGAGCACAAACTGCGTGGCTACGACGCCGTCCAATTGGCGACGGCTCTTTCCGTGAACGCAGAATTGCTCCAGAAGAAACTGCCGCCCCTTACCTTCGTCGCCGCCGACGAGGATTTGTTGGAGGCAGCCGAGGCTGAAGGACTGCCCACCGAGAACCCAAACCTATCCCTTTAGGAGAGAATGGTGGATTACGAAGCCGTTATCGGCATGGAAGTCCATGCCCAACTGCTGACCCAATCCAAGATGTTCTGCCGTTGCAGCGCCGATTATGCGGCGGCCGAGCCCAATACCCACGTCTGTCCCGTCTGCCTGGGGATGCCGGGGGTGCTGCCGGTGATCAACCAAAAGGCCGTCGAGTACACCATTATGACCGCTCTGGCCCTCAATTGTCAGATTCCTGAGTTCTCCAAATTCGACCGCAAGAACTACTTCTATCCCGACCTGCCCAAAGGATACCAGATCTCCCAGTACGACCTGCCCCTCTCCCGCGATGGCTGGCTGGGGATCGAGGCCGGCGGGGAAATCGGGCGTATCGGCATCGAGCGGGTACATCTTGAAGAAGACACAGCCAAGCTGTTCCACCTGGGCGGGCACAGCCTGGTGGACTTCAACCGCTCCGGCGTACCTCTCATGGAGATCGTCAGCCGGCCCGACATTCGCACTCCTGAGGAGGCCCGCCAGTATCTGACCAAGCTGCGCACCATTCTGAGATACCTGGGCGTGAACTCAGGCAACATGGAAGAGGGCGCCATGCGCTGCGAGGCCAACATCTCCCTGCGGCCCAAGGGTACCGACGAACTTGGCACCAAGGTGGAGGTGAAAAACCTCAACAGTTTCCACTCCGTGAAGCAAGCCCTGGAATACGAGATCGAACGGCAGACCAGGGTCTTGGAAGCGGGTGGACGCATCGAGCAGGTGACGATGGGTTGGGATGAGGCCAGGGGGGTGACCGTGGTGCAGCGCAGCAAGGAATATGCCCACGACTACCGCTATTTTCCGGAGCCGGACCTGCCGCCCCTCGTCCTCAGCCAGGAATGGGTGGAGGGAATCAGGGCCAGGCTGCCTGAGCTGCCCGACACCAGGCGGGACCGCTTCGTGGAGCAGTATGGGCTATCCCACTACGACGCCAGTGTGGTGACGGCGGAGCGGGCCGTGGCCGACTACTTCGAATCCTGTGTGAAGAAGGGACAAGGGACAAGGGACAAGGGACAAGGAGAGATCAGCGCCAAGGCCATTAGCAACTGGGTTACAGGGGAGCTATTCCGGCTGCTGAAGGATACCGGCACTGATATCGAAGTGGTGAAAGTGCAGCCGGAACATCTCGTGGAACTGTTGGCCCTGGTGGAGATGGGCACCATCAGCATCAGCGTCGCCAAAGACGTTTTCGCCGAGATGTTCGAGACAGGCCATCCTGCCGCCCAGATCGTCGAGGAGCGAGGTCTGGCCCAGGTCAGCGATGTCGAGGAGCTCTCGCGCATCGTCGAACAGGTCATAGCGGAGAACCCCGGCCCGGTGGCGGAGTACCTGGGAGGGAAAGAGCCCGTGCTGCGCTTCCTGGTCGGCCAGGCAATGAAGGCCACCCGCGGCCAGGCCAATCCCCACCTGGTGAACGAGCTACTGAAGAAGAAGTTGAACCCAAGTGAGGTTTGATTTTTGAGGTTTTTGGGGTACAATTAGGCGAACTCAAGAAGAACAAGGGCGTTCTTTGGCGTAGTTTGTGAAGAGCGCCCCTGGGCGCTTTTTGTTTCTCAAAAACAAAACCAAGGAGGTTAGAGAATGCAAGAAGGCATCATCAAGGAAAGCCCCTTCGAGATGGCGCAGCGACAATTCGACAATGCGGCCAAGTATCTCAATCTCAAAGCGGGTATCAAGGCCAAGCTGCGGGTTCCCAAGCGAGAGCTAACCGTCAATTTCCCGGTGAAGATGGACGACGGCAGCATCCAGATTTTCACCGGCCACCGCGTGCAGCACAACCTGGCTCGCGGGCCGGCCAAGGGCGGCATCCGCTACCACCCCGACGTGACCCTGGACGAGGTGCGCGCCCTGGCCATGTGGATGACCTGGAAGTGCGCGGTAGTCAACATCCCCTATGGCGGGGCCAAGGGCGGTGTGGTCTGCAACCCCAAGAAGATGTCGGTGCGGGAGAAGGAATGCCTGACGCGGCGCTTCACCAGCGAGATCATCATGTTCATCGGCCCTGAGTCCGACATCCCGGCCCCCGATGTCAACACCGATGCCCAGACCATGGCCTGGATCATGGACACCTACAGCATGACCAAGGGCTATTCCGTGCCGGCGGTGGTCACCGGCAAGCCCATCGAGATCGGCGGCAGCCTGGGCCGTCGGGAGGCCACCGGACGCGGGGTGATGTTCACCACCCGCGAGGCCCTCAAGCACCTGAACATGCCCATCGAAGGAGCGCGGGTGGCGGTGCAGGGCTTCGGCAACGTGGGGGCCATCGGTGCCCAACTGCTGCAGGAAATGGGCTGCACCATCATCGCCGCCAGCGATTCGCGAGGGGGCATCTACAATCTAAAAGGCTTGAACGTCAAGGATGTGGTGCGTCACAAGAAGGAGACCGGCGCCGTGGCCGGCTATCCGGGCACCGATACGGTCACCAACAAGGAACTGCTGGAACTGGACTGCGAGGTGCTGGTGCCGGCGGCCCTGGAGAACGAGATCACCCAAGAAAACGCCGATAGTGTGAAGGCCCGCATCATCGCCGAGGGGGCCAACGGCCCTACCACGCCGGAGGCGGACGACATCCTGTTCGACAAAGGCTCCTTCGTCATTCCCGATATCCTGGCCAACGCCGGCGGGGTGACGGTGTCCTACTTCGAGTGGGTACAGGGCTTGCAGAACTTCTTCTGGAGCGAAGACGAGGTCAACAAGAACCTGGAGAAGATCATGGTCAAGGCATTTCAGGACGTGCTGGCCATCTCCCAACGGCGAGAGGTCAACCTGCGTATCGCCGCCTACATCCTGGCCATTGACCGCGTGGCCACTGCCACCCTGTTGCGAGGCATCTATCCATGAAGCTGCGCGGTCTCTAGCCCTGACGCGGCATGAGATCGCTTCTGCGTAGCAGGCATTTTCACAGCCAAAAAGAACCCTCGTCGGCGGAAAGCTGACGAGGGCTCCTTTCTTGACCGATAGGGCTATATGGATACAATAGGGCTGATGAGAGAGTGTTTCGAGCTACAGTTAACCGATATGGCCCACGGCGGCGATGCCCTGGGACGGCACGAAGGCAAGGTGGTCTTCGTGCCTTATACCATACCGGGCGAGGAGGTCGTGGTAGACATTGTCGAGGACAAGGGGAGTTACGCCCGCGCACAGCTCGTCGAAGTCCTCTCCCCTTCGCCTCACCGGGTTGATCCCCCGTGTCCCCACTTTGGGCCTGGGAAGTGCGGCGGCTGCCAGTGGCAGCACATGGCCTACCAGGCCCAACTGGAGTTCAAGGCCGCGGTGGTTCGGGACCAACTGGCCCGCCTCGGCCGCCTTCCAGAGGTCCCCGTGAAACCGACCATCCCCACCCCCCCCATCCCCCCCTGCCAGGGGGGGAGAGAGGGGGGGTGGCACTACCGCAACCACGTCCAGTTTGCGGTTGACGATGACGGCCGGTTGGGCTTCGTGGCCACCGATGGCCGCCGGGTGCAAGCTATCGAGGTTTGCTACCTGCTCCATCCTCTCCTGGACGAACTCTTCGCTGCCCTCGACCTTGAGCTACCGGGGCTGGCGCGGCTTTCCTTGCGAGCCGGGGTCAACACTGGCGATCAGATGATCATCTTCGAGACCCATGACGACGAGCCGCCGGCTTTGGAGAGCGATCTGCCCGTCTCCTGCGTCCTGCTCCTCTCCGACGGCACCCCCGTCAACCTCATCGGCGACAATTACATCACCGAGGTCATAGCCGGGCGAAAATTCCGCATCTCGGCCACCAGCTTCTTCCAGGTCAACACCGCTGCCGCCCAGGAGTTGATTCGGGTGGTCGGCGAGTACCTGGCCCCGGCGGGGGACGAAGTGCTCCTGGACGCCTACTGCGGCGTAGGGACCTTCGCCCTGAGCCTGGCCGACAAAGTGGGCCAGGTGATCGGCGTTGAGGAAGCCACAGGCGCGGTGGAGGATGCCCGTCTGAACGCTGCGGAGTTGGCCAACGTGGAGTTCGTCGAGGGCAGCGTGGAAGCATTCTTGCCCCGGTTGGGTAGGCCGATTGACCTGGCGGTGTTAGACCCGCCCCGTCAGGGGTGTCAGCCAGAAGCGCTGGCGGCTCTAATCGAGCTGGCCCCTCGTCGCCTCGTCTACGTCTCCTGCGATCCGGCCACCCTGGCCCGCGACGCCCGTAAGCTGGCTGCTGGCGGTTATCAACTGGTGGAAGTGCAGCCCGTGGACATGTTTCCCCAGACCTATCACATCGAGAGCGCGGCGCTGTTTGGGAGATCATAATGGTTGAATACGCCGTGCGTCGTGACGAATATCGTGAGGTGCTCTCGCGCCTGGACATCTTGGAGCACGACGTCGTCGATGTGAAAGCCGGTATTGCCGACCTGCACCGCACCATGAACGAGCGCTTCGACGAGATGTACAGGCACATCAGCACCATGACCCGCTGGACGGTGGGAACGCTGGCTCTTATCATGACCATCCTGATGGCCATCGCCCAGTTCATCTGATCGGAGGTAGACATTCGGCAGCTCCTCCGCCCCCTTGCTCCCGAGCTCAAGGCGGGGCTGGCGCCCTCACCGGTGTGGACGACAACGCCGATGGGCTGACGAATACCGAGGAGCAGTGGTGGTGTACTGGGT
>VGOG01000175.1 GCA_016875995.1 Chloroflexota bacterium
CCTCTCAGCCAGGAAAGCCAGGCGCGTCATCGCTATCTCCCAGAGCACCCAACGCGACGTGGTCCGCCTGCTGGGGGTTCCGCCTGATAAAGTGGAGGTGGTCTATTGCGGATTAGACGAAGCCTTTCGACCCCTGGCCAAGGATCAGGTGGCCGCTTTTCGGTCCAAGCGTGGCCTGCCGGAACGCTTTATTCTCTTCGTGGGCACCATCGAGCCGCGCAAAAACGTCACCAGGCTCATCGAGGCCTTTGCGACCCTGCGACCCTGCGACCCTGCGACTTTGCGACCCTGCGACCCTGCGACCCTGAAGCTGGCTATCGGCGGGGCCAAGGGCTGGTTTTACGAGGACGTTTTCGCCCGCGTGGAGGAATTGGGTCTGGAGGACAAGGTGATGTTTCCCGGCTACATCCCCGCCAGCGAGTTGCCGCTGTGGCACAACGCGGCGGAGCTGTTTGTTTACCCTTCTCTTTACGAGGGCTTTGGATTGCCCCCTCTGGAGGCCATGGCCTGTGGGACGCCGGTGGTCGCGGCCAACACTTCGTCGCTGCCGGAGGTGGTGGGCCAGGCGGGGCTGACTGTTGATCCCCTGGACGTCGAGGGGTTGGCGGAAGCCATGAGGCGGGCTTTGGGCGACGAGGCTCTGCGGCAGGAGATGAGGGAGCGGGGCTTGCAAAGGGCCAAAGGCTTCTCTTGGACGAAGACCGCTCAGGAGACGGTGCAGGTCTACCGGCGAGCGATGGAGGGCGGAGATGTTTGAGCGATATCGGCGGTGGGTTTGTCTGATAATGGCCTTGACAGATGTGGTGCTCATCAACCTGGCCTTCGCTGCGGCGTACTGGGTGCGCTATGACCTGCAGTGGTTTCGTGCTGTGGATCCTGTCTACGATGCCACCTTCCGGGCGTACATACCTTTCGCTGTGGTGTTGACGGTTCTTTTGATGACCGCCTACAAGCTGGGAGGAGTCTACGATCAGCCCCGCGGCGCCTCCTGGCTCGACGAGGTCTACGCTCTGATCGGCGGCACCACCACCGGCATCGTCATTATAACGGCCATGACCTTCTGGTTCCGCCCCCTGGTCTATTCCCGCCTGATGTTTATCTGGGCCGGGGTGATGATCATCGCTCTGCTCTCCCTGAGCCGCCTGATCAAACGCTGGGTCTGGGGGAGCCTGATGCGGCGAGGCCTGGGTGTGGACAGGGTGCTCGTGGTTGGAGCCGGCGAGGTGGGCCGCAGGCTGATGCGCAACATCGTGGCCCAGCCCGAGCTGGGCTACCAGGTCATCGGCTTCGTGGACGATGACCCTGAGAAGAATAGCGCTGACATCGGCCGCCTCAAGGCGCTGGGGGGGATTGATAAGCTGCCCCAGGTCGTACAGGAGGAGGCCATTGACGAGGTCATCGTCACCCTGCCCTGGATGTATCACCGCAAGATTCTGGGAATCATGCATCAGTGCGAGCGGGAGCGGGTTCGGGCTCGCATCGTGCCCGACCTGTTCCAGTTGGCCCTCAGCCGGGTGGACATCGAGGACCTGGGCGGCATCCCCATTATCGGTGTCAAAGAAATATCCATCACGGGGTGGAACCTGGCCTTCAAGCGCGCCAGCGACGTGGCCCTCTCTCTGGCAGGGTTGATCTTTCTCTCCCCCCTGTTGCTTCTCATCTCAGTGGCCATCAAGTTGGATTCCCCCGGCCCCATCCTTTTCAAACAGCTTCGAGTGGGTAAAGGGGGACGCAGGTTCGTGTTATACAAGTTTCGCTCCATGCACCAGGGGGCAGAGGAGGAACGTCCTCAACTGGCAGAGCTGGACGAAGTCGTGGGCCCCACTTTCAAGATGCGCCACGATCCGCGCTGTACTCGCGTGGGCAGGGTCCTGCGTCGCACCAGCCTGGACGAGCTTCCTCAGCTCTACAACGTCTTGCGGGGGGAGATGAGCCTGGTCGGTCCCCGCCCGGCCATCCCTCTGGAGGTGGAGCAGTACCAGGAGTGGCACCGCAAGCGTCTGGAGGCCTCGCCGGGCATCACTGGCCTGTGGCAGGTCAGTGGCCGCAGCCAGCTCGCCTTCGATGAGATGTGCCTGCTGGATATTTATTACCTGGAAAACTGGTCGCCGCTTCTGGATCTCAAGATCACCCTGAAGACTATACCCGCCGTCCTCGCCGGCAGAGGCGCCTATTAAAGCTCAAAGTTCAAAGTTCAAAGCTCAAAAGGGTTTGGACTTTGAGCTTTGGATTTTGGAGTTGGATCATGTTTAATCTCTCTTCTCAAGACCGAAACGACCTGGTTGCTTTTCTCCAGGATTTGATCCGCATCCCCAGCCTCTCTACCCAGGAGAGGGCGCTGGCCGAACGGCTGGCGGAGGAGATGCGGCGGGTGGGTTTCCCAAGGGTTCGGCAGGATCGCATCGGGAACGTCATCGGCTGCCTCGGCGCCGGCCCCGGTCCCAGGCTCATCTACAACGGGCACATGGACACCGTAAGCGTCAGCGATCCCGCTTCCTGGGCCCGTGATCCCTACGCAGCCCAGATCGAGAAGGGAGTGCTGTACGGTCTGGGCGCCTGTGACATGAAGGGCGCATTGGCGGCCATGGTCTACGGAGTCAAGGCCCTCGTTGACGCCGGCATCCAATTGGCCGGCGAGCTCTGCGTGGTGGGCGTCGTTCAGGAGGAGCCCTGCGAGGGCCTGGCCATGCGAGTGCTGGTCGAGGAAGAGGGCATCAGGCCCGATTTCGTCGTCCTGGGGGAGCCCACCAATTTGCAGATCAAACGGGGCCATCGGGGCCGCATAGGAATGAAAGTCACCGTCCGAGGCAGGTCCTGTCATGCCTCCAGTCCCAGCCTGGGGAGGAACGCCATCTACGACGCCGCTCGGCTGATGTTCGGCGTCGAGCTTCTGGCCCCTCAGTTGGCCATTGACCCCTTCCTGGGCCAGGGGAGCATTGCTGTCACTCAGATTGAGAGCTCCGCCGCCAGCCGCAACGCCATCCCCGACGCCTGTACTTTCTACATTGATCGCCGCCTTACGCTGGGCGAGACCGAGGCCAAGGCCCTGGCAGAGATCCAGGGGATCATCACCCGGGAGAGGGTCGAGGCCAAGGTAAATGTCACTGAGTATCGGACGATTAGCTACACCGGCTACGAGTGCAAGGCCAGGGAGTTTTATCCCGCCTGGGCCCTGGATGACGATCATCCCCTGGTGCAGGCCACCGCCCGGGCCATCCGGGAGACGCTAGGCTACCGGCCGAAGATCGGCCAGTGGGCCTTCTCCACCGATGGGGCCTACACCATGGGCAGGGCCAACATCCCCACGGTGGGCTTCGGCCCCGGCGAGGAGCGCTTCGCCCACACCGTGGACGACCAAATCCGTCTGGACGACGTTGCAGCCGCCGCTCGGGTCTACGCCCGCCTGGCCGTCGAACTCCTGGGCGTGCCTGAGTAGCTGTTTGCGATTTGCCGATTTGCCGATTTGCCGATTTGCTGATTTGTTGATTTGCCGATTTGTTGATTTGCTGATTTGCGAGAGGAGGACAAATGCCCGCTACCGTGATCGTCGGCACCCAGTGGGGTGACGAGGGAAAGGGGAAGATCACCGATCTGCTGGCCGCCGAGGCCCACGTCGTGGCCCGCTACAACGGCGGCGACAACGCCGGCCATACACTGACCGTCGGCGAGGATAGGTTCGCCCTGCACCTGGTGCCGTCAGGGATTCTGTATCCCCATACCACCTGCATCATCGGCAACGGAGTGGTCGTCAACCCCAGGACGCTGAGCCGGGAAATCGAGGAGCTGGCCCAGCGGGGCGTTGACGTCTCGCCCGAGCGGCTCAGGCTGAGCGCGAGGGCCCATTTGATCATGCCCTACGACGTGGCGCTGGACGGCGCGGCTGAGAAGTCGCTGGGCGAGGGGCGAATCGGCACCACCCAGCGGGGCATTGGCCCAGCCTATGGCGACAAGGCGGCCAGGGAGGGCCTGCGCTCCTGGGACATGCTCGATGAGGCCGGCTTCGTGGAGAAGGTACGCGCGGCGGTGGAAACCAAGAACGCCGTGCTGGAGCGCATCTATGATCAGCCGCCGCTCAATCCCTACCAGGTAGCGGAGGAGTTCGCCGACTACGCCGTGCGACTGGCGCCCTACGTGGCCGATACCGCGCCCATCCTCCACCACGCTTTGAGAGCGGGCAAGAGGGTGCTCTGCGAAGGGGCGCAGGGCACGCTGCTCGATCTCGACCACGGCACCTATCCCTTCGTGACCAGTTCCTCGCCCATCGTCGGCGGCGCACTCACCGGACTGGGCTTCGGCCCGCGGCACATCGGGCGCGTCGTCGGGGTGGTCAAGGCCTTCCAGACGCGGGTGGGAGCCGGCCCCATGCCCACCGAACTGCTCGACGAGGTGGGCGACCGGCTGCGGGGGACGGGGGAGCATCCCTGGGACGAGTTTGGCACCACCACCGGCCGCCCCAGGCGCTGCGGCTGGCTGGACGGGGTGGCCCTGCGCTACGCCGCCCAGATCAACGGGCTGACGGAGATCGCCATCACCAAGCTGGACATCTTGACTGGCCTGGAGACCATCAACATCTGTGTGGCCTACGATTACCGTGGCCAGCGCCTGGAGAGCTTCCCGCCCAGCGCCGAGGTGTTGGCCGAGTGCAGGCCCATCTACGAGGAGTGGGCGGGCTGGAGCCAGGACATCCGCGGGGCCAGGGCGCTGTCCGATCTCCCCCAGGCAGCCCTGGACTACGTGCGGCGTATTGAAGAGCTGGCCGACGCCCCGGCGGGCTTCGTGTCCGTGGGGCCAGGGCGTGAGGAGACTGTAATGCGTGAAACGTGAAACGTGAAACGTGAAGCGTGAAGCGTGAAGCGTGAGTAACTACTCAGGCTGTCATTGCGAGGAGGCGGTTTTTGCCGACGAAGCAATCTCCAATTCGCAAGTTGGGGATTGCTTCGCAAAAAACGCTCGCAATGACAACAGAGGCTGAGTAGTTACAAGCGTGAAACGTGAAACGTGAAGCGTGAAGCGTGAAGCGTGAAACGTGAAACGTGAAGCGTGAAACGTGAAGCGTGAAACGTGAAACGTGAGGGATGGAGGTGAGGAGTATGACCAGAATCGTTCGCGCCCCCAGGGGCACGGAGCTCAGTTGCAAAGGCTGGGGGCAGGAAGCGGCCCTGCGCATGCTGATGAATAACCTGGATCCCGAGGTGGCCGGTGATCCGGAAAAGCTGATCGTCTACGGCGGGCGAGGAAAGGCGGCCCGCAACTGGGAGTGCTTCGAGGCTATCATCGAGACGTTGAAAGAGCTGGAGGACGACGAGACGCTGTTGGTGCAATCGGGGAAACCCGTCGGCGTCTTCAGGACCCACCACGACGCCCCGCGCGTCCTGCTGGCTAACTCCAATCTCGTCCCCGCCTGGGCCACCCAGCAGGTGTTCGACGAGCTGGAACGCCAGGGGCTGATCATGTACGGCCAGATGACCGCCGGGAGCTGGATCTACATTGGCACGCAGGGCATCCTCCAGGGGACGTACGAGACCCTGGGCGCCGCCGCCCGCGCCGCCGGCTGGCCCAGCCTCAGGGGCAGGTTTGTCCTCACCGCTGGCCTGGGGGAGATGGGCGGAGCCCAGCCCCTGGCCATCACCATGAACCAGGGGGTGGGCCTGGTCGTGGAGGTGGACCCGGCCCGCGCCCGGCGCCGCCTGGACACCCGCTACGTGGACACGGTGGTGGACACGCTGGAGGAAGCGATGACCCTGGTGGAGGAGGCTCTCGACAAAGAACAGCCAATGTCCGTCGGCCTCATCGCCAACGCCGCCGACGTCTACCCGGAGCTGGTCGTCCGTGGGGTCGTCCCCGACGTGGTCACCGACCAGACCCCGGCCCACGACCCCCTCAGCTACGTCCCCAGGGGCCTCACCCTGAAGGAGGCCGAAGATCTCAGGGACAGGGAAAGGGATGCGGCGGAGTACAGCCGGCGGGCTATGGAATCCATGGCCGAGCACGTCCAGGCCATGTTGGAGTTCCAGCAGAAGGGCGCGGTGGTCTTCGACTACGGGAACAATTTGCGCCAGCGGGCCTACGACGCCGGGGTGAAGGACGCCTTCGACTTTCCCGGCTTCGTCCAGGCCTACATCAGGCCGCTGTTCTGCGAGGGGAAGGGGCCGTTCCGCTGGGTGGTCCTGTCGGGCGATCCCGAGGACCTCTACAAGACCGACGAGGCCATCCTGGAGCTCTTCCCCGAGGACGAGCACCTGGCCCGCTGGATTCGCCTGGCGCGAGAGGAGGTGGCGTTCCAGGGCCTGCCGGCCCGCATCTGCTGGCTGGGCTACGGGGAGCGGGCCACGGCGGGGTTGGCCTTCAACGACCTGGTGGCCAGTGGCGAGGTGAAAGCGCCCATCGTCATCGGGCGGGATCATCTCGACGGCGGCTCGGTGGCCTCGCCGCGACGGGAGACGGAAGGGATGCGGGACGGCTCCGACGCCATCGCCGACTGGCCGCTGCTCAACGCCCTGCTCAACGCCGTCTGCGGGGCCACCTGGGTTTCGATCCACCACGGCGGCGGGGTGGGCATCGGCTACTCCATCCACGCCGGCCAGGTCGTCGTCGCCGACGGCACGGCGGGGGCCGCGGTGCGGCTGGAGCGGGTGCTCACCGCCGACCCCTGGACGGCCATCGTCCGCCACGCAGACGCCGGCTACGAGAGAGCCATCGAGATGGCCAAAGAACACGGGATCAAAGTCCCGATGATGAGAAAATAGAACAGTCAGGAGGTGAAAGACCATGGTTGAAACGTTGACCACGTTGAGGGAGCTGGAGGATTCTCTATCAGAAGAGGAGAAGGCCATTTTGGCGGTGTTGGGTCAGGTGGGGGCGGCCACGCCGGCCGAGCTGGCTGTCAAGACCTTCTCCCTCCCTGAGGAGATCAACGACCCGCTGTTGTCCCTGAAGGAGAAGCAATTGATTGACGTCAGGCAGGTGAAGGGCCGCCTGGGAGGCGACCTGGTGACGCTCAACGAGCGGGCCTTGCGTCTGCAGCGGGAATTGCAGGTTTCCAGGAGGGTGAAATGATTGTGCTCAACACCATAGCGACGTGGCTGGCCGGCGTGCCCTGGGGGCTGTATCTCCTGGCCGGCGGGGCCAGCCTGGTTCTGGCTGTGTCCGAGGTGGTCAGCTCCTTCGAGCTGGATCCGGTGCGCGCCCTGCGCACCTGGGGCTCAACCCTGTTGCTGCTGTTGAACGTCACCATGGCTGTGCTGATCCTGGCGCTGATGCGCAGCCTGGGGACGGCGGGCGATTCCCCCTGGGTGGCGCTGACCGTGGGGCTGGGACTGCCCACCGTGGTGCGCACCCGCTTCACGGTGATGAAGCCACTGCCCGGCACGGCTGGCTCGGAAGGGGTGGAGATCCGTCTGGACGAGTTGTACGATCGGTTGCAGAGCTTCTGCCGGCGCCGCATAGACGTGGCCCTGGCCGGCCAGCGGGTGCGGATGGTGGAGCAGGCCATGGATCGGCTGGCGTTGGACGACCTGGAGCGGAAGGCGCGGCTGCTGTTGGAGGGCGGCCTGGTAGTCACCGCCAGCCAGGCCAGCGGATACGTGGACAAGATCCTGGACCATCAAGAGTACGACGAGGAGCGCAAGCGGATGCTCCTGTCCTTCGCCATCCTCAACTACGGCGGCCATGGGATGCTGGAGGAGATGCTAAAATCAGCGAAGGCCAAGCCGCCGGCCTAGGGTCACAGTATCGGAGTCCCCAACTTATTGGGGGCCGCGGCGCGACAAACCTCAACAAGTTGAGGGCTCCGGCCAACTGTCCATGCCAACTGCCAAGAACCCAACAAATGTTGCAGGGTACTGTAAGACCTGCAGGAGAGCCGACATGAGCGACGAGCTGGTGTTGCGCTTCGGTCAGAAGCAGCCCGACGGGAGCTATCCCGTGTTCATCGGTGACAGGCCGGCTGGCTCCTTTCAGCCCTCTTTCAGCGGAGACCTGACGGCCGAGGTGGCCGAAACCGAGGCAGCGGTGTTGGAGCACTGGGCAGGTGCCGCGCCGGGCGAGCGGACCGTGCTGTGGGACATTCTGGAGAAGCTGGCCCGACGGCTGATGGCCATGGGGGCCGCCCTCTCCGAAGCCCTGTTCGTTCGCAATCCTCCCCTGGTCGAGGCTCTGG
>VGOG01000176.1 GCA_016875995.1 Chloroflexota bacterium
CCCACCCCCGTCGCTGGAGGCCTACTACCAGGAGGCCGGCCGGGCCGGACGCGATGGGTTGCCCGCCCGTTGCCTGCTGATGTACGCTGCCTCAGACCGGGCCACCCTGACCCGTCGCGCCCGTCAAGACGTGATGCCCATCGAATTCCTGCGGGCCATCTACGCGGCGGTCAAACAGCGCCTGGGAGGAGCCCCTGCTGGCCGGGTTGCGGCGGCAGACCTGGAGCGCGATACGTTCGCTTCGCTCAGTACAGGCCTGCAAGCCGACGACACCCGCGTGCGCGTGGCCCTGAGCCTGCTGGAGCAAGTGGGTCTGCTGCGACGTGGCCCCGACGTACCTCACGCGGCCATCGTCTGCCTGACGACCAGCGATGTGACGGCTTCCGCGCCTGAGCTGTCGGCCTTCTGCCAGGTGGCCTGCCTGCGCCCCGGCCAGCCGCTGACCCTGGACCTGGTGGACGTGGCACGGCAGGCCGGGTTGCCTCTCGCTGACATCGAGCGGCAGGTGTTGGGCTGGGCCGACGCCGGTTGGCTGAGCTATCGCCCCGCTGGACGCGACCTGCTGCTGGAGATGCTGCCGCCGCCGAAGGACGCCGCCCAGCGCATCGCCACCCTGCTGGAGCGATACGAGACCATCCAGGCCCAGCGCGTGGACGAGATCACCGCTTACGCTCAAACCGTGCGCTGCCGTCACGGCCATCTCAACGCCTACCTGGGCGGCCGCACCATCGAACGCTGCTCTGCCTGCGACAACTGCGTTGAGATCCGGTCGCCACGGGATGCCGGTCTACCCGATGAGCGGGAGCAGTTGTTGACCATTCTGCGCTGCGTAGTGACCGCGCCGTGGAGTTGGGGGCGGCTCAGCCTGGTGCGCATCCTGCGCGGCGATAGTCGGGCTCCGTCCAGGGCCTGCGACCAGCAAGGTTTCGGCGCGCTGGCTTTTCGCTCCGACACCGCTGTTCAACGCATGGTAGAGCAACTGGAGCGCGGTGGGTTTCTGAAGGCGCGCCAACTCGACCACGGTGGCGTCGTGCTCGACCTCACGCCCGCGGGCAACGCTGCGCTGCGAAATCCGACCGCGTTGGACGGGCTGACCAGGCCGGCGAAGGAGGCATCGCCCAAGTTGCCCCCAAAGAAGGATGAGGTGAGACTGGATGTGGATGAGGCGTTGTTCCAGGCGTTGCGCACGTGGCGGCTGGAGCAGGCCCGTGCGCAGGGTGTACCGCCCTACGTCGTCTTTCACGACAGCCACCTGCGCGCCATCGCCACCCACCGGCCGGTCACCCTGGAGGCTTTATCAGAGGTAAAGGGCATCGGCCCGCGCAAGCTGGAAAAGTACGGAACTGTGGTGATCAAACTGGTGCGCAAGTATCTCGACGACTGTCAGACTTGACAGATTTCCCTGGTTGCAGTATCCTCTAGGGTGACTGTGCCAAGGAGAGAAACTTGCGGAGTTCCGTCCCCGTGCGACTGGGCAATTATCTGAAGATAGCTATCCTGCCTCTGGCGGTGGTCATCGTCACCGTGTTCCAGTTGCGGTTTGCTTCCCCTGGGGTCGTAGGCCCAACAACGACCCCCACGGCGACTGTAACCCCGACCCCGACTCGGACGGCGACCCCGACGGCGACTGTAACCCCGACCCCGACTCGGACGGCGACCCCGATGGCGACTCTGACCCCGACGAGCACTCCCACTCAGACCAGGCTGCAGCGGGTGCTGCTGCCTCAGATCGGACACTCCTCACCAGCTACGCCGACTCCCACGCCAACCGCTACCTGGACTCCGACACCAACTTTTACTCCGACCCCTACCCCAACCTCGACCCCTACCCCGACGCCCACTCCCCTGCCCACGCCCGATGGAGTGGTACGCGAGGCGCGGGTGCCTATCCTCATGTACCATCACATTGCCGTCCCTCCGCCCGATGCCGGCGCGATCCGCCGTGACCTATCCGTCACCCCCCAGGATTTCGAGCAGCAGTTGCGCTATCTGAAGAAAGCTGGCTATCACTCCATCACTCTGCACGATCTCATCTACTATCTGACCATCGGCCAGCGCCTGCCTGGCAAGCCGATTATCCTGACCTTCGACGACGGCTATCGGGATAACTACACCCACGCCTACCCCTTGCTCAAAAAGCACGGCTTCGTGGGGACTTTTTTCCTGATCACCGCCCCCATTGATCAGGAGAACGAGGGATACCTCTCCTGGGATCAGGTCAAGGAGATGAGCGCGGCGGGCATGGAGTTCGAGCCCCACACCTATACCCATCCTGACCTGAGGGGGCAACCCGTTGACTACGTGGTCTGGCAGATCATGGCCTCCAAGGAGGCTATCGAGGAGCGCACGGGGAAGACGGCGCGCTTCTTCTCCTATCCGTCGGGCAGGTACGATCAGCAGGTGGTGGATGTCCTGCGCTCGGCCTACTTCTGGGGGGCGGTGACCATCAATCAGGGCGATCGGCAATCATCGGAGCACCCCTTCGAGCTGAAGAGGATCAGGGTCCGTGGCAGCGATACCCTGGACGATTTCGTGATGAAGCTGCACCTGGACTGGGAAACATTGCTTCCGCAGGAAGAGCCTCCTTTCATGCCTCTAATCCAGAAGGACCTGGAAACGGAATACGAAATACAGAATACTGATGTACTTTGATGCCCTGACGATGGCCGCCGTGGCCGACGAGCTGCGGGATCAGATCCTGGGCGGGCGAGTGCAAAAGGTCCTCCTGCCCGATGAGCTTTCCGTGGGGATGGAAGTCTACGCCCACGGGGAGCGCAGATACCTGCTGGCCTCGGCTCATGCGGAGCACGCCCGCCTGCACCTGGCAGGGGAGAAGCTGCGGCGCGGGATGGAGAAACCTACGCCGCTGCTGCTTCTATTGCGCAAATACGTCCACGGAGGACGGATTGTGGCCATCGAGCAGCCTCTCTTTGAACGCGTGCTCCACCTCGCGGTGCAGCACGCGGAGGGCACCACCACCCTGAGCGTGGAGGTCATGGGCCGCCACAGCAACATCGTTCTGGTGGCCGAGGAGGGCCTCATCCTGGACAGCGTGAAGCGGGTAGGGCCTGACATGAGCCGCTACCGCAACATTCTGCCCCAGCGCCTCTACGTTCCCCCGCCACCCCAGTCCAAGCTCGACCCCACCGACGTCACCGAATTGCGCCTGCGGGACATCCTGTCCGACGTTTCTCCTGAGTCCCCTGTTTGGAGAGCTCTGGTGGCGAGCATCGGCGGCGTCAGCCCCCTCATGGCCAGAGAAGTGGTCTATCGGGCCCTGGGGGATGCCGAGGCCGCCGTCTCCCAGGTGGCCAGGGTCTCCCCTCTGCTGGAGGCTTTTCAAGAGATGCTGATGCCAGTGTGGGAGCACCGCTGGCAGCCTAGCGTCGTGAGGGAGGGCGAGCGACTGGTGGCTTTCGCTCCCTATCCCCTGACTCAGTACGGCACCTGGGAAGAGGTGGCGAGCATCAGTCAGGCGGTGGAGGCTTATTACGAGCAGATGGTTGGCGAGGATGCTTATGCAGCCGCCAGGCGAGGTGTGCGAGAGGCTATCTTGCGGGCCAGGGAGAGAGTGCGGAGGAAGCGAGAGGCTTTGCAGAGGTCGCAGGTCTCGCAGGCGCAGGTGGAAGAGCTGCGCCTCAAGGGGGAGATGATCCTGGCCTACGCTCACTGCATCCAGCCTGGGCAGCGGGAGCTGACGGTGCCTCTTGAGCTACCCCTGCTGATCGAGTTAGACCCCAGCCTCACGCCGGTGGAGAACGCCCAGCGCTACTTTGAGAGGTACAAAAAGGCCAGGAGCGCGGCTGAGGAGATCCCCCCTCTGCTGCGGCGGGCGGAGCTGGAGTTGCGCTACCTCGATCAGTTGCAGACCGACCTGAATCTGGCGGCCAATCGGCCTGAGATCCGGGAGGTGGAGGCTTGTCTGGCTGAAGCTGGCTACATCAAAGAGAAGCGTCGTCGGCTGAAAGCGGGGCGCAGTCAGCCTTTGGCTGTGAATTCCCAGGACGGCTTTCTCATCCTGGTGGGCAAGAACAGCCGTCAGAACGAGGAGGTCACCTTCCGGCGGGCCGCTCCTGACGACCTGTGGCTGCACGTCCGGGGCGCGCCCGGCGCCCACGTCGTCGTCAAGACCGAGGGACGGGAGGTGCCGCAGGCCACCTTGCGGCAGGCGGCTCAGTTGGCGGCGTACTACTCCCAGGCGCGGGGTTCAGCCCGCGTGGCCGTGGATTATACCGAGCGACGGTACGTGCGCCGCATCAAGGGGGGTGGTCCGGGCCTGGTGACTTGCACTCAGGAGAAGACAATCCAGGTGGCGCCAAGGCAATGAGGCAATGAGTGATGAGGCGACGAGGGATGAGGCAATGAGTGAGGTGTTAGATAACGAAAGGTTCTAGCGGAGCATCTGCCAGAACCTTTTGCATTGTGAACTAGCCCACAAAGCCAACTTGTCTCTACAGACAAAGTGTGCTATACTTAGTTTGTCAGTCACTACCGCTGAGCAATACACCATAGGAGACGTGCTGTGTCCAAGTGGACAGTCCATGACCGCTACGGCAATGAAATCTACATGACGCGGGAGCGGTGGGACTACATTCTTCGCTATCACGATGAACTCGATGGTCTCCTGGATGATCTGCTTGACACGCTGAGAAAGGGACGACGGAGACAAGAGCCAGCTAACCCAAGCAAGTACAAGTATTACAGGCGTTGTGATGCATTGCCGCTGGAATACAACACCATTGTTGTGGTGGTCAGATTTGCGACCCAACTACGTCCAGATGGAACATTTGCCTCCAACAACTTTGTAATCACTGCTTGGGGCACGTATATTCCTCGTGAGGGATAAGGCATTATGAGTGAGCTTCGTTTGCATGAGACAGAACTCTTTACCAAGGACGGCCAAAGGATACACTTGGCCTACGAAGAGGTGGGCGATATCCTTGAAATCGTGTTCGACGATGTTGAGGCCACCTGTGCCGTCGAACTGACGGATAACATCGTACTGCGTTTTCACCGTGAACAAGGCCGAGCTGCTGGCCTCACCATCCTCGACTTTTCCATTCTTACTTCTCCGACTGAACTGGGAGTTCGCAGTTTCGCCCTCACCGGCTTGGATGACCTGCCAGAAGAGCTACGGGAGACAGTGGCGCGTATCATCACCACGCCGCCCGTCAACCAGTTCCTAAAAGTTACGACCTTCTATGCTTCCCCTGCCGACCGAGTCCCCCTGACCTATGTCGAAAACCCCAGCGAGCTGGTCATGGTGGCATAGATTGAATCCACTGAAGATAAGCGAGTTGCCATTCAAAGCAAAAAGGTTCTGGCGGACCGTTTGCCAGAACCTTTTACATTGTGAACCATTTGGGGATGCGGGTTTCTAGCCCCTCCGTCTCCTGGCTAGGACTGCCGCAATCGTCACTACCATCGCGGTCATCTCCAGCCAGGGTGCCAATAGCTCCAGCTTGTTCAACGGCACGATGACGCCGCCGACGGGAAATGGCTCGCAGGCATCGCCAATGCCGTCGCCGTCGGTGTCTGTCTGGTCAGGGTTATAAACCGTGGGACAGTTGTCACAGGTGTCGCCTACCCCGTCGCCGTCGGTGTCTTTCTGATCGGGATTATAGACTTCAGGGCAGTTATCGCAGGCATCACCTACCCCATCCCCATCGGTGTCGGTTTGATTGGGATTCGGCACCAGGGGACAGTTATCCGCGCCGTCGTAGACGCCATCGCCATCGCTATCGGGTACGCCCAGATCAACCTCCAACAGGTCGCCGTTGCTGGTCCAGATGGGGTCATCCGGCCCCAGGGACACCGCCGGCAGATCGTTGATGGTGAAGCTGATCTCGTCCCCTGGGTCGGCTCCATCATCCTCCTCCGTGGTGTCGTCGTCGCGATAGCAGGCCAGGAAGCCGTACTTGCCTGCTGTGATAACGGTGAACTTGCCACACTGCACGCCATCAGGATCGAAGGCCGCGATCACGGCCCCCACGGGCACGGGCTGGCCGAGAAAGGTGGTGTTGCTGCTGAAGAAGTTGACCCACTCCGGCGCGGGATCGCCCCTAACTGGGGTCGAACTGTAGGCCAGCGTTAAGATCAGGACGAGCAGGCTGATCAGTCCGATGGTTTGTGCTGCAGGGCGTGTCACGTTCGCTTCGCTCAGTGCAAGTTTCATGTCGTGTTCCTCCTGGCCTCTGTGTTGATATACGGGGGTAACCGTTCACTCCCTCTCCCTGCCAGGGAGAGGGCAGGGGTGAGGGTGGTCTTACCCCCACCCTACCCTCCCCCACCCCCTCCCTGAAAGGGCGGGGTGAACGCTTGCCTACGGAGAGCAGACTTCCCCCCAGTGAGCCGCCACCCTCATGATGTCCACGATGTCAATGTCGCCATCACCGTCGAGGTCACAACGGGCATCGTAGCATGTGTCCTCACGCCGACAACTCCACCGGCTGGCCACCATCATGATGTCCACAATGTCCACGTCGCAGTCGCCATCCAGGTCGCCAAACAGGGTGGACGCGCTGAGCTCCACGTGGACCCGCTCGCCCGAGGCAGTCCACCGCGGCTGGTCTGGCCCTACCGGAACGGCCGGGCGACCGTTGATGGTGAAGGTGATGGTGTCGCCGGATATGGCCCCCTCGTCCAGCTCGGTCTGAGGGTCGTCGCCGTAGACCGCCATCAGGTACCAGCCGCTCAGGGTCACTTCGGCGCGGCCGGCCAGCACGCCGCTGGGGTCGTAGGCGCGGATCACGGCCCCCACTGGCAGGGGCTGGTCGTTCAGGGTGGACTGCTGGCCCCAGAAGTCCACGAACCAGGGCGTAGGGTGCAATTCCTCGTCCGACCAGGCCGTCTGGGCCACTACGAGCAGGCAGGCCAGGCACAATAACAGCCTCCAAGGGTGATGCACGGGATGACTCCTGCGGTTTGGATTATTCTAACATGTCCACTGGTTTCCGTCAAGGATGATTTGGAGCTTGTTTCAGAAACCAGGTTTTTTTCGTTGATGAGACATCTCTTCGCGTCCCAGAAGAGCCCAAAAGCAACGATTTGCTTGCTCAGACAGGGAAAAACCTGGTTTCTCCTTCTATCTGCTCCCTTTTCTTATCAAAGGCAGGTACACTGACCACACCTCTGCTTGCCCCAGCGGCCTCCACTGGCGGCTGCCGTGTTCGCTGCACGTCCCCACGCCCAGCACCTGACCATCCACCACCAACTGAATCGTGTCTCCCAGTCGCGCTCCCTCGTCCCCAGGCGTGGCGGGGTCGTCGCCGTAGCAGGCCAGCAGGCCGTACTGTCCTTCGTGGGTGATCACCGTGGCCCCGCACACCACGCCGTCGGGGTCCATCGCCTGGACAACGGTTCCCACCGGCAAAGAAGCCGTACCGTAGAAGTTGACCCAGGTGTTGGTGGGATTTGCGATTTGCGATTTGCGATTTTCGATTTTGTCTTTCAATCGCAAATCGGCAGTCGGCAATCGAAAATCGGCCGTGGTTGGGTATTGCAGCGTGCCCGCCTGGACCATCTTGATCCAGTAGCCAAACATGGGCTTCATTTCGCGCAGGGTGTTGAAGCTGGGATCAATGTCTGGGTAGTAGGACAGCGCGCCCTGATCGTAGCCCAGCACAACGGTGTACTTCCCGTCAATGCTTTGCAGGGCATCGGCGACGGCCAGCGGCTGGCGCGGCAGATAGCTCACCAGATTCCAGCCCGCATCCAGCTCAATCGCCCGATCCTCAGCGAACTTCTCACCCACCACGCGCAGCGTAGCCACTGCTGACGAGTGATCCCTAGTCCCTGATCCCTGATCCCTAGTCACTGTCTTAATCCAGTACCCATGCTCCGCATCCATCTCCTTCAGCGTGTTCACCGCTGGCGGCAGGTCCGGATAGTACGACTGGGCGCCGCCATCGAAGCCCTGGATAACCACGTACTGTCCCTCAATAGGGCGTTGCACTACGCTGGCGTTGGTGGTGAAGGGGTTGACGTAGGTGGACACCAGGTTCCAGCGCTCTACCAAGGGCACGTCCAGGATGGAGACGGTCTGCTGTACATCTGGGGGTGCGCTGCACAGATTCAGTGGGTTGCTGCCCGCGCCGTCGTCGTTGAGGGCGATGGTGATGTCGTAGTCGCCGCAGAGGGCCGGG
>VGOG01000177.1 GCA_016875995.1 Chloroflexota bacterium
GCCTTCATGCATCTGGCCGACTACGACGAAGCCCTGGTCACCAGCAAAGCTTGGACCGAGCCCAACCACATCGAGCAGCGATTGGCCGACCTCTCTGCCCACATGGAGACAGTCATCCAGAAGTTCCTGCGGGACAAGTACCCTACCATGGAGGCCTACAACGCCGAAGCGGGCGAGGTGGCCGAACCTTACCGCCTCTTGGTGGTGATGAGCTTTCCGGTGAACTTCAGCGAGGCCGCCGCCCGCCGCCTGGTGAGCATCGCCGCCAACGGCCCCCGCTGCGGTGTCTACACCCTGATCGCTGTGGACACTCAGCAGCCCCTCCCCTACGGCTTCAACCTGGCCGACCTGGAACGGACCGCCACGGTCATCGCCTGGGACGGCAAGCGCTTTGTCTGGCAGGATGAGGATTTCAAGGACTGCCTGCTGGAACTAGACGAGCCCCCGCCCTCCAACCTCTTTGACCGCATCCTGCCGGCCGTGGGCGCCCAAGCAAAAGAGGCCATGCGGGTGGAGGTGCCCTTCGAGAGAATCGCCCTACTACCCGAGCTCTGGTGGCGTGGGGATACCCGTAGCGGCCTGGTCGTTCCTCTGGGCCGGGCCGGAGCGACGAAGGTGCAGGTCCTTGACCTGGGGAAAGGGACGGCCCAGCACGCCCTGGTGGCCGGGAAGACCGGCGCTGGCAAGTCCACCCTGCTCCACACCCTCATCGCCACCCTGACCCTTGCCTATTCGCCCGACGAACTGGAATTCTACCTGGTGGACTTCAAGAAGGGGGTGGAGTTCAAGACCTACGCTATCCACGAACTCCCCCACGCCCGCGTCGTCGCCATCGAGAGCGAGCGAGAGTTCGGCTTAAGCGTGCTCCAGGGGCTGGACGCCGAACTCAAGCGCCGCGGCGACCTCTTCCGCGCCGCTGGCGTGGACCATATCGCCGACTACCGGCGGAAAACCGGCCAACAGATGCCGCGTATTCTTCTCCTGGTTGACGAGTTCCAAGAATTTTTCACCGAAGACGATGCCATCGCCTCTCAATCCTCCCAGATTCTGGACCGGCTGGTGCGGCAGGGCCGCGCTTTCGGCATCCATGTCCTGCTAGGCTCCCAGACCCTGGCCGGAGCCTACACCCTGGCCCGCAGCACCATTGACCAGATGGCCGTGCGCATAGCCCTGCAATGCAGCGAGGCTGACTCCCGCCTCATCCTGGCTGATGACAACCCGGCCGCCCGCCTCCTCTCCCGCCCTGGCGAGGCCATCTACAACGCCGCCAACGGCCTGGTGGAGGGCAACAACCTCTTCCAGGTGGCCTGGCTCCCTGACGATAAGCGTGACCATTATCTGGCCCAGGTGCAGGCGTTGGCAAAGGAACAGGGCTACCAACCACCCCAGCCGCAGATTGTCTTCGAGGGGAATGCCCCAGCGGACGTGACAAAGAACCGCCCACTCCACGATTTGCTTGCTGCCCCCACCTGGCCTGCACCATCGCGTGCCGTTCGTGCCTGGCTGGGCGAACCCATCGCCATTCGCGAACCGGTAGCCGCAGTTTTCCGCCGTCAAAGCGGGAGCAACCTGCTCATAATCGGCCAGAACGATGAGGCTGCCTTGGCCATGATGTCCACCGCCCTCATCAGCCTGGCCACCCAACTCCCCTCTCCCGACCCTTCGGCTTCGCTCAGGGCAAGCGTCGGGAGAGGGGCCGGGGGTGAGGGCAGTTTCTACGTACTCGACTTCGGCGCCGTAGACGCCCCCTACGCTGATTTCTTCACTCGCCTGGCTGGCTACTTGCCGCATCCAGTGAAAATCGGACGGCGTCGCCAGTTGCCCGAGATGATCGCCAAGTTGGCTACCGACGTGCAGCGCCGCCTGGATGCCGACGAGATGAGCGCCCCGCCAAAGTACCTGTTCGTTTACGGTCTGCAACGTGCTCGTGACTTGCGACTGGAAGAAGAATTCGGCTTCCCTTCCTTCAGCGAAGAGGCTCTGCCCAACCCGGCCCAGCAGTTCACCACCATCCTGCGCGAGGGCCCAGATCTAGGCGTGCACACTGTGGTCTGGTGTGACACCTTGACCAACCTGAACCGCAGCCTGGACCGGCGGGCACTGCGTGAGTTCACCATGCGGGTTGTCTTTCAGATGAGCGCTGAAGACTCGGCCAACCTGATTGACACACCGGCGGCCAGCAAACTGGGGCCTTACCGTGCCCTGTTCTACAGCGAGGACGAAGGACGGCTGGAGAAATTCCGACCCTATGGCATTCCGGAGACAGCTTGGCTGGAGGCAGCAGGCCGGCAATTGCAAAAACGATGAACGGATCGGAAAACAGATATCATATCACCCTCAAGCCCTCAGGCGATCGAATAGAAGTCGTCCCCGGCACGCTGCTGTCCGATGCCATTGACGAGGTGGGGCTGGAGCTTAACCTGCCCTGTGGTGGCCAGGGGCGCTGCGGACGCTGCAAGGTGGTGATCGAAGAGGGACAGGTCAAGCGTCGCTCCACCAGCCGCCTCTCCCGAACGGAACTGGAGCAGGGCTACGCTCTGGCTTGCCAGGCCGTCGTCCAGAGCGACCTGGCGGTGTTCATACCGCCTCAGGAGGTGATCCTTCGCGCGCTCCCCAGCGAGAAGGAGGCCGAGGTCATCACCCTTCCCGTGGAATGTGATTGGCGAAGGATCCCCGTCCGCTCCTTCTTCCTGGAGATCGAGCCGCCCAGCCTGGCCGACAACACCACCGATTTCGAGCGCCTCCAGAGGGAGTTGGCCCGCCAACACGGCATCAGAGGGCTGATGGCCGACCTGCCCGTGATCAAGAAGCTGTCTCGCACCTTGCGAGATGCCAACTGGCGGGTGACCGCCATCCTGGACATGGGCACCTGGGCCTCCCCCGATGGACCTCCACGGCTCATTGACCTGCGCTCCGGCGACCGCACCGCAAGCTCCTGGGGGCTGGCGGTGGACATCGGCACCACCTCCAACGTGGTTTACCTGGTGGACCTTTTGACCAGTCAGGTGGTGGACACGGCTTTGGAGTACAACGCCCAGATATCCTGCGGCGAGGACATCATCTCCCGCATCATCTACGCCACCAAGCAGGAGGGAGGCCTGGATCACCTGCAGCGGCTGGTGGTGCAGACCATAAATGGGTGCATAGAGGAGCTGGCCGACCGCAACGGGATAGACCCGGCGGAAATGGACAGGATGACGGTGGCCGGCAACCCGACCATGATTCACCTCTTGCTGGGTCTCTGGCCGGAGTCCATCCGTCTCGAACCCTATGTGCCTGCCATCAATCACCCCCTGCCGGTCAAGGCGCGGGAGCTGGGGCTGCACGTCAACCCCGAAGCCACGGTGGATTGCCTGCCCGGCGTGGGTGCTTACGTGGGAGCCGACACCACCGCGGGCGTTCTCAGCTCCCTCATGTACCAGACCGAGGAGTTGACCCTGTTCATTGACGTGGGCACCAATGGCGAGATCGTGCTGGGCAACAACGACTGGCTCCTGTCCTGCGCCTGCTCGGCCGGGCCAGCCTTCGAGGGCGCAGGGGTGCACTCTGGGATGAGAGCCACCATCGGGGCTATCGAGGAGGTCTGGATTAATTCCCAGACCTGCGAGCCTACCATCCGCGTCATTGGCGACGTGCCCCCGCGGGGCATCTGTGGCTCAGGAATGATTTCGCTGCTGGCGGAGATGTTCATCACCGGGGTCATTGACAAGGGCGGCAAGATCAACCGCAGCCTGGACACCCCCAGGGTGCGCATCGGTGAACATGGCCCTGAGTACGTGGTCGCATGGGCGGAGAGCAAGGGAGCAAGGGAGCAGGGGAGCAGGGGAGCAGGCTCCCTTGATGTGGTGATCACCGAGGTGGACATCGCCAACTTGATCCGGGCCAAGGCCGCCTTCTACGCCGGTTTCTCGGTGTTGACCCGCAGTGTGGGATTGGAGTTGGCCGAGGTGGAGCAGGTGCTCATCGGTGGCGCCTTCGGCAAGTACATCAACGTGGAGAAAGCCATCCAGATCGGGCTGCTGCCCGACATGCCCTGGGAGCGCTTCAAGTTCCTGGGCAACACCTCGGTTTTGGGTGCTTACACCGCTCTCATGTGCCCCGACATGCGCCAGCAGGTGATGGACATCGCCAGCAAGATGACCTACCTGGAGCTATCGGCCGACAACACCTTCATGGACGAGTTTACCAAGGCCCTCTTCCTGCCCCACACCGACCTGGCCAGCTTCCCGTCGGTGGTCAGGCTGCTGGGCTAGAGATTAGAGGTTGGAGGTTAGAGGTTGGAAATCCAACTTCCAACATCCAATCTCCAACTTCCAACATCCAACAAAGGAGGATAAAGTGTACATCATTGGCGAGAACATCCAGATCATATCCGACCTGGTCAGAAGGGCTGTAGACGAGAGGGATGCCAAACCCCTCCAGGAGCTGGCCAGGAAGCAGGTCGCGGGAGGAGCCCAGATGATAGACCTCAACATCGGCCGGCGCAAGAAGGACGGGCACGAGGTCATGCCCTGGCTGGTCGAGGTCGTCCACGAAGTGGCTCCTGGCGCGGCCCTATCCCTCGACACCACCAACGCGGCGGCCATCGAAGCCGGCCTGAAACGCTGCCGGGAGTTGGGCATCGAGGCCCTGATCAACTCCACCTCGGCCGATGCGGAGCGGTTGGAGGCGACCATGCCCCTGGCGGCGGAGTATGGCTCTAAGATCATCGCCCTCACGATGGAAAAAAGCATCCCTGCCACAGCCGACGGTCGGGTACAGTTGGCCATGGAGGTCATTTTGCCCAGGGCCATGGAGCTGGGAGTCCCCATGGATAACGTCTATCTCGATCCGCTGGTGCTGACCGTCAAGGGAATGCAGGAGCACGCCACAGAGAACCTCAACGCGATTCGCATGTTCAAGGTGCTCAGCGATCCGCCTCCCATGACCGTGGTGGGACTGTCCAACGTGTCCAACGGCGTGCCGCACGAGAACCGCAGCCTGATCAACCGAACCTTTCTGGTGATGCTCATGGCGGCGGGGCTCGACTCGGCCATCGCCGACCCCCTGGACAAGGCCCAAAATGAGGTGATCCGCATCATCGTCGAGCGGGACACCAGCACGCCGCTGGGCCAGCTCCTGGTCAATCTCTACGATGCCACCGCAGCCATGGAGGAACTGGACCCGTCCCTGGTGGACATGGATGACCCCGACCAGGTCGCAATCTACAAGACCATCCAAATCCTGGGCAACAGGGTCATCTACGCCGACGCCTTTTTGAGGATGTGAGGCAGCGAATTAACAGCGGGTAAGCGGATGAGGATGTCTTGCATCCGCTTATCTGCATCCATCTGTTGCTCTCGTAATCCCTTGAGTCAATTGCCAAATTGTGGGATATGTGCTATACTTGACTTACGTAGGAGGCGTTATGGCTAAGCTTGTTATGGCGCTACGCTGCATAGATGGCATCGTGCTGGGAGGCGATGTGCCTTTTGGGGATGTATCCGAGACCGAAGGTGTGATCAGGCCTCTTTCTGAGTTTGTAGCCATCTTAATACACGATGATCGACTTTTTGGAAACCGGCTTGTGGACGAGTTTCTTGCCTCGTCACCGAAGTTGGATGTGCCAATTGGAGAGATTGCTGAGCAAGCTCATAACCTCTTTGACAGCAAGTGTCAGGAGTTAGCAGATCAGCATCAACCTATTCCCTTTCCAGTGGGGACAATCATGGGTGGCATTGATGTAAATGGAACAGGCGATATCGAGCTCTATGGTCTTCATATAGGTAATCGTTTCGAACCAAGAAGTTTTGGAGGAAATGTTTTCGGCGGCGAACACAATGCCGTGGCAAGGCTTCTGGACAGTAAGATACATACTTTTAGCGTTGGCGTGGGTAATGGGCTACGGCGTGCCGCATTCTACTTTATTGAAACTCGGTCCGTCCCTGTTCTTAAATTGGAGCCGAGTCTTAGCCTGGCTACAATTACATATAGCAGTGGTTTTCAAAGTGTAGATCGAGAACAAGCCAAGCAATATGTTAGCGAGGCCAGTTGTTGGTCTGAGTGGTTGTTTGCTGCTTGTGCTTCAATATTCTCTCCGCTTTCTGGTAGCAAAACAGAGGAGCGAAAATGACACTCGCAATGGCTTTGAGGGCAATAGATGGGCTCGTTTTGGCGACCGATAGTCGCATCACAGGGAAAGGCGGTACGGTTGACACGTCTGAGAAATTTCTGCAGGTCAATCGTGATATTGGCGTCCTCACCTATGGCCTGGCACAGCCTGGATACGAAGGAATTTCTCAACTCGTGTTGGAGGTCAATCAAAACCAGTGGGCTCATTTTAGCAAAATCGCAGGTGAGGCAGCAAGAATCTTCCAAATCTCCTATGAGAACTGGTTGACAAAGCAGAAAGAAAAGCGATTTCATGGTGTGGTTGGATTCATCCTGGCAGGCTATGACAATCTCGAAACTAATCAATTTCGCATCATGCACTACGATATCACTCCAAGTCCTGAACAGCCGCTTGGCGGACTTAGTATGAGACCTATGCCTGGTGATCTGTTGGCTGCTCAATGGCACATAGCACGATATCTGTTGACTAAATTCTACTACTCCGAGATGACTGTAAACGAGTTAACTGACTTGGCTGTGTTCTTAATTGCAGAGACAATGGCAGTGGAAGAGACTGTTGGGGGACCTATTCAGATGGCAATTGTCACTCAAACTGCTGGCTTCCAACGAGTGCATCACCAGGACATTATTCGCATGTTGCAGTCACGCCAGAAGTGGTTTGCTCATTTTAATCAAATCTTGAGGAATATCGTAGTTAAGCAGTAATCATAGGGAGGCGACAAATGAACCAACTAGGCTATCAAAGAATCTATAAGTCTAATCTGCCGAATGAAGCCGATTGGGTGACAAGTAATAGCGTAGCGCTTGTTGTAGAGCTGCCCTATGTAAAACGCCCACTGCTTTGGCCATATCCTGCTCCCACGAGCCATGATTTAGCGGCTACCACTCTACCCGAAGAAGAGGTGTCAGATGATGCTCTGTTACAACAGGTGCTGGCTCAATTTAGCGTCGAGTTGCATTCTCCAATGCCTGAGGAGGCTGTAGCCCGGATCGAAGAAGAGACCCCTGAAGTGCCAGCCAAATATGATCTGGCTACCTATGAGTACGAATATGTTGAAGAATCGGACAAGGACTCTGTCTAGCAATGCCGTTTCCAAACTACCCTTTGCACCAAGGGCATCACACACGGGAAATAACTTGGGGCGATGTATACTGGTTTGACTTTGAGAGGCCCGTGTCAAATCAGTACACGGTAGCCAGGGCACGCCCCACGTTGGTTTTATCGGACTGCAAAAGAGTTTTACGCCACACCGTCACAGTGACTCCCTTATCTGGCCTAGAACATCGGAAACCTAATTACGCTTTCCACGTGCCCGTGCTGGTAGCGGACTATCCGGCTTTGGACAAAGACTCTATCGTTAAGATTGACCAGCTTTACTGTATCAATCGTGATGACCTCATAGATGAACACTATATCACAACCTTTACTCCCCAGACCATGAGAGTCATCTACGCACAGTTAGTCAGGGCATTATACTTCCAGGGTGTTCAATATGTTTAGGAATTCGATTTTTGTTGGGTCACATGGGATTGTGGCTTGTCGTTGGGCTTCAATCGGGAGGTTTTCATGATCACTGTGGGTATCTTGACCATCAGCGATAGCAGCTATCGCGGGGAGCGGGAGGATTTGAGCGGGCCGCTCCTCCGCGAGATGGTCGTCGAGCACCTGGGAGCTAAAGTGGAACTGGAGGCGGTGGTGCCCGATGAATTCGACATCATCAAAGGCACGCTGGTGGTGTGGTGCGACGAAGTGAGCCTGGACCTGATCATCACCACCGGGGGAACGGGCTTCGGGCCGCGGGACGTCACGCCCGAGGCCACCAAGGAGGTTATAGAGCGGGAAGCGCCGGGCCTGGCTGAGGCCATGCGGGCCAGGGGCCTGCAGATCACGCCTCACGCCATTCTCTCCCGCGCCGTAGCCGGCATCCGGGGCCATACCCTCATCGTCAACCTGCC
>VGOG01000178.1 GCA_016875995.1 Chloroflexota bacterium
AGGACATCGCCAGCGACCTGACCAGCCGCTTGGAGCGCCCTGCCTTCAAGCAGGTCATCGAAGCAGACATCGTGAGCCCGCGCCTCGGCTACCCAGCCCACGCCCAGGCTATTGACGCCCCTTGGCTAGAGGCCGGCAAGCCCCCTTATACTTGTCGTGTAGCTACAACTTCTTTCCTGCATAGCTTGACCCACGGTGTGGCCAGCGGTGTTGATCCCGCCGACCTGAACCTGGCAGTGCTTATACCAGGTGACGATCCAGCACTGGTGAGCAAGGCCAGCGAGCGTTTGGTTGAGGCTGGTTGGTTCTTTGACTGGGACGGTCATCGCTACCGTTTTAAGACTGAACCATCGCTAAACAAGATCATCGCTGACGAGATGGGGACGGTGGGCCGGGTGAAGGCCAAAGCAGAACTGGATCAGCGCATCCGTCATGTATGGAAGACAGGCTACTTGAAGCCGGTTTATTTCCCCAATGAAGCTGGTGACGTGGACGACGATGCCGACAAACCAAAGTTGGCCATCATCCACTACGATGCGGCGACAAGCACGGCTGGCGAGCCTGCCCCACCTGGTTTGGTACGCCACATCTTCGATCACGCCGGCTCACTGGAAGGCTACCGCACCTACAAGAACAACGTACTTTTTCTGGTGGCGGACAAGGACCAGGTGGAGAATATGGTTCAGGTAGCTCAGCGTTACCTGGCCATTGGCCGCATCGTGGGGGACGCCGAGAGGATGAGCGAATTCAAGCCTGGAGGACAGGATCAGCGTCTCAAGAAGATGGCCGAGGCTGCTGAACTGGACGTGCGGGTGGCTATAACCAAAGCCTATAAGTACCTCTACTACCCCAGCGCCGACGCCCCACAACACCACAGCAACCTAGCTCGAGAGACTCTCCCACCGCAAGACCAGGGAGAGGTAAATCAGGATCAGACCAACGTGGTGTTGCGCGTGCTGAAGCAGTTGCAGAAGGTCCTGACGGCCGACGATCCTGCTCTGCCTGCTGCTTTCGTCAAAGCCAGAGCCTGGGACGCCGGCCAGGCCATGATCTCCACGGAAGACCTGCGCCGGGCCTTCGCCCGCCGCCTGGGACTGCGCATCCTGTTGGACTTGAATCAGCTCAAGAAGACCATCCGTAACGGCATCTCCCAGAACGTCTGGGTCTATTACGACAGTGCGGAAGGGGTAGGCTATGGTGCCGCCTCGCCGTCCCCGGCCATCCAAATCAGCGAGGACACCCTCCTGTACACACCGGAAGAGAAAAGCCGACTGGGTCTACGCCTCAAAGGCGAGCCGGAGATTCCTACCCAAGAGCAGATCTGTCCTGTCTGCCATCAGCCCGCCTCGCGCTGCACCTGCGGCCAGGAAATTATCGTCGTCGCGCCAGCAATCAGGCTGCATGCCGAGGGTGCACCAGCCCAGGCTTTCCAGAGGCTGCTTGACCAGTGCGGCGATCAAAAGGTGGGCCGCCTGCGCCAGTTGGTTATGCATATTGACGGTCAGGGGAAAGAAGGCGCAACCGAAGCCCGGTCTCTAGGCCTGGCTATACCTCAACTGGGCAAGGGCGAGTATCACCTGGAGCAAAACTTCAATGCTGAGTTCGGTAGCGGCGAATCCCTCAGCCTGACCTTCACGGGCTCCTGGGACCGCTACAAGCGCCTGAAACAGGTCACCGATACCTTTGGCCAGGAGGCCAGCAAACTGGTGGTGCGGACGACACTGCGCGCCGATTTCCCCGCTGGCCTGGCCGTTCCCTCCGATCAGTTTCAGACCATCCATGATGTCTTCACCACGCTGAGCTTTGGGCGCATGGTGATAGACGCTGAACCCTTTGAGGAACCGAAAGCATGAAAGCACTTTCCATCCGCCAGCCCTGGGCCGAACTGATCCTCCAGGGGCGCAAGACCATTGAGTTGCGCACCTGGCAGGTAAGCTACCGCGGCCGGCTGGCCATCCACGCCAGCCAGACCATAGAAGAGGAAGCTTGTGCTGCCTATGGCCTGGCCCCGGCCAGCCTGGTGCGTGGCGCTCTGGTGGGCACAGTTAACCTGGTAGATATTTCCGTGCTGGATGAGGCGTCTTGGGAGGCTCTGCGCAATCACCATCTAGCCCAGCATGCTTTCCCTGGGCCAACCTTCGGCTGGCAGTTGGCGGATCCCCAACGATTGCCCCGGCCAATCCCCATGCCCGGTCGCATGGGCCTTTTCAACGTGCCTGATGCGGTCATTGCTGGCCAGGAGCCGCCATTCAGGGCGACCTACACCGTGGAGCGCGATACAACGTCCCCTGATCCCGAGAGACCCTTCGAGTTGCGCGTGGTGCCTAACGACAGCAACGGCTACAGCCTGGCGCTCTACCAATGGCCGGTAACAGCTTCTCCAGCACTCACGGGGGGCATCTTCCTGGCAGCGAGCAGTGGTGGCCAGCGGTCCAACTCCCAACCAACGAAGCCGGAGTGCCTGGTATCTCTGGCTGGCGACCCTCTGCGGGCCGTTGCTGACCATGTGCTGGAGGCCCTGCGTAAATCCGGCTACAAGGCTACCGACCTGTCGCGGGAGCGCCGCAGACCTTTCCGCCTGGACGAGGAGACTGGCCTGCGCCTGGCGCTACTCTTCCTGACCGTCAAACCTTTGACCCGCATGGACCGCGTGGAGGCCATCTCCGGTGCCCTGCGTACCATGCCGTCTGAGGAAGCCTATTACTGGTTCAGCAAATGCACCGCCGCGGCAACCGCCATTAACGCCCAACGGGCGCTACGGATTCTGTTGGCCGGAGAGTGAGATGAACCCCCCACCCACCCTCATTGAATCCTGGCTTCCCTTCGCCGCCATCGGCGCGGAGAGCCAGCGCGAGCGTGGCGCCAGCAGCGCATTGCCACCACTGTACTTCCTGCATGTCTGGTGGGCACGACGACCGTTGGCCGTCAGCCGCGCTGCTGTTCTGGCCAGCCTGCTGCCCCCCTGGTCGGCGAACTGGCCTGTGCCTCTGCAACAGAAATTCCCCACGGAGGAGGCATACCAGGCCTGGTTCCGCCACTTGCTGGGCATTCAAGGCGACCCAGTGGCTGGCCGCAAGCTTATCCAGTGGGCCAAACAACGAGATATTCAGCTCAAAGAGAACCCTTACGGCGATGCCCCGCGCGCCTTCACGGTCAACCCATCTCCAGAAGACCTGACGACTATGCTGGACCTTTTGGAGCACACCTGGGGCACGCGGAATATCACAGTCATGGACCCCATGGCCGGCGGTGGCTCTATCCCCTTCGAGGCTCTACGCTACGGCTTCACCGTGCTGGCCGGGGAACTCAACCCGGTCGCCTCTGTTATCCTCAAGGCCACCCTGGAATACCCGGCCCGCTTCGGCCCTTCCCTGGCCGAAGACATACGCAGGTGGGGCGCAGTGTGGGCCGAGCGGGTGGAGGAGCGATTGGCCGACTTCTTCCCCCGCCAGGCCGGCGAGAACATCTTTGCCTACCTCTGGGCGCGCACCGTGGCTTGTCCAGCCACTGGCAAGCCGGTGCCACTCTCCCCCAACTGGTGGCTGAGCAAAGACCCGCCCGTCGCCGTGCGCCTGCTGACCGACCCTACCTGGGACACCCCCCGCTTTGAGATTGCCCACATCGCCCCTCCCCGTGGCGGGGAGGGGCCGGGGGAGAGGTTTGACCCCGATGCCGGCACCATCAGCCGCGGCGTGGCTCGCTCCCCCTGGACCGGCGAGGCTATTGACGGAGAGTACATCAAACGAGAGGCTCAGGCCGGCCGCATGGGCCAGATGCTCTACGCCGTGGCCATCAAGGGACCAAGCGGCCTCGATTTTCGCCCCCCGACCCAGGAGGACCTGGCCGCCGTCCGCCGCGCCGAGGCTGCCCTGGCCGAACGATTGCCCCACTGGGAAGCGGCTGGGCTGGTGCCGGTAGAGCCCATCCCTGAAGGTCTCAAGACCGCCGAGCCGATTCGCTATGGCATGTACCGCTGGGCTGATACCTTCTCTCCCCGCCAGTTGCTCGCCCTGGGCACCTACCTGGAAACCTTGCGCGAACTGGGCGCAGAGATGCGCCAGGAGATAGACCAGGCGCGAGCCAAGGCGGTGGAGACGTATTTGGGGATTGTGTTGGACAAATGCCCCAACTACAATTCAAGGATGTCTGTGTGGCATCCATTCCGCTCAACCATGGCAAATACCTTCAACCGCCATGACTTCGCCTTCGCCTGGAGTCATGGTGAGTTTGATGCTGCTCATAACCTGCTTCCATGGGCTCTTGACCAGATAGAAGACGCCTATGAAGAAACGGCTACCTTGACAACGTCTACGCAGTCTGGGTTGTGGAATCAGGCATTATGCCAATCACCCGTTGACCGCCTGGAAATCTGGCAGGACTCCGCCACGGACCTCAGCCAGGTCAAGACCGGCTCTGTACACCACATCTGCGTGGACCCACCTTACTACGACAACGTTATGTACGCCGAACTCAGCGACTTCTTCTACGTCTGGCTCAAACGCTCCGTGGGTCATCTCTACCCTGATTTCTTCCGTGACCCCCTGACCAACAAGGATGAAGAAGCCGTAGCCAACCCCGCCCGCTTTGTAGAGCTGAACGGCAACAAAAAAGACCTTGCCAGGCGCGACTACGAGCGCAAGATGGCCGCCTGCTTCCGGGAGATGCACCGTGTCCTACGTGACGACGGAGTACTGACGGTCATGTTCACCCACAAGCAGGTAGAAGCCTGGGACACCCTGGCCACGGCTCTCATCGGCGCGGGCTTCGCCATCAAAGCCTCATGGCCCGTACACACCGAGTCCGAGCACTCTCTGCACCAGGCCCAGAAGAACGCTGCCCAGAGCACCATCCTGCTGGTCTGCCGCAAACGGGACGAAGGACGACAGACGAAGGACGACGTGCATTCGTCATTCGTCATTGGTCCTTCGTCCTCTCCGGTTTGGTGGGACGATATTAAAGGCCGCGTCCGCCAGGTTGCCCGGCAGAAGGCAACTGAGTTCGCCGAGCAAGGCATCAGCGGTGTAGACCTGTACATCAGCACCTTCGGCCCTGTCCTCTCCGTCATCTCTGAGCACTGGCCGGTGCTCACCAGCCAGGTGGATGAAAAGACCGGCCAAGCGGTGCCCCTGCGTCCGGAGACTGCCCTGGACCTGGCGCGGGAAGAGGTCATAGCCTTGCGCAAGCGTGGGCTGCTCCTGGGCCGGGAAATCCAGTTCGATCCAGTCACCGACTGGTACCTGATGGCCTGGGACGCCTTCAAAGCCGAGGAGTTCCCGGCCGACGAGGCGCGCAAGCTGGCTATGATCCTGGGGCTGGACATTGAAGATGACTTGGTGCGGCGCAAGCGCGTGATCAGCAAGAAAGGCAGCTTCGTCGTGCTACAAAAGCCGCAACTGCGTCGTCGCAAGGGCTTGGCTGATCCTGAGGCGGTTGTCTTTGACACGCTGCTGGACGCTGCCCACGCCGCCATGCTGCTCTACCAGGAGGACGGCGCGCTGGCCTGCGAGACCTTCCTCAAACACACCGGCCTCCTGACTGATGGGACATTCAAGGCTTACCTGCAAGCTTTGCTCAACGCCATTCCCCGGACAAAGGTCAAGGGCAAGTTTGTCCGTCCAGAGGCTGAGGTGCTGGAGAACATGCGCCTGGCCTTCTTTGATGACCTGTCAGTGCCAGTGGAGGAGGAGGTCATAGAGCAGCCACGGCAGTTGGGGCTAGGCTGGGAGGAGAGCACAGAGAGCGAGGAGTAGCGCAGTCTACAGTTGAGGGTGTGCAGTTCCAGTGGGAGGTATTCATGAATGATCTTCTGTCTGCTCTATCTGGACATTGGCTAGCAAAAGCAGGCGGGGGCATAGCAGCATACGTCGCTTTTATGGGGGCTTTAAAAGGGATGTTGCCTGATCTTTCGCGAAACGAGTTGCTATTGCTCTATACCATCATTACCAGTATTGTCGTGGTGGTTTGTGCCGTTTCTGTGAGTATCATGCGGATTGTGGATTTGCGGAAGAAGGCGAGGGAAATAGACCTGGCAAGGAGAGACACGGGGAGAAGGGATCTGATGAGAATGCTGGTTACGTGGGCACTATCAGGTATCCCTGCTATCCTCCTCTTTCTTGCACTGATGTCTCCTTCGCCATTTGACGACTTTCGTAGCCCTGAGTACCTCTCCATTATGCTCAATGTGCACTATGGAGACGGCACGTCGCGACTATCAGGCCAAAGGCAGCCAGTGATAGCCAAACCTGCCGAGAAGATTACATTCCGCGTTGAGGTTCTGGGTATTTCGGAGAGTCGTCGCAATGACTATACATTCCTTGCGAAGTGCAAGTTCGGGGATTTGCGACTCCTAGAATCCGACAGGTTTGAATATATATCCCCGAAAGACGAGATGGTGGACTACATCATCGTCTACGTGACGAATCAGCGCACTGGGCAACGGTCAGCGCATCCTTTCAACGTGGTGGTTCAATAGTTTAGAGACCCAGCCTACCGTTCCTGCTCTTGGCAACACCGGCTGGGACAACTGTCTACAAGTACGAGGAGGAAGCAAATGGGCAGACAATACATGCAACTACAGCGGTGGGCCATCATTGTAGTTCTGCTGGCACCCATAATCGGCATTGCCAGTGGGTGTGGGAGTCCACCTCCCCAGGTGGAGATTGTGGTTAGCCCCAGCATTTCCATCCTGGAGTTTGGCAAGAAGCTTACTTTGTCCGCTAACGCGACCGGCAGGGAACTAACATACCAATGGACGATCACTGGGCCTGGCAGACTGCTAGAACCCACAACCGACCCGGCCGTGATCTACCAAGCCACCGAGCTCGGGGATGTAGTCGTGACCGTGGCGGTCAGGGACAAAGATGGTCAGGTAACTACGAAGAGCTATCGCTTCACGGTAGGGCCACCTCAGGTTACGCCTACGGCGACAGCGACATCAACACCCACTACTGCACCTGTACGCCCTCCTGATACGCCCACGCCAACAACGACGCCAACAGTCACCGGGGCCGTAGTGCGCCCTACTGATACGCCTACGCCGTCGCCAACGAAACCGCCATCATTGTCAGTGGCTATCACCAACCCGACCAAGGTGATTGACTGCCCAAATATTCCTGCGTGCAATTTCACCGTTGAGGGCACATCTTCAGGCGTCACCACTAATCCCGACCTCCGAATCTTCATTCTTGTTTTCCCCCTGAATCCTCCAGGGGCAGGCTGGTATCCGCAAGCCTATCCAGCAACCGTTGAAGCTGACGGAACCTGGTTACAGACTCCTAGTTGGATCGGGAATGTGAGCGCCCCGGTAAAAACCGGACATACCTTGCAGGTTGTTGCTATAATAGCCCACAAGGATGCGGCAGGGAAAGGCATCAAACTCACCCAGTGGCCGGGGGACCAGACCATAGCCTCATATCTGGATGTCTTGCCTGCACCGTTGGCTGTATCCGGCATTGTTAGGTTAGAGGTGCAGGTGAAGTAAGCCCTCTGTGTTTCACACATCACGCCAATGCCTACATGCCTTCGTGACCACGACTTCCATATCTCCTACGGCCCGGCCGACGACCGGCTGCACGATTTCTACATCCCTGCCCTGTCGTGCAGCCTGCGCTACGACCGTACGGCCGGTTTCTTCAGCAGCACTGCGCTGGCCGTGGCGGCTGCTGGCGTGGCCCGCCTCATCGCCAATGGCGGTTCTATGCGCCTGCTGGTCGGCGCCGAACTGAGTAAGGCCGATGTTCGCGCCATTGCACATGGGCAGGCGTTGAGCGATGTCGTGGCCGAGCGACTGGTCGCGGCCCTGAGCGAGCCCGAAGAAGAGGTCATGCTCCGCCGTTTGGAGGTGCTGGCCTGGCTGGTCGCCACCGGTCGGCTGGACATCCGCGTCGTGCTCCCCAAGGGGCCGGACGGTCGCCCCCTCCCTGCCTCCCAATGCCAGGACTACTTCCACCCCAAAGAGGGGCTCTTCACTGACCGCCAGGGCGACCAGATCGCCTTCAGCGGCAG
>VGOG01000179.1 GCA_016875995.1 Chloroflexota bacterium
GCTGGCTACCATCCAGGGGTGATCGGCCAACTCCACGATCTCCACCAAACGGCCGTCGGGCGAGAGGCCACTCAGCACCAACCCGGTCTCCGTCAATAGGTCTCGGTAGGCGTTATTGAACTCGAAACGATGACGATGCCGCTCGCCAACGAGCTCCTGCCCATAGGCCGCGGCGGCTTTGGTGCCAGGGACCAACCGACACGGATAGACCCCTAAACGCATGGTGCCCCCCATGTCGGAGATGGCCCGCTGCTCTGGCATGAGGTCAATGACGGGATGCCTGGTGGCCACGTCGAATTCGGTGGAGTTGGGCTCGTCGCTGCCCAGGACGTGGCGGGCCAGCTCGATGACCATGACCTGCATGCCCAGACAAAGGCCCAGGTAGGGCACTTTGTTCTCCCGAGCATAACGGGCGGCGACGATCTTGCCCTTGATGCCCCGATAGCCAAACCCCCCCGGCACGACGATACCATCCACCTGGCCCAACGTGTCCAGGCCCCGCCCTTTTTCCAAATCCTCGGCGTTGATCCAGTTGATCTGGACGTCGCAGCCGCTGTGGACGCCAGCATGATAGAGGGCCTCGCGCACGCTGAGGTAAGCATCCTGTAGCTCGATGTACTTGCCCACCATGCCGATGTGAAGGGTCTCTTTGGGACGCTTGATCTCCTCGACCAGCTCGCGCCAGCCTTCCAGATCAGGACCGCCAGCGGGCAACCCCAGGCGCTCGACGATGAAGCCCCCCAGCCCCGTTCCCTCCAGGATGAGAGGTATCTCGTAGATACTCTCCAGGGTTACCAGCGGGATGACCGCCCGCTGCTCGACGTCGCAGAAGAGAGCGATCTTCTCTTTGGCCTCCCTGCCCAACGGGTAATCGGAGCGGCAAACGATGACGTCGGGCTGGATGCCTATCCCCCGTAACTCTCTGACGCTGTGCTGAGTGGGCTTGGTCTTCAACTCGCCGGTGGAGCTGATGTAGGGCAGAAGGGTGAGGTGAATGTACAGGGTGTTCTCGCGGCCCAGGTCTTTGCGCATCTGGCGAATGGCCTCCAGAAAAGGCAGCCCCTCGATGTCGCCCACCGTGCCCCCCACTTCCACGATGACCACCTCGGCCCCGCTCTCCTCGGCCACCAGACGGATGCGACGCTTGATCTCGTCGGTGATGTGGGGGATGACCTGGATGGTGCCGCCCAGGTAGTCGCCCCGCCGCTCCCTGGCGATGACCTCGGCGTAGACCTGACCAGTAGTGACGTTGCTGGCCCGGGTCAGGTTCTCGTCAATGAAACGCTCGTAGTGGCCCAGGTCGAGATCGGTCTCCGCGCCATCCTCCAGCACGTAGACCTCCCCGTGCTGATAGGGCGACATGGTGCCCGGATCAACGTTGATATAGGGGTCCAGCTTCTGGATGGACACCGAGACACTGCGACTCTTGAGGATGCGACCGATGGCGCCGGCGGTAACCCCTTTGCCTACGGAGGATACTACTCCCCCGGTGCAGAAAATGTATTTAGCCATGTTCTTTTCACCTCGGATCGTGAAACGTGAAGACGTGAAACGTGAAGACGTGAAACGTGAACTGCCCCTCACGTTTCACGTTTCACGTTTGACGTTTCACGTTCTCGAATCCGCTGCCAATATTCCCGAATGAGTTGCAAATCCCCGATGCTTTCAGGCACTTCGCCGTAGTGCACCTTCACGTAGGCCTCGGTTATGGCTATGGCTTCGGCCTGGCAGTCGGGAAACGCCAACCCCAAGGCTGGCAGGTACTCGTAGGGCGTCTGGGCAGGCTGTCGAGGGAAGCCCTGCATCGCCGCCAGCCGGGCCATGTTCGCATAGATCTTGCGGATGGACACCGCCGCGTAGAGCCGCATACCCGGGCCAAACCGCCCCACCAGTCCAGCCAGGTCCTTGAGGCGAGCCCAGCCGTCGCGCAGGGAGCTCAACATCCCCTCAGCGAGAGCGGCTGATGACCAGAGAGATTCGCGGATCTCGTCGCCTCTTCGCTGCCTGTCCAGTCGTCGCCGCAGACCAAGGGCCAGCGCCGCCAGGATACCTGCAACGGTCATACCCAGACAGATGTAACGCAAGGCATCTACCAACAAACGGGGCAGTTTGATGGGCTCGACCCTTTGAAAGTCCTCAGGAGACGGCGGCTCAAAGCTCTCAAGCCCGGCCATGTTCCTGGCGAGGCCGGCAAAGATTTCTTGGAAGATCCTGAGCAACCACTCCAAGAGAGGGCTTAGAAGCCTGATCAACAAGATGAGAAGGAACTCTACCACCCTCAGCAGCGGATCAAAGACAGGCTGTAGCCAGCGCAACGCCTGGGAGAAGCCTTCGATGGAGTAAACCCGCGAGATGAGCCAGGCCGTGATCAGGACAACGACGATGGAGCCCAGCAATATGGCTAACCAGGTGAGGTTAAAAGGCGCCCCCACGCCTCCCTTGGCCTGGTTGACCTCTTCCACCCGAGCCAGGGCAACAGCCAGGAGACTGAAGAAGAAGAAAGGCAGAACAAATGCTGTGGAATCATGGGCCGCGGAAATGGATAACAGCAGCGTGGAGAAGATGAGCACCAGGACACCCAGGCGAAAGGAGAAGGCCACCCCCTGGAAAGTCAAACGGCGTTGACCGATGCTGATCCCTCGCCACCACAGGAAGAGGACAATGGCAACGACGACGGCTTCCGGTGGCAGCGAGTAGAAATACAGAAGCGACCCTCCTGCCTTTCCCAACCAGCCAGGATCGAACAGGCTGTAACCTGGGTAAAGGAGAAAGTGCATGATCAAGGCGGTAGTGATTACCACTGCGACGATCAGGATCACTCGCTGGTACAGGAGATCGAGCTGCAGGCGATCCATGATACGGCTGAGATAAACCACAGCCCAAACGAGGATGCCCAGCGTCAGCGCTATGGCATACGGCGCGGCGACCTCTACCCGACGGGTGATCACCAAATACCAGGGGGTGAACCAGCACATCTCCGCCGCAACCAGGGTCACGTACAGCGCTTCCCTGCGCCAGTTCAGATGGAGGATCCCCATTGCCCTTTAGACTCCTACTCTCAGTAGATCACAAGCTACCAGCAGAGGCGGCTCCCACGCCGCCGAAACACGGGCATGGGAGCCCGCTCTGCTTAATCTCCCAATCTGGTGAAGGTTTCCACTGCCTGCCTGCCCTGCACGAACTCCCCTCGCACCTCGCCCCGCTTCGACGGGGGACGAAAATCTATCTCCACGCCAGGTATATGATAACAGAGGATGCCTTCCAATCCCTTCATCCCCCCTCCCCCCTCAATCCCCCCAACTTTGGGGGGAAGGGGGGCGGGGGAAAGAGGGGGGGGCGGCTTCTGGTCTAAAGACACCAGCACCAGGCGGCGGCCTACATCCCGTAGCCGCAGCAAGGTGACGACGAGCTCCTCGCTGACCACCCCGGTCACTACCACCAGGGTAGCGCCCCAGGGCAGCTTGGGGCTCTCCGTCAGCAGCAGGTTCTCGATGGAAGAAGTAGCGAAGCCGGTCACCGCCGCCAGGGCCTCCAGGATGCGGGCCAGTTGCCTGGGATCGCGGCTCGGTAGCACCTTGATGGGCTGATCCGAGTGGGGCACACTGCCGTTGGCCATGACCCCCACCGTGTAACGCTGCCCCGCGCCGTAACTGGCGATGGAAGCCGCTACGCTGATGGCTCGTTCCAAAAGAACGGGATCGGTCCCCTGCCAATGTTTGGGGAAAGTGGCTACGTTGAGAAAGATGATCAGGTTGAAAGAAGTGGTTGGCTCGTAGACCCTGGTCTGCAATCTCTGCTGGCGAGCGGTGGCCTTCCAATGGATGTGCTTGAAGCTGTCCTCCGGCTGGTGATCGCGTACCCCGATGGTGCGCATCGGATCCTCGAAGATGCGCTGCCGGGCCTTGGTCTCGCCGAAGGGCTCTTTGGACAACAATCCCAGTTCGGCGATGGGCACCACCCTGGGATAGACGATGAGCCAGTCGTGCTCCTTCTGCCACCCCTCCTGGCTGAACAGGCCAAAGATGTCACCTGACTTCAGATGGGCCGGCCCAAAGCGGTAAAAGCCGCGTCGAGGGCAATGTATCTGGTAGTGACGAGCCACTCGCTCGTACCAGCGCAGGGAGAAGGCAGTGACCAGGTGCCCAACGCTCGGCGACTGCGACGTTATTAGTTCTTCGTCTAAAAGTGGCACGTCCAGCGGGAATTGATCTTCGATCTGCAGCCACCCCACCGGCAACAGCTTCCAATTGGACACTCGCAGAGTGAGCTCTAGGGTCTCACCCGAGAAGGCCCGCCGCTCGCTGAAGATTCGCTCGTAGCGCAGGCCACTCAGCGTCAGCTTGTTCCACAACCAGGCGATGGGCACGATGGTGAGCAACAACACCGCCACCAGCATCAGGCTCTTCTGGCGGAAGACAAGGCCAAAGACGGTCAACATGACCGCCAAAACAATCCAGGCCTCGCTGAATTGGGTTTCCTTGCTGTAATCAATGGTAATATGACTCAAGCTTTTCCGCCCAATTGACAAACGGTTAAGAATGGACTAAAATACAGCCACAATACATGGAGGGTGATGGCAATGGCTCAGGTAGTGACCGCTATTTATGAAGATGGCGTTTTCAAACCACTGGAAAGGGTTGATCTGCCCGAACGCAAGGTAATCCAACTTGAGCTCCGCCCAGCGGAGGATGAATGGGACACCTCGCTCGATCCGGCTGATCTCCCCGAGTTGGTTGAGAAGTACGATCTCGCTCCGGACCTGGTGCAGGTTCTGACGGAAGGCCCTGTAGCACCCGATCTGACCCTGCGGAACGTGCTGATACTAAACAACTATCTCCTCTTTGGTGAACCAACGCTAGAACTGGGTGTGGTGAGAGAACTATGTACACAGGGGAATTTCTCCCGACAATTTGATCCCGATAGGCTGGATGGATGGGTTGAGAAATATCATCTTACTCAAGATATGATCGAATTGCTTTCTGAAGAGTCTTCACCTTCGGGGTTGACCCTTGAAGATGTCCTGGCCCTCAACGCCTTCACTGGGACGGGCAATGCCGGAGGATGGTTCGACATAGAAGAACTATGTTCCCGAGAGGACATCTGGGATGCCGAGTAGGGTGATCCATTTTCCGGCCGATCGCACTCTCCTGCCAACCTCCAATTCCAAAAGGTTGATGCCGACTGGCTGAGCGTCATCACCTTCTTCTGACTCTTCACCTCATTTCTCCACCGGCACCGGCACCGAATTCACTACCTCCATCACCACTTCCTCAGGGGCGCGGCCGCGCAGGCGGGTCTGCGGGTTGATGATGATGCGGTGGGTCAGGACGTAGGGGGCCAGGTGCTTGACGTCGTCGGGGATGACGAAATCCCGCCCGCGGATGGCGGCCAGGGCCTGGCAGGTCTGGTAGAGAAAGAGGGTCCCCCGCGGGCTGACTCCCAGCTCCACCGATGGATGCTCCCGCGTGGCCCGCGCCACCTGCACGATGTACTCCCGCACCGACTCCTCCACCCGAACGTGACTGCTCTCCCTCTGCAGGGTCAAAAGCTCCTCCGCCGAGGTGACGGCCTCCAGTTCCTCCAAAGGATCCTCGTGCTCGAAACGAAGCAGAATCCGATTCTCCTCCTCCTCGGTGGGATACCCTATTTTGATCTTCAGCATGAAACGGTCCACCTGGGCTTCCGGCAGGGGGAAGGTGCCCTCCAGCTCGATGGGGTTTTGGGTGGCCAGGACGAGGAAGGGGCGGGGCAGGGGCCGGGTGTCGCCGTCCACGGTGATCTGGCGCTCCTGCATCGCCTCCAGGAGGGCCGATTGGGTGCGGGGGGTGGCGCGGTTGATCTCGTCGGCCAGGAGCACCTGGGACATGACGGGTCCAGGGCGGAACTCGAACTCCTGGGCCTTCTGGTTGAAGAAGTAGATGCCGGTCACGTCGCTGGGCAGGAGGTCTGGGGTGAACTGGATGCGCTGGAAGCTACAGCCCAGGGAGCGGGCGACGGCCTTGGCCAGGGTCGTCTTGCCGATGCCGGGCACGTCTTCGATCAGCACGTGCCCTTCGCACAGCAGGGCCACCAGGGCCAACTCGATGACCTCGTCCCTGCCGACGATGACCTTCTTGATGTTCTCCGTGATCCGCCTCGCTGTCTCTGCAATCATCTGAAACCTCCTGATCAGGGAATCAGGGAATCAGGGATCAGGGGATCAGGTTTCCTGGTTGTCTGATTTCCTGATTCCCTCAGATTATAGCACACTTGTCGGAGCTTGACAAAGAACACTGTGGGATTTTCCCTAAAACGGGTTTTGTGGTAACATATTCCGTAAATCTGCAAAGGGGGAATAACGATGACAGAAGAGAAAACAGTTGGTTTCCAGCCTCGTGGCCGTTACTTCGAGGAGTTCACGGTGGGCGATGCGGTGATCAGCCCTGGCCGCACGGTGACCGAGGCCGACATCGTGGCCTTCGCTGCCCTCTCGGGCGACTACAACCAACTGCACACCGATGCCGAGTACGCCAAAGGCACCATTTTCGGAGAGCGCATTGCTCATGGCCTGCTGGGCCTTGCCATCGCCTCGGGGCAGGCTGAGCGCCTGGGCTTTATGGAGGGCACCGTTGAGGCTTTCATGGGCCTGGATTGGAAGTTCCGTGTCCCTATCAAGATCGGGGACACCATCCACGTCGAGGCTCAAGTGGTCCGCAAGAAGGAGATGCGGCGGCTGGGAGGCGGCATCGTCGTTTTTGACGTGGCCGTGGTCAATCACGGGGGCGAGACCGTCCAGAAAGGCCAATGGACAGTCCTGATCAAGAGCAAACCGCTTCCTTGAAATTTTCGCGAATGAATACAAGCCGCTCATGAAAAAACTGTCTATGCTCGCCGTCGGCGTCGGAGATGGCTCTGGTGTCGGGAGTGCCGTTGGCGTCGGTGAAGGCGTCTCTACTGTAGGGGTCGGCAGAGGGGTTCTTTCAATTTGACAAAAGGGGGGTATCTATATATAATGGTGCCGGTGAAGTAGTCGAAGTCTTCACCCAGGCATGCGTGTTCGATAGTAGCTGCCTTTGCAGGAGCCTGAGTGTTTCAATTCCTCCGAGCTCTTAGAGCCAGGAAGAGGACAGGGAAGGAGGTGAGAGCAAAGAATAAGCCCGGCGAAAAGGCCAAACAGCTAGAGAATGAAGTCTACACTTAGGAGGGACTGTGTCCTTCCCCATCATCATCAATGAGGAGGATGAAAAAATGTTCAAAAGCAAGAGATGGGCGATCTTAGTGACTTTCACGATGGTCGCCGTTTTGTTGTTCTCGGCTTGTGCTGCGCCCACCCCCGAGGTAGTGGTCAAGGAGGTGGTGGTCGAGAAAGTCGTCACCCCTACGCCGGTACCTCCAGCGCCATTGCCAGACGTGATTAAGGTCGGCTGCTATGAGCCGATGACCGGAGCTATGGCTGCTGGTGGGCAGATGACCTGGGATGGCGTCGCACTGGCTAATAAGCTGAGGCCTGAGGTCCTGGGGAGGCCGGTGGAGGTGGTCCTGGTGGACAACAAGAGCGACAAGACCGAGGCGGCCACCGCTATGTCCCGCCTGATCGAGGCCGAGAAGGTCGTGGGCGTGATCGGCAGCTACGGTAGCTCCCTCTCCATGGCTGGCGGCGAGGTGGCCGAGAAGGCCCATATCCCCGTCGTCGGCTGCTCGCCCACCAACCCCCTGGTCACCCAAGGCAAGAGATTCTATGTCAGAGCCTGCTTCATAGATCCCTTCCAGGGGGCAGTGATGGCCAAGTATGCTGTAGAGGAGTTAGGAGCCAAGACAGCGGCCATCATCCAGGACGTCGCCCAGGACTACTCGGTCGGCCTGTCGGCCTTCTTCAGGGACACCTTCATCGAGCTGACCGGGGACCCCAAGAGCATCGTCGCTTTCACCTCCTACCAGACGGGCGACACGGACTTCACCGCCCAGTTGACCCACGCCATAGGCAAGAACCCGGACGT
>VGOG01000180.1 GCA_016875995.1 Chloroflexota bacterium
GGCTGAGCGAAGGTCTCGATCTCGATCTCCGGGGCCTGGTACTCCTCCGGCGCAGCCTTGGGTGAGACCAGGCGGAAGATGACGAAGACGATGACACCAGCTACGAACAGGCCCAGCACTCCAAAGAGGACGAGGTAGGGCAGGAGGGAACGGCCAGGGGCAGGCTGGGGCGCCTCGGTGGGGGTGAACTCCTCGGCGGGGACGATGGGCCTGGCCGGTAGCTCGGCGAAGTAGCGGCCAGGGATGTAGACTTTGGGGGTGAAGTGGTACTCAGGGGGAACGTTCTTCTTGGAGATGTGGATGGAGAGCCAGTTTTTGCCCGTGGCCTGGTCGGGGGTGGGATAGTAGACCCAGCGGTCGAACGAAGAGACGTTGGCGTCGTCCACCACGATGGCCGCCTTGTCCACCACCTCGTCGGTCACCTGCTCCGGCTGGGTGACGTCGGCCGGCAGCTCGATGGGCAGGATGAAGGTCACGATCTGCTCGCCGATGTACAGGTTCCACTGGATTGGCGCCCAGGCCAGCACGCGGTGCTCCACCCCGTCAATCTCCGTCACGTCCAGGGGGCGTTCCACCCGGTAGTGGACCTGGACGGTGTACTCCTTACCCGCCCTGGTGCTCAGCCCGAAGGGCACGGTGTAGAAGCCGCCGCCCTTGCTGACCAGGCTTACGGGGGTCTGCTGGCCGTCGTGCTCGATGTGGGCGTCCAGGATGCGGTGGCCGGCATCGAAGGGGCCCATGGTGGTGATCTTGTCGCGGGGCTCGCTCTCCAGGAAGGTCAGGCGGTACTTGACATTGAGGTTCGCATCCTCCTGCACCACCACCTGGGAACGCACCTCGGTGATGGTAGGTGGCCTTTGAGCCCTGACCAGCGGGGAGGTGAGAAGGAGGACAACGAGGAACAAGAGGCTGAAGCGAATCGTCTTTTTCATGATGCACTGCCTTTCTTGCTAACTCAAATGGCCCTCACCCACCCCCGTCCTTCGGACACCCCCTCCCTCTCCCAACCCTTGGGAGAGGGAGGGGGCAGGGGGGAGGGAGAGGGCAATGGCCGACAACCCGATTATAACACAAAAGCGCGCTGCTGTCTAGCGCGCCTCCATCACGCAACACGCTTCACGTTTCACGCTCGCTACACCTCCAAAATCACCGGCATGATCATGGGGCGGCGCTTGGTCTCCTCGTAGAACAACTTGCCCAACTCGTCTCGCACCTTGTCGCCAATGCCTGCTCGCCCCCTGCCGCTCTTCTCTAAAACCTCCAGCAACTTGTCCTGAGCGCGCTCGATGAGTTCCGCCGAGTCTCGCATGTAGACGAAGCCGCGGGAGATGATCTCCGGTCGCCCAGCGGCTTGGCCCGTCTTCTCATCCAGCCTGATCACCGCTACCACGAAGCCGGCACTGGCCAGGATCTCCCGATCGCGCATCACCGCCGGGCCGACGTCGCCCACCCCCGATCCGTCAACGTAGACGTAGCCTCCAGGCACCCGCTCGCCGATTTGACCACTCTCCCCATCGAACTCCAGGATGTAGCCATTCTCCACGACCAGCGTGTTGCTGGCAGGGATGCCCATTTCCTGGGCAGTCCGAGCATGCATGGTCAAGTGGCGTAGCTCGCCGTGAATAGGCACGAAATACTTGGGCTTTGTCAGGCTAAAGAGCAGCTTCTGGTCCTCTTGGCTCCCGTGTCCTGAGACGTGCACCGGGGCGATTTTCTCGTAGACCACGTCCGCCCCTTGCTGGAAGAGACGGTTGATGGTGCGGTTGATCATCTCCTCGTTGCCTGGGATAGCGTGGGCTGAGATGACGATCGTATCATCGGAAACGACCTTGATCCGACGGTGCCGGCCGATGGACATGCGGGCCAGGGCCGAGGAGGGCTCACCCTGAGTGCCAGTGGCGATGATGACTACCTTGTGGCGGGGCAGCTTGTCAATATCATCCGAATTGATCAGGACGCCGGGCGGGATAGACAGGTATCCCAACTCCTGGGCCATGCGCACGTTCTCCACCATGCTGTATCCGGTGATAGCCACCTTGCGCTCGTGACGGACAGCGGCGTTGACCACCTGTTGGATGCGGGAGATCAGGGAGGCAAAGGTGCCCACGATGATGCGCCCTTTCGCTTTCTGGAAAACCTGATCGAAGGCATCGTCAATGACCCTTTCTGAGGAGGTGAACCCCGGCCGCTCGGCATTGGTGCTGTCGGACAGCAGCACCAGGATACCGCGACCCTCCAACTCGGCCAGCTTGGCGAAATCGGGGGGCTTGCCGTCCACCGGGGTGTAGTCGAATTTGAAGTCGCCAGAGTGGACCACCAAACCCACGGGCGTCTCGATAGCCAGCCCTACCCCGTCGGGGATGCTGTGACAGACGTGGAAGAATTCGATGCGGAAAGGCCCCAGGGCTATGTTATCGCCAGCCTGGATGGTATTCAACTCTGCCTCGTCCAGCAGGTGATTCTCTTTCAGCTTCACCTCCGCCAAGCCGCGGGTCAGCTTGGTGGCATAGATAGGAGCCTTGATCTCCTGGAGCACGTAGGGAAGGGCTCCCACGTGGTCCTCGTGGCCGTGGGTGAGGATGATGCCCCGCACGATGTCCTTCTTGTCCATGAGATAGTTGAAGTCCGGGATGATGAAATCAATGCCCAGCATATCGTTCTCAGGGAACATAATCCCCGCGTCAATGAGGATGATGTTCTTGCCATATTCCAAAACCATCATGTTTTTGCCCACTTCCCCCAGTCCTCCCAGGGGAATGATTCGTAATTTGTTTGCCATGTTTCGTCCTCCAAATATATTCAAACTGGAATCTGACCTCCTGATAGAGCAGAAGGCGACTCTCGTTATTGCAGACTGCCGGCAGTCCCGGTTTCATGAAAGAAAGACCCCGACGAGGCATAACCTGCGTCGGGGTCTCGGTTATCGCGCCAAATCAAGCCTTTAGGGCCCGGCTACGAAGCCGGCGTTGTCACCATCAGAACTCAACGCCAAGCTTGACTACGTTGACAGCCTGAGGGCCCTTGGGGTTGTCCTCAACAGAGAACTCCACCCTGTCGCCCTCGTCCAGGTTGCGGAACCCCGTGCCCTCGAGTGCCGAGAAGTGCACGAAGACGTCCTCCTGGTTCTCGCCATCGGGTTGGATGAAGCCGTAGCCTTTCACGCGACTGAACCACTTGACCGTGCCAGTGATTCTCTCCATCTCCTTTGACACCTCCTTACTTCTGTTGCTTTATTCTCGAAGCTCGATACCTATGCGGAATCGAACACCACGAGCGCGTCAAACCAAAAACCGCCAGAGCGGACAAGAAGCTCTGGCGGTAAATCAATTGTGATCCCCAACACAGAAATCTGCCGTTCTTACCGTGTAAGAATAGCATACTTTATCATTTTTGTCAAATTCAGCTTTTTGCTTCGGCCAGGGTGACCTTGACGAAGATCCAAGGGGCCAGGAAGGTTCCGACTACCCCCACAATCCCGTAGCGAATCGCACGCCAGACCAGGACGAAGGACGGGGTGACCTCCGTAGGAAAAACGGCCTTCAGCCCCACATAGAAGCCGATGACCAGGATCAGGCCCACGAAGAAGCGGAGCCCTCGCTTCCACCAAAGGCCGTCAGTGGAGAAGCCCACGAATTTGCCTTCTAACCAGAAGCCCAACCCCATACCAGCCAGAGCCCCCATAGTCATGGCAGTATTCTCGCTGGGGTGAGCAATCACTAACGCTAAGGGAACGAGCACTGGTAGACTCAATTTGGCAATGAAGGGGAGCCTGGCTAACCTGCCTCCCCAGTTGGCTGTCACCCGGTTGAAAGCCAGGAGGTACAGGGCGCCGATGGTGATCCCACCCGCCAGATCCTGGGGGAAGTGGACCCCGACGTACACCCGAGAGACAGAGGTAAGGAAAATCAGGACGATGACCACTGCCCAGAACGCCCTGTTTTGCCCCTGAGTGGCCAAGTACCCCCAGGTCACCGTCGCTCCTTGGGCGTGGCCGCTGGGGAAGGAGGGCGAAGTCTCCGTCCGCAAGAACCTTATGCGAGGATCATCGGGGCGGGGGATGCCGAAGAGGTCCTTGAAGAAAGAGTTTAAGTAGGCGGATAGGAGGAAAGCGTAGGCCAGGCGAATCCCGGTGCGCTTGCTAAAGCACCAGTAGATCAACGGTAAGAAGGCAAGGTAGAACTCTTCCTCACCCAGAAAAGTGGCCACTGTGAAAAGCCCATCCAGGAACGGGCTGCTAAAAGACTGGAGCCAAAGGATGGCTTCTGTGCCCCAGGGAATCAATGACATTAGGAACTCGTTCATCGTGATACCTCCTCTCTCAGGTCAACGAGACAACGAGGCAACGGGTGGTGACTCGTTAACTCATCACTCGTATCGTCGCCGCAGCCGCCACAGGACGCCCACGGGGTAGCCGGCCATTTTGGCAATATCGCCCGTCACGCGGATGATGGGCACCCAGAGGACGGCTTTGACTTTGTCAACAAAGCCGAAGTTCTCGATCATCGGCCAGAGGCGCTTGTAGGGCGTCCGGAACACGATGGCTCCGCCGGCCAGGAAGAGCAGCCACCAGAGGGGAGTCCACCGCAGGCCCAATAGAAAGATGGCGGGAACGGCTATCAAATAAGTCGAATAGCGGATGGCGTGGCGCAGCCGCCAGAGATCGGCCTTGCCGTCGCCCCGGGCGTAACGATAATACTGCTGGAAGAAGGCGCCGAGGCTCTTCCGAGGGCGAAAGTGGGCAATGGCCCGGGGGGCGAAGGCGAAGGGCCCCAACTCTCTCAGCTTGAAGTCGAAGACGAGGTCCTCACAGTAGTCCAGCCACTCAGGATAGCCGCCAACCCTTTCCCAGACCTCTTTTCTGAAGGCCACCGAGCGGCTGGAGGGCAGAAACTTCTCAGGAGAGATGTCTGCGAGCACAGGCAGGATAGTAGCGCCTAAGGCAGTCTCGAAGAGGGACTGGGGATCGGGGGCGAAAAAGCCGCTCACCACATACGGCGGATTCGGACCCTCGAAGGGCCTGGTCAATTCCTCCAGCCAGTTTGGTGATAGCCTCACCCCGGCGTCGGTGCTGGCGATGATCTCCCCCGTGGCCGCGGCGATGGCCGCGTTGCGCCCCTGGGAGATGTTGGCTTCAGGACGCACCAGCACCTTCAACGGCAAGGCGTTCCCACTGGCGTACTCCTCCAACACCACCACCGTGCCGTCGGTCGAGCCGCCGTCCACGATGATCACTTCGTCGGGGGGGCGAGTCTGGGCCGCCAGGGAGTCCAGTAACCTATGCACGGTTTGAGCTTCGTTCTTGACGGTGGCGATCACCGAAACGTGAAACGTGAAACGTGAAACGTGAAACGATTCTTCCATATTCACTGGATCGAAAACTGGTGAGAGACCCAGGGCGACCTTAACACCTGGCCGCCAGGTAGCCGGGCCAGTTGACCTTTTAAACGATAGCTTCCTCTGGAAACCTGCGGTGGGATAAAGATGTCGTATTGACCCCGCACCACCTCTCCGACCTCCCAACTGGTGGTTGGGTAATCCACGCTGGCTGGTCCGACCTGTTGGGTAACCAGCGTGTTTCCCTCGCCATCCAGCAATTCTAGAGTCAACTGCCAATCGGCCTGCGGTGCACGAAAGGCTCGCCAGTAGAGGTCCAGGTGAAGGACGTCGCCGGGGTGGAGAGGCTCGGTGGGCTGATGTTCATAGCCCGGTTTGTACAGGTTGTAGCCTAACAAGACCAGGTCATCGTAGTTGATGCCAACTTCGTGCTGCATCTTCAGAGCGGTCAGGGAAGGTGGGTTGCGAGGGCGCAGGACCTCGATCGAGTCCAGTAGAAAGTGATCGCCACGGGCCTGGCCTCTCTCGCTAATGGGCAAGCGCTGGCCTGAGACCAGGCTGTACATGCCCACCTCGATCCGATGCTGACCGGGCGGCGTGCCCGGCCGGACGAGGACACCGTAGTGATCAACCATGGTTTCCCCAGGCTGCCAACTGGTAGTGATGCTCAGCCCATCGCCGGGCTCGCTATCCTGCTGGCCGACGATGTGGCCGGCTTCGTCCAGGAGGTGGACAAAGACCTTGTAGCGCTCTTTGGGTTGGGCCAGGGCCTGCCAGAACATGGTGAGCGGCAAGACGTCGCCCGCCTCCACCTCGCGGGCCAGGAGGTTGTAGCCCAGGAGAGCGATCTCGTCACCCAGCTTGGTGTCGAGTGGAGTCTGGACCTCCTTTGGGGGGGCGGTGGGTACGGCGTAGAGAGCCAGGCGCACACCGCCATACCAGGTATCCAGGGCCTTGTAGGCCCAGTCTTTCAACCAGCCCTCGACGAAGCGGCCGGGGTCGCTTTCGTCCACCGCCCACAGCACGGCGAAGATACGGCCATGCTTGGCGGCAATGTCCGTCAGTTCGTCGGCTGTCTGGGCCTCGTCCAAAGGCCGCGAGCGAGGCAGGGGGTAGAGGGGCGCGTCACCTTTGTAGTAGTAGGTGAAGATCTCCCACTGATTGGGGGCATTGAGGAGTATCGCATCGCCTCTCCTCTCCAGGGCGGAGATGTACTGGGCGATGCCGCGATAGTCGTCTCGGGCGTACTGGGGATCGAAGTAGTAGTTCTGGAGGGAGTTGTTGGAAGCCACAGTGATGAAAATCAAGCAGGTAGCAGGTAGCAGGTAGCGGGTAGCGATGCGTTTGCCTGCTACATTGCTCAATTGGATGATTCCCTGTGCGAGTATAAGGCAGAAGGCCGGGCTTCCGACCAGGAAGAACTTGGGCCGATAGGCGGGCCGCCACAGGGAAAGGGCGTACATCATCAGGACGGGGAAGAGGCAGTAAAGTAGAGGCAATGAGGCAATGAGGCGCCGAGGGATGAGGGGTTGTGATCGTTCTTCTGATCGCCTAAGAGCCTGCCCTGAGCTTGTCGAAGGGTCTCCCGACCGAGGCAAAAGGGGCTCGGTCAGGAGACCTTCGCCCAACTGGGAAGGCAAGGGGCAGGAAGCAAGACCCCTGCTTCTTGCTTCTTGCTTCTTGTTAGTTCTCGGCCAGGCGCCGGCGACGAAGATGGCGGCGAAGCCCAGGAGGAAGAGCGAGGTATACCACGACCCTGCCGTGGGCCCCAGGCTGAAGAGGCAGAACGCTTCCTGCACCACGAACAGCAGTCCGTGGGGTTGGCTGATGGGTGGCCAGTTCGAGACCTGTCGGTAGGCGGTGGGAAGCCAGGGCCAATAGAGAGCAATGACGGCCAACTGGATGATGGCCCACCGCGAAGCCCGCCCCAACACCTTCCCCTGCCGCCAACTCGTGGCCAGCCAGATCGCGTAGAGCAGATTCTGCATGACCATGATGATGGGGAAGGAGTAGTGGGTGTAGAGGGAGAGGGCCGTAGCCAGGATGTAAAGCCCAGCCCACAGGTACGTATTGCGTATTGCGTATTGCGTATTGCGTGTCTTTGAGGATTCTGCTTCCAGCAACCGGAGGAACGAATAGATGGAAAGGGCGCTGAGGGCTGCCAGCAGGATGTACATGCGGGTTTCCTGGGAGTAGTAGACTTGAAAAGGGGAGATGGCGGAGAGGAAGGCAGCGACGAGGCCCAGCCAATAGTTGGAAAGGCTACGGCCTAACAGAAAGGTCAGGTACACGAGCACTGTCCCTAGCAGGGCCGAGAGGGCGCGCACGGCGAATTCGCTGGTGCCGAAAACGAGCATCCAGAAATGGAGCAGGTAGTAGTAAAGGGGGGGATGGATGTCGTGGGCCGCGCCTGCGGTAACGAGAGGCAAGTCACGCCCCGACAGGGACACGCTATTGCCCTCGTCGGCCCACAGGCTTTGCGCGTCGAGGCGGTAGAAGCGCAAGAAGGCCGCCAAGAGGAGGATGAGCAACAGCGCGATTCTGATCCAGTTTTCGGTATTACGTCTCCAGAAGTTTCCCAAT
>VGOG01000181.1 GCA_016875995.1 Chloroflexota bacterium
AGGCCAGCGGCAAAACCAGCCCCAGGTAGCCCCCATACGGATTGGGCTGCTCGAACGTGCCGTAGGCTCGCACGAAGCGACCCATGACCACAAAAGCCTGCGGCCCCACGCGGCCGAAGAACTGATAGAATCCGAGCAGGGCCTGGCCGATGCCCGCCAGCAGCATCAGAAGGACCACCACCCTGGCCTGTTCCCTTTCGATGACATTGGCTACGAAGAGGTAGATGCCCAGCACCTCCAGCCACTTGAGGATCTCTTTGAAGCTGTATCTCAGCGAGAGGGCTCCCGTCAGCGACAGGAGAATAGCCCCCAGGAAGAGGAGCAGGGGCAGAACCAGTGGCGGGTAGATGATCCTGATCTCCCTGGCGGCGACCATTACTTCGCTTCGGCTCAGTACATGCTTAGCCAGCCAGCCGGTCAGCACCAGCCCCACCAGCGCCTCTGCCGCCCCCACCGTGAAGCCGCTGATGGTGATTTCCCGCACCGATCCGAAGGGCACAGCCAGGATCAGGAGGTACAGGCCAACCTCAGGGCGGATCAGGGTAACCAGGAAGACGATACTGCCCAAGATCGCACCTCCCGCTAGCGTCAAGGGCAGGAGAGCGATGCTCAGGCCGACGGCGAGCACGATCAGCAGCAGTGCCGTATTGAACAGCGGGCTCCCCCAACTGAGATATGCCTTCTTAGACCCGTTCCCTAAACCACTCAATCGTCTCTCGCAACCCTTCCTCCAGGCCGACCCTGGGCTCCCAGCCCAGCACCTGCCTGGCCTTGCTGATATCCGGGCGGCGCACCTGGGGATCGTCCTTGGTGCGCTCGTCGGTTGGGGCAACGAAAACGATCTCCGATGAGGAGCCAGAGATCTCCAGTACCTCGTGGGCGAATTCCAGGACAGTCATCTCGGTGGGGTTGCCCAGGTTGACGGGATAGACCTCGTCGGACAGGAGCAGGCGATAAATGCCCTCCACCATGTCTAATACATGACAGAAGCTGCGGGTACGTGAGCCCTCGTCGTACACCGTCAGCGGTTCGCCCCGCAGGGCCTGGACGATGAAGTTGCTCACCACCCGGCCGTCGTCCAGCCTCATGCGCGGGCCGTAGGTGTTGAAGATCCTGGCGATCCGCGTATCCACGCCGTGGTAGCGATGGTAGGCCATGGTCATGGCCTCGGCGAAGCGCTTGGACTCGTCGTACACCCCGCGTGGCCCGACCGGGTTGACGTGGCCCCAGTAGTCCTCGCGCTGAGGGTGCTCCTGAGGGTCGCCATACACCTCCGAGGTGGAGGCCAGGAGAAAAGTGGCTTTCTTGGCCAGGGCCAGCCCCAGGGCCTTGTGGGTGCCCAGCGCCCCCACTTTGAGGGTGGGGATAGGCTTCTCCAGGTAATCCACCGGGCTGGGCAGGGACGCCAGGTGAAGAATGGCATCCAGGTGCCCCTCCACGTAGATATAGTTGGTCACGTCGTGCTTGATGAACGAGAAATCATCCCGGCCCGCCAGGTGAGCGATGTTATCAGTGCTGCCGGTGCTCAGGTTGTCCATGGCGATGACCTGATGCCCTTCGGCCAGGAAACGATGGCAGAGGTGCGAGCCGATGAACCCGGCTCCACCCGTGATCAGGATACGCATCATAACCCTCCTGGATTTGGATTAAGCCGTAGTATACAACAAATGGCCGATGGCGTCAATTTTGGTCCAGTTGACCTTAACCTCATTAGAGCGCTGGAAACATGCCTTGGATCACCCTGGGATGGAAGAACGCTCAGTTTCCGCAGAAATCAAAAGCGAGCGCAGCCCTCACTACTCAGCAATGTTTGGGCAATTTAGAACATGCGCTCGCTAGTAATACCTGTAAAAAGCCCCTGCGGGCCACAGTTGCAGGGGCTGGACGTTACCCCACCCCCGCTATGGCGGCTGGCATCACCGACCATATCTGGACGCTAGAGGAATTGCTCTTGCTTCGGGTGCTGCGCCTCGTCCTTCGAACATCTCGTAGAGGCCGCCCTCCAGGAGGGCCACGAGTATCGAGGAGGCCGTGAGGTCGGCGGTGGTGCCTGGGTTCAAACGGTGATTTTCTTCCCTGAGGTAGAGGTCGAATTCCTCCAATGCTTCCTTCCCCCGCTCTGAGAAGACCCCTCCCCATTCCAAAACCATCCTCGCCTTTCGTGAGACTTCTTCGGCGATGGCGGGGCCATTCTTCCTTCCGATGAGGGTGTCGGGCACCTCGGCCAGGATGGTGAGGGAGGCCTGAACGACGGAATCCATCAGGTTCCGAGATTGCTCCCAATAGCTCACCAGTGAGGGATATCCAAGTTCGAAGGTTATCTCGTAATCAGTCACATATTCCATGGCGATGGAGTCCCTGTCCTTTGCCAGCCACATCGCCTCCCTGAGGGTGATGTCAACCTCCTCGGTGATATCGTATTTCTCCACCCTCCCCATCCCGCCGGGTCGGGCGAGCCTTATTGCCTCGTAGGCTTTGCAGGCATCATCCACCGTGAGCGAGGCCAGCACCTTGCTCAGCCTCTTCCTGAGGTTGCCAGGGCCATAGGCCTTCACCAGCGGGACAAGGAGGAGCACGATGCCCAGGTTTGTGTTGTAAGAGACGAACCTCTGGGTGTCCCTTATCGCTCTCAGGATAGACTTCCCCACAGGTACCCTCTTTACATCCCTGAGAGCGGGCCCTATGGCTATGGCGCTGATGAGGAAGTCCTCGTATCTGAGATCGGGGAAATCCTTGTATCGGGTCACATTTCCCGGCTTCTCGGCGCTGGCCTCTAAGACGCACGCGCTCTGGGCGGCCCACACTACCTCATTGGGTTTCAGATGTCGCATCCCTAATCACTCATACATCTTTGGGCCGACAGTGATCCCAACCTTGGGCAGCCCCACCAACAGAGGGACGCCGATGATGGCGGCCCCCAAGGCAAACGCCAGTCGCTCCACAGGGGCAATGGGAAGAACGGCCAGCCATATCTCCCTGGGTAGAGCGAACATGATCAGGGCGATCAGGTTGCCCAGTGATTGGTCAACGACGGTGCACGTCAAAGCGGTGACGAACAGGCCAGCGAACATCCTGGTCCTGTTGTCCGATCTAAGCCAGTCCCCTCCCCGGATCCATCCTATAGCGATGGCCAGGAAGCCTAATAGATAGAGACAGGGGACGAACCAGGCCTGCCGGCCCAGAGGGAAGATGTACCAGACCAGGCCCAGAACCAGGACGGCTACCAGCGGCCAGATCCATCTTTTTTGCATGGCCAAGCCGGTCACTAACGCAGCAAGGGTGGGGATGACGAAGGTGATAGGGCCGAACACAGGAGGGACCAGCAGTCCTCCGATGAACGTTCCAATGGCCGCACAGATAGCTCCCGCCCATGGCCCGAAGAAGACGCCAGTAAGCGGTATAAGAGCGTTGCTAAGGCTGAAAGTAGCGCCGGTACCGATTATCGGCGTCGCGGGCAGGAGGACCGCTACGGCGATCAGCGCCGCCCACACTGCGATCACGGCAGGGTGAGTGGGGATTAATCCTCTCCTCTTCATGACTTATATCTCCTTTCCATGGCTTCAGGGGATATTCTCCCCCAGGCTTCCACTAACGTTTCACGTTTCACGTTTCACGTTTCAGATAAGTGTCTCGCTACCACCCCCTTTACCAGTTTCCCAATTTCAGTAGATCACAATTCCACCGATGTGAGGCGGTTGTACTGCCGAACGTGGGCTCGGAGTGCAACTCCGCGCCATCAATTGTGATGTACCGAATTTACCAATTTACCAATCACTGCCTCGCCCAGCTCCACCACCGTCAACACATTTCTGGGCAAGCCTAGATAGGCAGGGAGGGCCTGGGCCAATTGAGTGATCTGGGGCGGGGCTACATGGGTTCGCAGAAGCACTTCAGGTTGAGAAAATACAGCGGCCGGGGTATCATCTAACAGTATCTTCCCCTTCCGGAGGACGATGACCCGCTGAGCATATTCGGCCACCAGGTCCACATGGTGAGTGGCAATGACGATGGTGTGGCCCTCCTGGTGCAACCGTTTGGCGATCCCCATGATCTGGTGGTGGCCTCGATAGTCCTGTCCCATGGTGGGCTCGTCCAGAAGGATGATGTGGGGCTCCATGGCCAATACCGAGGCGATAACCACCCTGACCCGATCTCCTATGGCCAAGGCCAGCGGAAACTCCTGGCGAAAGCGCTCCAAACCCAGCATGGCAATAGCCTCTTCCACCCGCCTCACCACTTCGGGGTCAGGAAGGTTTAGGTTACGGGGCCCGAAGGCGATCTCCTCCTCCACCGTCTGGGAGAAGAGCTGCTGATCGGGGTTCTGCAATATAAGGCCGACCCGCCTGGATAGTTCAGCCACGGTGGTCTGACGTGTATCAAAGCCTTCCACCAGCATCCGGCCTCGCGTTGGCTTCAGGAGGCCCACGATGTTCTTGAGCAGAGTAGTCTTGCCTGCGCCATTCTGCCCGATGATGGCCACGAATTCGCCTTTCCCAACCTCGAAGCTGACATCCTCGAGGGCAACCACGCCATAGGGCTGGTAGATGTAAGTTAAGTTCTCCACCTTGATGTCAGAAACCAGGTTTTTCGCTTGATAAAGTGTTGTTTGGCACTCCAGAACGTCCAGCGAGCAGTCACTGGCTTGGTTAGGGCGACAAAAAAACCTGGTTTCTCTCCACATGTCGGGTAGTGAATTGAGCAATTGCTCGATCCCTCTCCTCGCCTGCTCGGTGGTGATCGGGAATTCGGAGAGGTGGAGAGAGCGCTCCTTCAGATAGATCGCCAGTTGAGAGACCTGAGGGGGCCGGATCCCCGCACGCCGAAGCAACCCCTCTCTTTCGAAGACCTCTTGAGGAGTACCCTGGGCAATGAGCCGACCCTGGTGGAGGATGAGAACCCGATCAGCGAACTGAGCCACCTCCTCGCTCTTGTGGGTGGCCATGAAGATGGTCAACCCGATCAGCGAACTGAGCCACCTCCTCGCTCTTGTGGGTGGCCATGAAGATGGTCACATCGTATTCCTGGTTCAGTTTCCGTACCACTGAGAGGACCTCCGATGTGCCCACCGGATCCAGTTGGGAGGTGGCCTCGTCGAGCACCAGCACCTCCGGCCGCATAGCTAAGGCGGCGGCGATGGCCAATCTCTGCTTCTGCCCTCCTGAAAGGGATGTGGGAGAGCGCTCCTCAAAGCCCGTCAAACGCACGACCTGCAGGGCCCACCTCACTCGTTCGAGGATCTCATCCGCCTCAATGCACAGGTTCTCCGGCCCAAATGCCACCTCGCTGATGACCTTAGTGGTGAAAAGCTGGGCCTCCGGGTCTTGCAGCACGATGCCCACTTTCTGCGCGAGCTCAGCTACGCTGACCTCCTGGGTATTCAGGCCAGCGACGATGACGGAGCCCTCCATTTGCCCTCCCTGAAAATTAGGGATCACTCCATTCAGGAGCTGGCAGAAAGTGCTCTTGCCAGTGCCATGCTCGCCTAAGATGGCCACGAATTCACCTTTGGAGATGGTGAGGTTCAGCCCCTCTAAGGCATAGCATTTGGCACCCGGGTAACGATACGACACATCATCCATAACGATATAGGGCTCCCCAGTCCTGTACTGAGCGAAGCGAACGTGTCCCATTGCCTCTCCTAGCTTAAGAAATTCATCAGCAAAGCGGCCAGACAGTAGAGCGCAACTAAGGCAATGAAAGCCCAATCCCTAGGCTTCATGGCGATGTCCTCGATGTAAGTCCTCTTCCCCTTGGCCCCAAAGCCCCTGGACTCCATGGCTACAGCGGTTAATTGACCTCGGCGCATGGCTCCAATGACCAGTGGTGTTACCAAAAGGGGGTAGGCCTTCAGTTTGGCGATAGGGCCCCCCTTTTCGAAGGTGCGAAAGGCCCTTAACTTTTGGGCGTCCGTGATAAGCCTGGCCTCGGCCTGCAGGGTGGGTATCAGGTTGAGTGCGGTAGTAATTGTATAGGCGAGCTGATATGGCAGCCCTAAGCGCACGAAGCCCAAAGTGAGGAGGTGAATGGGCGTGGTCATGCTCACCAAGGGCAAAATGGGGATTATGGCCAGCAGCCTAGCCACGATGAGGAAAGCGAAGAGAACGCCTTCTCCAGTTATGTTGCCCTTGCCTCCAATGAGGGGCACAGATGGTGGGATAAGGGGGTTGATCAGTATGACCTCGCCTGGACGCAGGACGACCTGCACCACAAACAGAAAGGCTATGAGGCCTCCCCACATCTTGAGATGACTGCCCATGGTGCGGAGTGGTAACCTGGCGATGCACCACAGGGCAATGACCGTCAGCAATACAGCTACAGCGACATGGATGTGTTGGGTGACGAATATCACGATGGTGAAGAGCAACAGGAAGATGATCTTAGCTCTGGGGTCCAATCGGTGGAACAAACTCCGGCCGGGATAGTATTCTACGGGAGAATCCATTTTAGTCAGAAGTCTCCAGATCAACGATCTTTAACACGAATCTCGGAGCACCAGCTCGGTGGGCAGGAGCCGCCTTGTGGGAGGCTTGCTTTTGTCCCTGATTCTCTCCACCAGCATTTCAATGGCCACAGCCCCCATCTCGTGCTTGGGCTGGGCTACCGTGGTCAGGCTGGGATTGGTGAAAGAAGCAAGGGCGATGTCGTCGCAGCCGATGACGGCCACATCGTGAGGTATTTTCAGCTTCTTCTGGCTGGCGGCGCATATCGCCCCGATGGCCATCAGGTCGTTACAGGCGAAGACGGCGGTGGGTGGTTCGTCGAGGGCCAGGAGCTCTCCCATCGCCTGGTAGCCGCCTAAGCAGCGGAAGTCACCATGGACGACGAGTTCCTCGCTTAAGGGGATGTCGTGCTCTTCCAGGGCCTGCCGGTAGCCTTCCAGGCGTTTGTTGCTGATGTCCAGTTCCCGTGGCCCGGCGATACACCCTATACGGTGATGCCCCAGGCCGATGAGATGTTTGGTGACCTGGTGGCCACTTCCCACGTTGTCGGCGATGACCGTGTCCACCTCCACGCCGGGGAGCTCCCGGTCGCAGACGACGACGGGCATCTCCTGCTCGATGAGAGCCTGGACGTGGCTGGAGCTTTCGCCAGCGGCCACGAAGATGATGCCGTCCACTTTCTTCTCCTGGAGCAGCCCTATGTAATCGGCCTCTCTGTGCAGGTCGCCGTCGGAGTCGCACAGGATGACATTATAGCCCAGCTCGAAGCCCGCGTCCTCCACCCCTCTGGCCACCTCGGCCAGGAACGGGTAAGAGATGTCGGGCACGATCATGCCGATGTTTTGCGTCCTCCGGCGCCGCAGGCTCTTGGCGATGGCGTTAGGGCGGTAGTGGAGTTCGCTCATCGCCTGATAGACCCTGGCTTTAAGCTCATCGCTCACAAAGCGAGTCTGGTTGATCACGTGGGATACGGTAGCAGTAGAGACCCCGGCTCTTTCAGCAACGTCTTTAAGAGTAGCGATTTCGATCACCTCCATTTTAAACGATTACGTAATCGTTTAATTCAAATATAACACAAAAGGTCACAAAAGTCAAATTTGACATCCCCATGTTTTTATCCTATAATTGGTAAACGTTTACGTAAACGATTAACACAGGAGGGAAAATGGGTCCGCTAAACAAAGCCTATCTGGGCCTGGGCTCGAACCTGGGGGACCGCCAGAATAATCTCGTCCAGGCCCTGCAACAGATGAAAGCCCAGATCGCGGTGGAAGAGGTCTCCTCCTTCTACGAGACCGAGCCGGTGGGTTATTTAGATCAGCCGCGCTTCATCAACGCCGTCTGCCGAGTCTCCACGGGATTATCCCCCCAGGAGCTTTTCCACTTCCTGAAGCGCATCGAGCGGCGCATGGGGCGCCAATCCGCATTTCGTAACGCGCCCCGCCCCATTGA
>VGOG01000182.1 GCA_016875995.1 Chloroflexota bacterium
GCAGGACGACGTCGGCGTGAGCGGCAAGCAGCGCTGGATCACCCACGCCGCTGAGCACCCCCACGCAGAGCCCCGCGCCGGCCCGCCGGGCCATCAGCAAATCGGCCACGGTATCGCCCACCACGGCAGCGCGAGCAGGCTTCACCCCTAACTTGTCGCAGGTAGCCAGCAGCGTGTCTGGTGCTGGCTTAGGGGGCAAATCGTCGTCGCCGCAGACCAGATGATCCACCAGGTGAGCGACCCCCAGGATGCGCAGCGTCTCCTCCGTCTCCGCCCGATGATCGGTGGTGATCACGGCCACGCGCACGCCAGCTCCTTGCAGTTGTCCCAGGAGTCCGGCCACATCGCCCGTGGGACGGATCAAGTCAGCCAGGGGCAAATCAACGGCGGCTTGCCAAAAGGCCGACTGAGCACGCTCCTCAGCCTCAGGCCAGGGAATGCCGTAGCGGTAGAGAACGGCGGCCGCGATAGTGAGCATTTGGCCTGTGGTGGCGATGGCCAGCGGACTTTGCGGTTCCGTCCGCTGTTGTTGGACATCGTATCCCAAAAAACGGTAAAGTTCCCGCCGCCACGCCTCGTCGCCTGTGTCTGCCGTCAGGCGATTCACCCAGGCCACGGTCAGGCGGCCCCACATGAACTCGAAATCTATCAGCGTGCCGTCCTTGTCGAAAACCACAAGGTCGGCGTCGAAAAGTAGGCTGCCGATCTTTAACAGCGCCATGGTCCCCCCGAATCCAAGAGGATAGGGTTGCTCCAGGCCCAGCGGCCCTGGAGATCCTGGCACGCCACCCGCACGTACCGCTGGCGGTCGTTCAGTTGGTAGGTTGCCTCGGTCAGCGTTTCGCCGGGCGGCGATGTTATCCTGCGACTGAGCGGGCCATCGCCGATGAAGTCAACCGCTACCGCCGGGGAGCAGCGCACGCGTACCCGGCCCTTCTCTAACCACAAGCCACGAATATGAGGGCCGCTGCTGGCGTAGAAATGCCCCTGTTCGAGGGACTCGAGAACCGCCTCTTGAGTCAAAACAGGCGCCTTCACCCACACCCAACCCAGGCCGGCGTCCTTGGAGCCGTTTCGCCAGTGTGCGTCGTCCACCGCCAGTCCCCACAGACACCGGCCAGCCGCCAGCAAGTCGTCCCAGTGTACGACTGACAACCCCTTGGCATCGTCCACCTCGCAACCGCCGTTGTAGACCTCCAAGGCAAAACAACCCTCCAGACCCAGCAGGTCCTTGGACATCTGGCCTGACCAGTAGGGGTGAGCCAGGCACACCAGGCCACCGGCGGCTCGCAGGCGGTTGGCTGCTTCCTGCATAGAGAGATTCTCGTCGCTGGGGTTGGGCAGTCTCCTCAGCCCCAGTCCAACCAGATGGTAAAATCCTGCCGACGGGTCTATGCCTTCCACCTCGATGCCGCTGAGGGTGATGAAATCGTCGGCCAACGATTGGGCTTCCGACAAGACACCGTGGTCGGTCAGGGCCAGGAAATGGTAACCTCGGCTTCGATACCAGGCGACGACCTCGTCCGGGGTCAGCTTTCCGTCGGAGGCGGTGCTATGGATGTGCAGGCTGCCCTTGAACCAATGGCCTGGCAGGGCAAAGGGGTTGGCACATTGGTAGATTGGTAGATTGGCACATTGGTAAACATTCGTAACTTGTTTACCAGCTTCCCAATCTGCCAATTTACCAGTTTCCCAACCTACCAATTTACCAGTTTCCCAATCTACCAACCAGGGCCAACCCGATGGCAGGCCACGAAGTGTCCGAGGCGCACGGCGCGATACTCAGGCTCAATCCGGGAACATTCATCTATCACCAACGGGCAGCGAGTGCTAAACACGCAGCCTTCGGGAGGGTGAGCCGGGCTGGGCACATCTCCCTTCAGGATGATCCGTCGCCGCTTCCTCTCGACCTTCGGATTGGGCACGGGGACGGCCGACATCAGCGACTGGGTGTAAGGATGGAGAGGGGTGTCGAACAGTTCATCCCGGCTGGCCAGTTCCACGATCTTGCCCAGGTACATTACCGCCACGCGGCTGGAAATGTGCTGCACCATGCTCAGGTCGTGAGCGATAAACAGGTAGGTCAGGCCCAACCGCTCTTGCAGTTCCTGGAGCAGATTGACGACCTGGGCCTGGATGGAGACGTCGAGGGCCGAGACGGGCTCGTCGCACACGATGAAACTCGGGTGGAGCGCCAGCGCCCGCGCGATCCCGACCCGTTGCCGCTGGCCGCCGGAGAACTCGTGAGGATACCGATCAACCCAGGCAGGGTTGAGGCCCACCAGGGCGAGCAATTCGGCCACCCGCTCCTTTAATTCACGCCCACTCGCCACGCCGTGAATCACCATAGGCTCGCCAACGATCTTGCCGACCGAGTGACGGGGGTTGAGGGCGGCGTACGAGTCCTGGAAGATCATCTGCATCTTAGGACGCAGCAGGCGCAACTCACCGTCGCTCAGCGCCGTCAGCTCCATCCCTTGGAAGAACACCCGGCCTGAGCTGGGACGGTACAACTGCAGGATCACCCGCCCGGTGGTGGACTTGCCGCAGCCGCTCTCGCCCACCAGTCCCAGCGTTTCCCCCTGGTGGATATCGAACGAGATCCCGTCCACCGCCTTGATCGCGCCAACCCGACGGCTGAAGATGATGCCACTAGTGATGGGAAAGTGCTTTTTCAGATCCTCGACTCGAACCAGGACCTTGCGGTCATCCGTCATCACCAGGGCCTCCCTTTCTCGACGTTGAAGAAGCAGGCTACCTCGTGCCGCACACCGACCGGCAGTAGGGGCGGAATTTCCTGCCAACAACGATCGAAAGCGTACGAACACCGTGGCGCGAACTGACAATGGCTGGGGGGCCTCATTAATTCCGGCGGCGTTCCCTCAATGCTCACCAGCCGCCTGGTGCCCTTTCGATCCAGGCCGGGCAGGGCCCCCAGCAGGCCTATCGTGTAGGGATGCTGCGGGCGCTCGTACAGGTAATCCACGAAAGCCCGTTCCACCACCATGCCCCCGTACATGACCTGAACCCAATCGGCCAGCCCGGCCACGACCCCCAGGTCATGGGTGATCCAGATCACCGCCATACCAAGTTCAGTCCGCAGGTGCTTCACCAAGTCAACAATTTGCGCCTGAACGGTGACGTCTAGTGCCGTGGTGGGTTCATCGGCGATCAGGATCTCCGGCGTGCAGGCGATGGCGATGGCAATCATCGCCCGCTGGCGCATGCCGCCCGAGAATTGGTGGGGGTAGTTGCTGTACCGCTTTTCCGGGTCGGGGATGCCCACACGGGCGAGCAATTTGATGGTATGCTCGCATGCTTGGTCTCGGTCCATCCCCAAATGCTCAACCAGCGACTCGGCGATCTGCTCACCGATGGTCAGGACCGGATTCAGTGAGGTCATTGGGTCTTGAAAGATGAAGCCGATCCGTCCGCCGCGAATGTGGCGCATTTCCGGCTCGGATAACTTGAGTAAGTCTCGCCTGGCCGCACCCTCGTACAGCATCGCCTCGCCACTCTCTATCCTCCCTGGCGGCTCGGGGATCAGGCGCAGCAGCGAGAGCACCGTCACTGTCTTGCCACACCCGCTCTCTCCCACGATGGCTAGCGTCTCGCCCTCCTCCAGGTCGAAGGAGACGCCGTTGACAGCGTGGACGATGCCATCAACAGTGTCGAACCGGGTGACGAGGTTCCTGACTTGCAAGATGGGAGACATTTGCCTTCCTCTTACTTCCTGGCCCGGCGCAGGCGTGGGTCGAGCACATCGCGCAGCCAATCGCCCAGCAGGTTCATCCCCAACGAGGTGAACATGATGGCCAGGCCAGGCCAGGTGGCAATCCAGGGGGCGCTGGTGAGGTACTTGCGCCCGGCGGAGAGCATATTCCCCCAACTGGGCACGCTGGGAGGTACGCTCAGGCCGAGGAATCCCAGGCCGGCCTCGTAGAAGATCATGGCCGACATCTCGAAGGTGGCCAGGGTGATCAGGGGGCCGATCAGGTTGGGCATGATGTGATCAAAGAGGATCCGCCACTCTGAGACACCGACACTTTTCGCTGATTCAACGTAGCCTGACCGACGGATGCGCAACACCTCGCCCCGCGTAACGCGGGCGAAGATGGGGGAGTCGGTGATGCCGAAGATCAGAATCACATTGAGCAGACTCCGTCCCAGGATGGCAGCGATAAAGACGACGAACAACAGATAGGGCAAGGCCAGGATGATATTGATCGCGCCCATGATGATGCCGTCCACCCGGCCGCCGGCGTAGCCGGAGATCAGGCCAACCACCAGGCCGATGCTGCCCGCGATCAGCACCCCGAAGAAGCCCACGGTCAGCGAGACCCGGCTGCCGTAGATGACCCGGCTGAGGAGGTCCCGGCCGAGGTTGTCGGTCCCCAGCGGGTAGTCCCAATTTCCGTCGGCCGACCAAGCCGGGGGCTGCTTGCTGATGGATAGATGTTGATCGAGCGGGCCGTGGGGCGAGAGCCAGGGAGAGAACACCGCGGCCACCGCCACCAGCACGAACAGCGTCAGGCCGAGCATACCGCTCCGGTCACGCCAGAGCAGCCGCAGCAGGCGGCCGAGGCGATAACGGAGGCCGCGGGCCTCCAGGTCGCAGGTCACAGGTCGCAGGTCACAGGTCGCTGATTCCCTCATTCCATCATTTCCCTGAGAGACTTGTTTGCAGGTCGCAGGTCACTGATTCCCTCATTCCCCTGAGACTTGAGACCTGAGACTTGTTCAATCTCCATATCTGATCCTTGGATCTATCAGCGCGTAGGCCACATCGGTCAGCAGGTTCAGGGCGACAACCACCAGGCTGGTGAAGACAGCGATAGCCTGCACCATCGGGAAGTCCCGCACGCCGATGGAGTCGGCAGCCAGCCGGCCCAGGCCGGGCCAGGCGAAGATGGTCTCAATGTAGATGGAGCCACCCAGCATGTAGCCAAACTGGACGCCGATGACGCTCACCAAGGCGATGGCTGCGTTCCGGAGGACGTGCTTGATGTAGATCACTCTGGGGGCCAACCCTTTGCTCCTGGCGGTGCGGATGTAGTCCTCCCCCCTGATCTCCAGGACGGCTGAGCGCGTCAGTCGTACCAATTGGCCCAGGGTGAAAACGCCCAGCGCAACCGCTGGCAGGACTACCGATTTCGGCTGATCCCGGCCGAAGCTAGGGAACCACCTCAGCCTTACGGCGAAGAAGATGATCAACACCAAAGCCAGCCAGAAGTTAGGGACGCTCTGACCGAAGAGCCCCACCGCTCTTCCGATGGTATCCCATAAGCTGCCCGGCCTGGATCCTCCGATCAGACCTAGTGGAACGGCGACGCACACTGCCAACAGCAACGCTGCCGTGGCCAACTCCACCGTGGCGGGCAGCCGCTCCAGGATCAAGGGCAGGGCCGGCGTCTTGTAGTGCAGGGAGTTGCCAAAATCCCCCACCACCGCCCCGGCCAGAAAATCCAGGAACTGGACGATGAGGGGGCGGTCGAACCCCATTTTGTGCCGGAACGCTTGAATATCTTCCGGTGAGGCCTCGCGCGGCATCATCAGCGACGCCGGATCCCCGGTGACGCGGACCATGAAGAAGACCAATACAAAGACCCCAAGCAGAACCAGCACAGATTGGAAGAGCCGTGAGAGAAGATACTGTTGCATCAGCACCGCCTTTCTGGCCCCGATGGTCAACGGGCAGAACGGAACACGCGGGTACGGTGGGGAGGGCGCTCCGGGCGCCCTCCCCACTGTCTTCTGGAGGATCGATCAGAGGCCAGGTTGGGTCAAGCTATTACTCGACGACCCATGTATTGTACAGGAAGTAGGTCTCGGCGGAGCGCGGCTTGTAGTTCTGCACCTGGGTGCGAACCGCTTCGAAGGTCATCGGCTCGTAGAGGTAGATGAAGGGCGGGTTTTCGCGCATATACTTCTGCAACTCTTTGTACAGCTCCGCCCGCGCCTCCTGATCCACGGTCACCGCGATCTTGTCCAGCATGGCGTCAATCTTTTCATCGAACCAAGCGGAGTAGGCGGCGTCCCACCCATCCAAGGCGCCGATCAGTCGCGGGTACCCCTCACCGAGTGCTGAGGACCAACTGTCACCGAAGAGCGGCGGCAGCTCTTTGTTGGCCTCCAGATCCCAATAGTGGCCCGATTCCATGATCTCCAGGTTGACTTTGATGCCCACCTCGCCCAGGTAGCCCACGATGGCCTCACACACCTCCTCAAAGTGGGTGTAAGCACCGGCCGGGCAGGCCATGTCCATCTCGAAGCCATCCGGGTAGCCAGCCTCGGCCAGCAGCTCACGGGCCTTGTCCGGGTCATAACCAAAGGGCTTGGCGTTGTCATAGCCTAACTCGCCGGTCGCCACGTAGCCAATGGCCGGCTTGGCAAAGCCATCGAACAGGGCATCTATGATGGCATCCACGTCAACGGCATAGTTCATCGCCTGCCGGACTCGAGGATCCTCGGTTGGCTGGCCCACGCCTGTGGTCAGGTTGTTAAAGGCGACATAGTAGATACGGGTAACGGGGTAATTGATGACGTGGACCTCCGGTACACCCAGCAGACTCTTCGCTTCTTCCGCGCTCAGGCGGTGGACGATGTCTACCTCGCCGGTCTGGATGGCAGCCACGCGTGTGGCGGACTCAGGGACGGGCCGAAAGATCAACGTCTCGATCTTGGGCACTCCCTCCCGCCAGTAGTTGGGGTTGGCCTTCATGACGATGCGGTCCCCTTTGATCCACTCCACGAACGTGAAGGGGCCGGTACCGATCGGGTGCTCCTCAAAACCTTTCTGGCCTACCTCAGCAAAGTACTTAGGGGGTATCATGCCCCAGCTATCGGCCATGATCGGCAAGAAGAGCGCATCGGGCTTTTCCGTGGTGATCTTGACGGTATAGTCGTCAATCTTTTCCACCGATTGGGCTCTTTGCCAGAGATTGCTGTACTCGAAGCCACCGTCTTTGCCGCGCTGCCAGGAGAAGACAACCGCATCGGCGTTGAACGGCTCGCCGTTGTGGAAGGTGACACCCTTGCGCAGGTGGAAGATGTACTCAGTGCCGTCCTCGGAGACCTCCCAACTCTCCGCCAGCGCAGGCTCTATGATCCCTTCGTCGTTGAGCCACACCAGCGAATCGTGCATATGCCAGGCCGTCGTAGAGGCATTCCGTTCTGCGCACTGCGGCAGGTCGAGGGAGTTGGGGTAGGTCGAGAGGGCTCTCACCAGGGTTCCCTTCGGTTTGGGTGCCTCAGGTGTGGGCACAAGCACTTTCTCGACCACCACCGTCTGGACGACGGGCTTTTCCACCACCTTCTCCTTCTCCACTACCACCGTCTCCACCACCGGCTTCTCGACCACCACTTCTTTCTCGATGACCTGTGGGGTGGGAGGTGCACAGGCGGGCAGGATCAGGGCCGCGACAGCCAACAGGGTCATAATCAGCATCCAGCGTTTCATGGTTCTTTTCCTCCTTTTTCTTTTGGTTTTCTCTTGATATAGGTGTGTGGTAAACAGGCTCAAGCTTCCAGAATTTTTCCCTAGGCATCACCTCCTTCTTTGCCAGGAGTCTATCCGAATGGGGTATTGTGAAGAAGCTAGGATGTCCTCAGATGAATGACCGCCAGGTGATGACCGCTGTCTATACATGCTGCGGACTGGCCGTCAAATGTAGAAAGCAGGGCTCTGGGGGTACGATCAGTATATCGCGCTTCTTGATTTTTGTCAATCTAGGTCCGCTGCACTTCCTCAGGGAGCTCGTACCAGCGCACGCGGGTGCCAAGCCTGTCTCGCATCCGCCAGGCCATGCTCTTGGGCGCCTCGTCCATGGCTCTCTTGATGGCCTCCAAACGAGACCTGATGCATTCCGCTTCGG
>VGOG01000183.1 GCA_016875995.1 Chloroflexota bacterium
TGGAAGGCGGCCCTCCAGGTAGACAGAAGACCAGCTTCCCCTGCCAGAGCCCGAAACCGACCGCCTTGCCCGGCCCTATCTTGACCCTGTGGTAGATCTTCTGCCAACCCAGCTCATCCAGCACCCCAACCACCAGGTCCAGTTCTCCCTTCCAGGCCCCACCACTGGTGACGATGGCGTCGCTGGTAGCGATGGCCTCGAGCAGACGGCTCCTGATCGCCTCGGCATCATCTCTGACCACGCTGGCGGTGGTGCTCAGCCCATAGAGCGAACACCATGCGGCCAGGGTGACCAGGTTGCTGGCGAAGAGCTTACCTGCGCGTAGCTCCTCGCCGGGTGCGAGCACTTCGTCCCCCGTAGCGATGATCGCCACTTTCGGCTGTCGGATGACCGGGATCTCGCTATGACCGGCGGCGGCCAGGAGGCCAACCTGGGCAGGCCGCAGGACTGTGCCGGCCGAGATGAGGAATTGCCCCTCACGTACGTCACTCCCCTGGCGCAGGATGTTTCTTCCCGGCTCAGCATGATTAGTCACGGTGACCAGGTAACCATCATCGCCGGCGAACTCCTCGGAGACCACTGCTTCCGCACCCTCCGGGATTCTGGCCCCGCTCAAAATTCTGACTGCCGTCCCCGGGATCACCTCACCGGCAAACCCGCCTCCGGCAGAGATGGAGCCGATCAACTGCAAGCGGACAGGGTTTTCGGCAGTGGCGTGGGAGATGTCCGCCGACCGGATGGCGTAGCCGTCCTTCAACGATGCATCCACGGAAGGGCAATCCACCAGAGCGTAGAGATCTCTGCCCGCCACCCTACCGGTGAGCCGTGACAGAGGGACTACCTCTGCATCGAGCGGCGAGATGGATTCCAGGGTGAGTTGTAGTGCACGGGTGTAACTTGTGAGTGACTCTTCCATATTTCCCCCCGCCAGAGGCTGGAAACAAAAAATGCCGACCTCCATAGTTGGGGAGGCCGGCGACGTAGCGCAATAACCCGCAGTGCTAAACCCGCAGGTTCTTTCTCCTTTCCCAACACGCGGAGGCAGGGGCGTTTCCACCCTTACCCACGGCCGTCTCCTTCTGAAGGAGACGGTCCCCTGAGATTCGCTCAGGGTCCGGCCCACTAAGCCATAGCGCAGAAGCCGTAGGCTTGAGGGCTCGGAGAACCCTTGTCTATTCAGTTTTTGGATAGGTGGCTTCCAGAAGCCTCTTTATTTTCTCCTCTGGCGAGGCCAGCCAGGGGGTGGCCTCAACATCCCGCATCAATAACACGGCAACGGCATCGTCAAACACCTTGCTCAGGTCAACCGCGGAAGAGAGGACTACAGCCTCTTTATAGCAGATGTCCTGGCACAGGCGACAGTTGGTGCACTGGGAGATCTTGAAGGCTACACCAGCCTTACCGCCTTCTTCCACCTTGCTCAACGCCCCGGTGGGACAGAAGAAGGCGCACATCTGGCAGCCGGTGCAGGTCTCCTGGAAGCCGAACTGAGCCCAGGGCCCCCCATTGGCTTCGAAGCTGGCGACGACCGGTTTCCCGATCCGCCGCAAAGCGGCCAGGAAGAGCTGCCGTTTGACCGGCAGACGTACAGGCAGTTCACCTTTCTTAGGTGGCTGGTCCTCTTTGGCCTGTGCGCCCTGGCTGCCGAGGACACTGTCAACGGCCACCACTGTGGTCTTGGCCGCCTGGCGGGCCAGCAGGCTGAAGAAGTCTCGCCGTGAGAGACCCTCGACCACTGCAGGTGGCCGAGTCGCCATACCTATCTCAGAGGGCAACTGTGAGCCAACAAAGATGCGCTGCGGGACGCCGCAGGCCTGGAGCAGTGCGTTCGCCCTTTGCACGGCTTGCTCAGCAACGGCACGACCGGCAGCGTAGGGACATTCCTGGCAGGCGCTGTCCAGCAGCCAGATAGTCTGAGCCCCCAGGGAGACGGCACCTACCAGGATAGACTCGTCAAGCCGGCCCAGACAGTTGACCTGCAGGAAGCGATCAGCATCTTTGCCCCTGGCCTCCAGATACCTTGGGCAGGCGAAGGCTATCGAAGCTCCTTCCTTCGCCAGCCCCTGAATCCGGGTGAGCAACTCCACGTTCGTCGGGTTCTGGGCCTCCAAAGCTCCCGTAGGACACACAGCGGCACAAATGCCGCAGCCCGTGCATGTGTCGGGATCAACCTGCAGCGACTCTCCCCAGGTGATGGCCTGCACGGGGCAGTAATCAGCACACAGGGTACAGGTGGAGCGCCGGTGTCGCAACCTTGCACACTGCCAGGGATAGACGCGTATAGCCCGGCTCTCCAGGCGGGTCAAAACGTCCACGAATTGACCCAAGGCCAACCCAAGCACAGAAAGCACCTCACTTAGCCGATTTCTGTCCTGGCTTGTCTGCCTCGACAGGCTTGGTAAGCTCCTCTACCTCTGACTGAGCCTGGCGGAATTCCCGTAGCCCTTTGCCGATGGCCCCGCCGATCTCCGGCAGCTTGCCCACGCCAAAGATGATCATGACCAAAACCAGGATGATCACCAATTCCATTGGACCAAGGTGCGGTACCATTCACCCTCCAAAATCGATACCAGGCCACCCTTGAATTTCATTCATCAGCTCGCCGATCGTTTCTTGCTCTAGGCTCAGGTAATCTTTGGTGACTTTCGCAATCCCTTTGTAGAAGTCCGACTCAGTGGCTTGCTCCAAGTCTTCACAGAAGTCGGGAACCCACACCATCAGATGCCGTTGCAGGAAATCTTTTTGTTTTTTCAAAAACGTCAGACTTGCTTCTTTGTCTCCTTTTCCCATCGACTCGATAGTTTTCTGACAGAGATAGAACATGAACTCCAACTCTATGGCGATATGGTCCTCCGGCTCCTTGAACTCTTTAGATCTGTCCAGCCCTTCTCGTCTGTATTCAAGTAGTACCGCATCCCGCGCCTCTTGCATCATCAGTCTTTCTGCACTGGTATAGACTGATTCATAGGGGAATACAAGATGCCTTCCAGCGCCGAGAAAAAGGCTGGCATATTCGGCAGCTAGATTGGTCTCGACCTCTTTCAGATCCGATCCCTTAAGCCTCCTTGCGAACTCCTTGAGAATTCCATGCCCCTCACTGGTTATGTCTTCCTGCACTGTCCAATCCGCATCATTCGCCAGTTCACGCAAAAGGGCGGAGGAAACCTCCGCCCTATACACCCTAGAAAGAAAAGCATAACTGAAGGAGCGATTTCTTAGAGTATCCAGGAACTCGGTTTGGGTCGATCTATCTCCCATTGAATTCCTCGCAACCCTCTAGGGTATGAACCGTATACCAGCCAAGATCTGCATCAACGAGGGGCTCGAAAGCGAGGCTGGAACACCCGCCCAGAGTACCACAGACCTCAGCACCAAGCCACCTAACAGACATGACGTAATCCCTAATAGAGGTAACACAGCCGTCGCGCGTTTGACCAGACCGCTCAGTTGGGTGAGACACACCAAGAAAGGCACTGCTAACCCTAATCCCACCACGATAATCCAGAAGATCAAACTGAGCGCTCCACTGGTCAATAGTCGCGCCGCGCGCGCCGCATCCGCCGAGCCCTGCAGCATCGTTTGGAGATAGTATCCCAGGACGACGCCTTCGATGAGGATCAGCGCGACAATGGATACTTCCAAGATCGTCCGCAGACGAGCTACCCCCTCGCCCCGTTCCCGCAGGGTGGCGTAGGCAGTGACAAGCCCCACCCCGGTGTCAAGAGCCGATGCCGTGAACAGCGCAGGCAAGAGCCAGGTGTTCCAGAAGGGACGGAAGGGCAGGACTCCCAAAAGCACTCCAGTATATACAGCCACGCCCAGGCCGACTGGAATGCCAATGATGGCGAGAATGGCACGCCACACAGAACGCTTCTCCTCCAGCGGCTTCCAACGGCGCCCGAACCATGCCAGTACTCTATCCGTCCAAAAGAGGGCGAACAGGCCATCGAGCAGGATGGCACCAAACAAGAGCCAGGCGCCGATGGTCATCCAGGAATTGAAGTTCACGAAACTCTTGAATAGGATCAATGCCCGCAATGGCTGGCCCACATCCAGCAGCAAGGCTAGGGTTCCCAGAGCTATGGCCACGGCGCTGGCCCAAGCACCGAACCTGACGGTGGTCTTGAAACGCTCGCCAGTGACCAACCCGATCATGGCCACAGCACAGAAGGCTCCTGCGCCAAGTCCGCCCAGGAACAGGTACACCGCCGGTAACCAAGTCCACACCGTTTGCAATTCTGTCATCTTTAGGCTCCCCCACAAGCAGGGGGCCTTGCTCAGCGAAGCCCTCCTCATCCGTCGGCTATTCCACCCCTCGGCAGATAAGGAAGGCCACACTTGGCAAGGCCCCAATCAGGCTCTGCTACTTTGAGATCAAGATAGATGGCTGAGTGGACGCCGCCAATCTCGTGCCAGCCTTCTTTGCGGCCAGTTGGGCTAACTCCTCCATGGTGCCAGTATGAAGTGCCTGAGCGGGACAGGTGTTCGAGCACGCCGGCTCCAAGCCTTTCTCCAACCGCTCTAGGCAGTAGTTGCACTTCTGCATTAAGCCATCGTCTCCATACTGAGGCGCACCAAACGGGCAGGCAAAGAAGCAGTAGTGGCAGCCGATGCACTTATTACTATCCACCACCACAATGCCATCCTCAACCCGCTTGCTGATGGCCCCTGTGGGACATACCGCTGCACAGGCTGGCTTGGCACAGTGCATACAGGACAACGACACGAAAAGCTTCTTGAAATCGGGATAGGACCCACTCAGTATCTCGACGACTCTCCTCCACTTCAGTCCTTGGGTGCCCGCCGGGGAACCCGGCAGAGGTGGAAGGTTGTGTTCCATTTTGCATGCTACCTGGCAGCCACAGCATTTTAGGCACCTATCCAGGTCTACATAGAATCCATACTGTTTTTTCATCGTCATACCTCCTATGCTTTCTTCACCTGAACCAGGATTCCTCTAACGGGAGGACTTCCCGAAATTGGATCGTACGCCTTGATTAGGGTAAGTGGGTCGGGTAGTAGGTCGGCAGTGTTCGCCTCTACGAAACCTCGTAACGCACTACACACGCCGGGCATTATGTCCCCGTGTGGGGGCGGTATCTTGGCTCTCAGCTTGATGCTCGCTGTCTCCGTGGCAGAGCATCTTGCCGTCACGATCACCATGTCGCCGTCCTTGATTCCCCTCTCCATTGCATCCTTCTCGTTCAGCCTGATGAAGGGCTCGGGGTCCATCTCGCTCAGGTAGGAGCAGGCACTTAAGGGGTTGATGTGAGTAAACCCAGCGCATCCGTAAAACCAAGTCCTCTCACAAGTGTTGCATATTAATGGGAACTCCTTCCTCTCTTCCTCCCTTAGCACCCAGGGCACCTCCCACTTAGGCACTCCGTCGTAGCCATACTTCTCGGCCGTGGAGGAGCGTATCTCAAATTTGCCCGAAGGCGTGTTAAAGCCGGGCTTTTTGTCCGTTCGTAGCAACCCTTTCTCGTACTTCTTGTATGTCTGTTCAGCCCGTGGGACCACGATGCCGTCCGGGAATTGTTTAATCATTTCCTTGGCGGTAAGGGGGATTTTATAGGTCCCCTGCAAGAGCCGTTTGCCGATTTCGTCTTCCCAGCTTTCATAGGGATAGTCTTTCGCCAGCCCCAGCTTCTTCATCAGCATGAAACAGGCGTCCTCATCAGTCATCTCGGTAAGCGGTTGGGGTATCGGCTCAGTCAATATAAGGGAGTAGTAGTTGGTGTATGTCCCTGCCGTATAGACAGCCATGGACTCTATGTAAGAGGAGCCTGGGATAATCACATCGGCAATTTCGGCGAGAGGTGTCATGAACAAGTCACAGGCTGCTATGAAGGGTATTTCCTTGTACATCTTCCAGAAGGCTCTGTTATTAGGTACGCCTATACCAGAATTACCAAATTGACAGGCAGCCTTGATCTCTTTCTTGGAGAGCATATCAAGAAAATCTGGTGTAGTTATGGTAGTTCCCATCAGAGGATATCTCGGTGCTGCCTGTTGCGCTGTTGCTGAGCTAGTACTACTTGATGCTGAGCCAGTACTACTTGAACTGCTACTTGCGGGCCACAAAGCTGGCGATGGCATGGCAACAATGTTTCCACCAGGCGTGTCGATGTGACCTGTGATCGCTATCAAGATTTTTTGCAGACGGGCGGTGTCAACTCCGTTGTTATGTTGTCCCACACCCGACTTGCTTGAGTAGATGAGTGCCCTTGGGGTGGTGGCGTATTCCCTGGCTAGGTTTCCAATGGTGTCCGCGGAGATGCCCGTAATCTGCTCCACCTTCCCCGGTGGGAACTGCTGCACATACTCCTTCAAGTCCTCAAAACCCACAGTCCAGTCTCTGACGAAGTTCGCATCGTAGAGGTTCTCGTTGATGATGATGTTCATCATGCCCAGCATCAATGCGCCGTCGTATCCGGGCTTGATGGGAATCCATACATCCGCCTTTGAAGCCATGACCCCGAATCTCGGGTCAATGACGATCAGCTTGGCACCCCTCTCCTTGGCGTCAAGGAACAGAATGTCTCCCATGGCTTGACAATCGCTGTAATTGTTTTGGTCTCCAGCCCAGTGTATCATGAGGTCCGTTTTCGCCCAGTCACAACCCTTCATGGTATCGCACGGATACCCAGTTAACTCGTTCGCACGAGCGTGCATAGTAGTTCAGTAGACGGTCCCGCTGTAGCTTTTCATACCAAACTTGCTTGCATACGTCCCCCAGTTTTTAGGTGCTTCCCAGCCGCCAGTCAGTATTGCGCCAGCGCCGTACTTCTCCTTGACCTCAAGAAGTTTGGCTGCGATTATGTCCGTTGCTTCCTCGTAGGATATGCGCTGCCACTTTCCCTCCCCCCTCTCTCCGACTCTCTTCATAGGATACCTGATACGCAAGGGGTTATATGTGTAGGCTATAGCAGAATTACCCCTAGGGCACAAGTGACCCATGTTCCTAGCAAGGCCATAGCCGGTCTTCAAGCCGTAGACCTTCACGGCTTTGCCGTTCCTGACGACGACATCTAGGCCACATGCCCTGTGGTCCATAACACATATGCTGTGAATAACCTTTTCCTCTGCCTTGGCCGGAGCCGCTACTACTTCCGCCACATCACCCATTTTGGTGAGTAGACCTATCTGGCTCTCCTCCAGCGCCAGTGCTGCTCCCAGCGCGCCGGTCGCCTTTAGGAAAGTGCGCCGGTCCACTGTCAAGTCAGTTAGTGCTTTCATCGGTTTCCTCCTCCTTGCGGGTCGCCCCGCCCATCATCATTAGCTTCATTGGTTGTCTCTGAGTTGTTTCTGCTACCCCAATAACGTCTCCTTTCTGCGCCAGGGACGAGAGAAAGTCAGCCACGTCAGGACTTGCGCTTTCAGGACGTCGCCAGGGGAACATTCCCCTCTGTGCTCGCTGGCTCAGACCTGAATCCCTGTGTCTCAACGGCCTCCACCAGGTCCTCCACTCCCTGGGTTATCCTTTGCTCACCGCGATAGATGCAGATGGTGTTGTATGGTGTTGTCTTGAAGATTCAACCCGGTAACCTTAATTCCCACCCCCTCCCCCAAGATACGCATCACTACCGGCGTAGGATCACACGTTGGATCACTGCTGCCCACGATGACCACATCCGGCCGGAGTTCTTTGATGCGCTCAATGGCCTTGTCCGCATCTGTCTCCCGGCCCACAATCTCCAGCCGGAGCAGGCTTTCCACACCCTGGCTGAACAGGAGATGGCTGGAAAGCATGAAGATGCGCTTCATGGCCCCTCTTCTTCGGATAGGCGCAATCCGCCCTCTTATATATAGAGTACCATCTCCGGCCACTTTCTCCTACACCCACCTGGGCAATTTTGGCGA
>VGOG01000184.1 GCA_016875995.1 Chloroflexota bacterium
CCGCCGACTTTGACCCGGTGGTGATGTTAAACACAGCCTGGGGGATCATGTTCGGTGACGAACTGGTGGAGGTGCGCCTGCGCTTCTCGCCCCAGGTAGCCCGGCGGGTAGCGGAGAGCATCTGGCACCCCTCGCAGCGGTTGGCGCAGTGCGACGATGGCGGCTGCCTCCTGACGATGCAGGTGGCCCACCCACTGGAGATGAAGCCCTGGATCCGGGGCTGGGGGCCCGATTGCGAAGTGCTGGCGCCGGCGGGACTGCGGGCAGAGGTGGCGGCGGAGATGAGGCAGGCGGCAGCAAAATATGGATAAAGCCACAGTTAGTAAGGAGAGACCAAATGAGTAGCAATGAAACGATCCTTCAAAGAGCCAGTGCGTGGATGCTCGCCCGTGGATGGAAGCGGAAGATTGCCAAACGCAGGCAATTCGACCAAAGCCTCTTTGAACACTCACTGGTGGAACTAGATGCTGCTTTGCAGCTCCTGCCAATTCTGAGACAACCCAGCCATTTCGACCTCTCGCCAGAAGAAGAGCAGGTTTTGGTCATCTCCCTTGTTGCGCACGATGTGGGTAAGGAACGCCCGGAGTGGCAAGAGTACATCTTGGGCCATCGAGGCTTCGTCTCCGATGTTGAGCCAGCCCTGACCAGCGCTGTTTTGCCTGACCTGTGTTCGGCATTGGCCTTTCCTGACCTTGATCAGAAAGTAATGGCTGTCATCGAGAACTGTGTGAACCTGCACATGAGCCACGAGCGCAGGGACACAAACGTCATTCTGGCAATGCTCCAGGGAACCGACCGCTGGTACACGCTGGCAAATCTGGTGTTCCACATCGACAACATTTGCTCTGCCAAAGGGGTCTTTGAAGCAAGAAGTGCGTTAGAGCGCAGCTTACTGGGAAAGCATCTGAAGACGGCTTGCCATCAAGTGATCATCCGTGGCGTGTCCACGACTGCCTTGCACCGGGCAGCATTGGAAGGCTTCCGAGAGACAGGTTGGACGCCGCTGCTGCATTTTAGCGACGCTACGCTCTACGTTTGCTCAGCGGCTCAGCTAGTGGCAGCCCCAACACCTGCCCAAATAGAACATCGGCTGGCAAAAGTCCTGGACGAAAGCATAGGTCGTGATGTAGCGCCTCTAGTGGTTGGCAACGAAATGCAAAACTTTTTGCCGAAACCGGACCTGTTCGATTATCGCGAGATTAGGGTTTATCTTGTTGAGGCAAGTAAGAGAGCCAATCCTCTTAGCTTCAAGAAGAAACCACAAGAATATCGTCATAACGTTGTGACAAGGTATCTTTCTCTACGAGGGGATATTTTCGAGGAGCTAAATGAATCTGCAACGGACCTCCAATCAGAGCGCATCGGTTCAGCACGCCCTGAAATGGCGGTTTTCAGGTTTTTTAAGAACGCAATGGGAGCTGACCTGATTGGAGAAGATGGTATGTCGGTGGCGGAACAGGAATACGATGCTATATTTGGCCAAGGTGCATGGAATGATCTCAAAAGCATGTCTACCTACATGCCAGCATCAGATATGGCCAAGAGGGTAGATCGTTTCTGGGAGCTGCCGGGGAAGCAATTCAGGCTTGACGTTGTAAGCATTGAGGAATTAGCGCCAGATAAGCGTGTTGACTTGCTAATAGATACACTGACTGGAATTGCCAACAAGGTGTACGCAGTGATTCCAAATCCACCGACCCGAGCGACCTTGGCCCGAGAGATGGCGGCTGGTTTTATCCAAGACCTGGTAAGTCCGGCTGAGCAGATCGACCTGCCCGAACTGGCCCGCCAACAAATGGAGTTCTATGCCGCCTCAAAGCCATTCGCCGGGAAGCAGACTAAGAAGGCAAGGTATTTGTGCCCTATCTGTAACACCCCGTTTGAGGAGGGCACAAAAGCTGCTGCTGACTTCGTTGATAAGCCAGAATCGCACACGAACCGGGGAGTCGCCCATGGTCCCTTTGGCTACATCACCATCTGCGATACCTGCAAGCACGAGCGCATTTTGCGTCAGCTCTTGTTGGGCGAGCGTGCGGCCGAGTTAATCATTATCTTCCCAAGGATGAACATTGGCCCTGGTGCCGGGGAGATCCTGATGCACAAGGCACAGACCCTTTATGACCGGGCCTACGCCCTTATGGTTGGTGATACGGAAGACCCTGACCGCCGGTTATGGCTGGCCTTCACACCGTTCATTGCCGACCAGGTACTTGACCAGGACCTCTACCAACTAACACCTGAGCAGTTGGCTGACTTGCTTGCCTATCGGCCGGGTGAGGAGAACAGGCAGAAGAACCGACGCCAACTGGAGAAAGCGCTCAGAGAAGCTTACGAGGATGATCTGGAGGGGGTCAATGCTGAATGGGGTACGGATTTCATCTCGTGGGATGAAGCCACTGCTGCTGTATATATCAACAAGGTGGCCGACCCCACAGCCCGGCGGATTCGAGCCGAAATCTACCGACTATATCCACAAATGCGACTGGTATGCCAGACACCGCACATGATTATGTTACCAGTGGCGTACCCAATACGCCAACAGGTCGAGACTACTGCTGGCAAGCGAGAGCCCGAATCCGAATCCAACGAGGCTTTGAGGAAGGTTTTCGTAGGGCTTCTACTCGGTCTGGCTCTAGATTGCTCCGCCGCTATTGTTCGTGACAGCGATCAAATCGACTTCCAAGGAGGTGAGGGCATTGCATTTGTACCACCAGTTGGAGGCGTGAGGGGATTGGTAGGGACAAACTGGGTGCCTCTAAGCGAAGCAGAGCGATGGTTTCAGCGTATAGCCGCGATCAGCATCTTGACAGATCAGGCTAGGTATTCGAAGAAGTCCGGGTTATTCGAAGCCTTGATTGAAGCCCAGCTTCCGGGCCGGATACTGAGACGGCTGGAAGCCCAGATTGAAGAGAACAGGAGGAAAAAACGGGGAAAACAAAGTCTGACAATCCGAGACATTGAGTTGCTGAGGATCCTCGAAGCATGAGGATCTCACCAAACAAGGAGGAAACGTAGACAATGAGAACACCGGTTTTCGTGAGGGTCGAGCACTTCGACCTGGAAAGCGCTACACCAGAGATCGAAGTCATCCGCGATTGCTTCGACCGCTACTTGGACAGCTACCCAGTCAAATCGGCACGCTCGAAGACCAGTCTGATGGGCCCCGTCGGCAAGGTGTTGCAGGGTGCCCGTACTGGCAAGTGGGATGCCGAATCTCTGACCGGCTATGCCCTGAACATCCACCTTTCAAACCCCAAAGCAAAGGGCTACATCAGCCAGGAGGCCCGCCAGGCACTGCGGGAAGGGATTGGCCGGTTGCTGGGGCTGCTGAAAAAGGTGCCGGTCACGGCCCAGGATAAGGTCGTGGACCGCATTGACTACGGTCTATACTTTGTCCGGCGAGCCAAGGGTCTTGAGTGGCTGGAAAGTGTGCGCCAGGAGTTCATCAGATTCCTGCGCGACAGATATGGAACACCAGAGGCCTTGGCCCAGGCGTGGGGTGGCAAGCCCGAGGAATATGGGGCTGATTTTGCCAAAGTGCGATACCCCAGCAAGGCCATGTTTGCTGAAGCCGTCGGGCAGAAGAAGACCGACATTAGTGAGTTCGCCCTGCAAGCCGAACTCAAGGGCTACGAACTTGTTGAGGAGGAGGAAGTCTGATGAATACGGATAACGCTTTCGCCAAAGTGCGGCCGTATCTGGTCGAGCGGCCCCGGCCTCTCATCGGAGCCGAGACGGTGCAGTTGCTTCTGATGCGCGAGATTCTAGACTATACCGTCTTGCGCACGGAGGAGACTCGTGAATTGAACACAGTGCATACGCCGCTTTCGGCGGGAAAGCCTGACGAGCCAGTGCGGCGCGTGGCCTTTCTGGCTACCAAGCAGAAGGCTGCTGAATCCCGGGAACTGGAACACTTCTTGCGGACGGCTACGGACAAAGCAGGCCTGAAATACATTCGCCGAAACGGAAGCCTTCTGCTGACCGAGCAAGTCCAGAAGGGCGATGAGGAAGTCACCTGCTATCTCAAGGACAACCTGTGCATGCAGTGTCCGCGCTGCGGGCTGTACGGTGGGACAAGCACAGTGGCTGGCCAGCAAGAGCGGGCCAACATCAAGCACCGCATCGAATACTCGACGGCCTTCTCGCTACTGCCCTTCGACGACATCGGGACGGCTCTCACCTTCAATGCCATCAACGACCGCAACCAGACGACTGGCCAAGCGCTGGGGCAGCGTTTTGCTGTTCAACCAGCCACGCTGTTTCCTTCGGTGATTACACTAAAAAGTGTGACGGAGCGCGAGCTGATCCTCGCGGTCAAGACGCTTCTGGCCTGCAAGAGCTACGGCGCGGAGAGCCGCATCGGTGGTGACGCCCGCAACTCCATCTGGGGGATCGTCGCTGGGTGGGAAGAGGTGATCACTTCACTGGAGTTGACGCTGGAACTGGTTGACAACCTGGCCAACCCGACCCCCGAGACAGTCCAGCAGATCACCAAGGAGAAGTACAAGCCAATGGCCGGCAATCCGCAGCACATCATTGTCCTTGAGGTGGCTGAGGTTGAGGCACTGGTCAAGGCGTGCGCTGAAACCGACTTGGACAAGGCATTCTTGGAAGCGGCCTATCAGGATATCGCTAGCTACCGTGCCGAGCAACTGACTCGCTAAAAGCAGGAGGTGAATATGAGTCAGGTCATCTCGCTGCATGACCATGGCGTGCGGCTGTTTGCCTGCCGGCTGTACAACCACGATTATCTGTGGTTCTCGTCCTACGAGATCAGCAAGCTTTCGACGGCGTTGCCGGTGCTTCACAACTATGCGCTGACCTACTCGCTGGGCGATTTCTCTTATGGCATCTCGTGGGAAACCGCGCCGCACTACGAGGAAGACTTAGCATATATTCCTCTTTACGCGACGCCAGCGCTGGCAGCCTTCTGGAGCCGCACACGCATTACCTACAATGCGGTCAACACCCGCTCGTTGTGCACTGATGACGCACCGCGCGGGATCAACTCGCCCGACCTGGGCTGGCGCAACTACCTCGATCCGGTTTATCCCACTGATGTTCTGGCCGCGCAACAACTGGGGTTTGCCTGCTACGTGTTCACCTTCGACGGAAGACGGCCAAAAGGAGTGACGCGGTTAGGCAAGAAGGGTGCCACAATTCGTGTCCGATGGGAGGAGATTGAGAGACCACTGGCTGTCTTTCAAGACGAGCCGGTACGTCCTACACATCCTCTGAACCCACTGGACATCTCCGGCCAGGTAATCTCCTACGAGCCGGTGAATATCCCACCTCACTTGTTGTTGCGCACTGCCGAAGTGCAAGATGATTGGTTTATATTTGCCCGTTCACATCGAGTACATGTGCCGAGGAGGGTAATGGAGCGGTGTCAGGCATAGCGACTCGCCCACTGGTGCTGCCGCTCGTGCAGCATCCGGCAACACGCCAAAAGCTATATCCCCATCAAGCAGCCATGCTGGATACCTGGGAGAACCATGATACCTTTGTGCTTGTAACTAAGACAGGCACGGGCAAGACCATCGGAGCTGTCTTGCCCGTGCTCAAACACCGTCAACGGGCCATCTGCGTCTACCCAACCAATGAGCTCATACGCGACCAAGTGCGTAACATTGCAGATGTAGCCAGGCGAGAAGGGCTCAAAGTCTGCATCCAGACGCCTGAAACGACGGCCGAAGATTATGCCTCGGCCGATGTAATCCTGGTGCATGTTGACGCCCATGCCCTGGAAGCGTGGTGCAAGAAACGACACTGGCAGGAAAAGTGGCGAGCCTTGCGGGAACTGCTGGAAGCTGACAAGCCCAAGATCGTTCTGACCAACCCGGATATCTTGTTCTTGATCTTCGCACTGCGATATCACGCCGAACCACTGGCTGCGTTACCGGGATACCACGCCTTGATCCTGGACGAATTCCACTTGTATTCCGGTGTTGAACTGGCCCACGCTCTGTTTATGCTCCATCTGGGGCGTAGTCTGGGAGCGTTCAGCAAGATCGTGTTACTCTCCGCCACACCAGCGCCAGAGGTAGCTGAATACCTGAATCAGGTTCTCGACAACCCTCTACGTGTGGACGCTGCGACAGTATGCATGCATCCGGTCGTCGATGAGCGGCAAGCTGTACAGCGTGTAGAGATAATCCCCCATCTGGCTGGTCAGGATGTGGTCGAAACGGCCGTCATGCTGGTCAGAGAACTGCGTAGTCAGATCCGGCAGCGACGACAGGACAATCCTGCACCTGACTATGTGCCAGCAGTGGTTGTGTTGAACTCGGTGGTCAACGCCATCCGACTAGAAGATCGCTTGGTGGAGGAGGGTTTCCGGCGTAAGGAGATGGCCATAATTCGAGGGTTATCGGCACGAGAGGTGCGCGATACAGTAGGGAAGCTGCTTGCTATTGGTACCTCAGCCATCGAAGTAGGGATAGATTTCCAATGTGATTCTCTGATCTTCGAGGCGGGTGAGGCCGCTTCTTTCATGCAACGCTTTGGCCGTGTCGGGCGGCACAGTCCAGGTGTCGCTTACGTGTTGTGCCCACAAAATGTCCTGGTCGGAATCGAAGCCTTGCGCCGAGAAAAAGGGTTGGAAGTAGATCGTGGCGACCTGGAAGAGCGGGTATATGCCTGGTATCCGAGTCTGGATACACGACCTTGGTTTGCCACAACTTTCATGGGTCTAGTGTCGGCCTTTACGTTAGTGGAAAACCTTATTAAGCGGGTACGCGAGGACTTTCGGGCCGGTCCAGAGCAGGTGGCAAGTATTGAGGCCCAGATGGAACACTTGTGTGCTGCCTACAGCCAAAAGCTCGGATGTCCAGACAAGATACTACAGCGGGTGTTACGTCATATCCGCAAAGCACGTCAGAGCGATCCCAACTACAAGTGGCTGGCTGTCTACCGTGACCTCAACACTTTCCGCACCTCGTTGCCCAGTGAATGGGTGCTTGATTTTGCCGAATTGGAGCGGCGGGGCGGTGACTGGAACAAAGCCAAATACACGGCTGATGTCGCTACCCTATTGCAGCGCGCAGAAGGTTTACGCTTTAACGAGAAGATTCCGCATCCAGATGGTGACTTGGGGATGCTCACAGTCAAGGGCTACGGGCGGTACAAGAAGGTCTGGGTGACGCCGACTTTCACCGATGATCAACGCGGCATCCCATACTGTACCAGTGGCTTGCAAAACCTACGCTTCATGCAAAAAGGGCACAAGACGTCAGTGTCACACGTGATGACTTTACGCGATCACGTCTTCGTGGTCGTCCCGAAAACCGTCTGGTCTCACCTTGACTGGCGGTTACCAGTGTTCGAGTGCGGACAACACCTCATTGCTTTTGATGGAACGGCTTTGATGTTGTATGAAATATACAACCAGTGTTCTGAGAACGAGATGTAATTGACTCTCTCTGCCGATAGCGGATAGCTGCCCATTGTCTTCATCCGCTTATCCTGACAAGCGCTCACGCAAGCGTCCAGAGACCATGTGGTTAGTAGTCTTCAGGCGTGAGCGCTTGTCACCGCTCCGCCGCAGGCTATCCGCTGCTCACCCTATTCAACGATCCGCCGGGACGGCGCATCTCGCTAGGATGCTCACAGAGTTGAACGAAGGTCGCTCTGCACCAGGGAGAAGTTCCTCGTTCGTCACCCTTCCGCCCCTGCCAGCCGCTCCAGGAAGGCGCGGGCGGTGAGGATGGGGATGCCCCGGTAGGCGCCCAAGTCCAGCAGGTGGCGGTCGCCGCTGACGATGAGGTCGGCCTGGGCGTCTAGAGCGCAAGCCAGGGCCATCTCATCTGCTGGATCGTGGGGGATGAATCCCGCGACATCAGCCTGGCCAGGCACGAGGAGGG
>VGOG01000185.1 GCA_016875995.1 Chloroflexota bacterium
GGGGATGCGCTGGAGCCGGGCGGGGATAGAACGACTGATCCCCATTCGAGGAGCGATTATGGGTGACCGGTTTGATACAATGTGGCAGCAGGTTTACTGCAACTCGCCCCAAAACTGAAATGCTCCTACGGCCAGTGTGGGCCTCTTGGCGAAGCAGTGATTTCCGAAAGCGGAGGTGTTTTATGAAAAACCGAAATTACTGGGACCTTGTCTTCGGCAAGGACCTGGCCGAGGTGGATCCCGACGTGGCTGACCTGATCGCCTTCGAGGAGGAGAGACAGGCCAGGAAGTTGATTATGATCCCCTCGGAGAGCTACTGCCCCAAGCCGGTTCGGGAGGCGCTGGGGAGCGTGTTCAATAACATCTACGCCGAGGGCTATCCCCGCCTGCAGATGACCCGGGACGAGATAGAACTGCTGCTCGATTTCGACCACGAGCTTTCCTGCTATCGGCGCTACGCCGACCGGCGGTTCTACAAGGGGGTCGAATACGCGGACCTCATCGAGTGCCTGGCCCAGCGGCGGGTGGCCGAGTGCTTCGCCAACGAGAGAGCGGGGGCCAACGAGATCTACGTGAACGTCCAGCCTCTCTCCGGCTCGCCCGCTAACCTCTCGGTGTACGAAGCTGTCCTCGAGCCAGGCGACACCATCATGGGCCTGGCCCTCCCCCAGGGTGGACACCTCACCCACGGCAGCCCGTTCAACATCTCCGGCCGCCGCTACAAGGTGGTCTCCTACGCCGCCAGCAGGGCCACCGAGAAGCTGGACTACGACGAGATCATGGAGCTGGCCCTGGAGCACAGGCCCAAAATCATCGTCGGCGGATACACCTCCTACTCCTGGGCCCCCGACTGGGAGAAATTCAAACAGATAGCCGAGGCTTGTGGGGCGCTGCTCATGGCCGACATCGCTCACACCGCAGGGCTGGCCATAGCGGGGGCCTATCCGAATCCCGTGGGCATCGCCGACATCACTACCTTCACCACCCACAAAACGTTCTTCGGCCCGCGCGGAGCGGTGATCGTGACCACCGACGAGGACCTGGCCAATCGGATAGACAACGCTGTCTTCCCCGGCGAGCAGGGCGGGCCGCACGTGCACAAGTTCGCGGCCATCGCTGTGGCCGCCAAGATCGCTCAGACGGAGGAGTACAAGCGGCTGCAACACAGAATCGTGGACAACTGCGTGGCCCTGGCCGAAGGGCTGCAAAAGCGCGGCCTGAAGCTATCCTACGGCGGAACCAACACCCACCTGCTGGTCGTTGACCTCAACCCCCTCAAGTCCCCTGAAGGCTTCCCCCTCAAGGGCGAGATCGCGGCCCGCATCCTGGACCTGGCGGGCATCGTGGTCAACAAAAACACCATCCCCGGCGACGCCGACGCCAGTGAGGCCAGCGGCATCCGCATGGGCACGCCCTGGCTCACCCAGCGGGGCATGGGCGAAGCGGAGATGGACAAGATCGCCGAGCTCATCCACCGCATCGTCGTCAACGTCAGGCCCTTCACCTACATGGGGCTGACCGGGCCGCTGTGGAGGGGCAAAATCGCCCTGGACATCCTGGAGGAAGTGAAGCTAGAGGTGGAAGAGCTGGCGAGAGGGGCGGAGGTGGAGATACCGGCCCAGGACATTGGGTATCCTCACTACTATTTCCTGCGTGAAACGTCGAGCGTGAAACGTGAAACGTCAAACGTGAAACGTGAAGCGTCAGGCATGGGGCTTCTGGAGGTGGTAGGCGAGCGGGCCACGCCCTTCTTGCAGCAGGTGTCCACCAACGATGTGTCCAAGCTGCGCCCTGGCGAGAGCCAGCGTTCTTTCCTGCTGGACGCCCAGGGGCAGCTCATTGATAGCATCTCCATCCTGCGCCTGGAGCCGGACCGATGGGGCCGCGATCACTACGTCGTGATGACCAACCCTGAGAACACCGAGCGGGTGAAAGCCTGGTTCCGTGGCCTGGGCGACGGATACATCATATTCGACGAGGAAGACATCTTCCGCAAAGTCGAAGGCCCAGTCATAGTGAAAGATCTAGACGAAGACGCAATATCCAATATCCAATATCCAATATCCAATCTCAAATCTCCAACTGGCCTCTCCCTTTACCAGGCGGGCCACAATTCCCTGTTCCACCTCTCCAAGCCCTACTTCGTGGGCCAGAAGAGCCTGCAAAGCGTCCGACCCAAGGTGGAGAAGGAGGAGTGGCAGTGGCAAGAGAAGGAAGGTGAGCTGAAGCGAACGGTCCTCTACGAAGAGCACCTGAAGCTGACCAAAAAGGTCATACCCTTTGCCGGCTGGGAGATGCCGGTCTGGTACACCAGCGTCAGCGAGGAGCACAAAGCGGTGCGCGAGACGGCGGGGCTGTTCGACGTGGCTCACATGGGCGTGCTGGAGGTGGCCGGTGAACACGCCACCGCCTTCCTCGATGCGGTCACCTCCAACTACGTGCGCTGGATAGGCGATGGTCAGTCCCAGTATGCCTACCTCCTCGACCCCGATGGCAACGTGATTGACGACGTGTTCATCTATCGCCGGGCGGCCGACCGCTACATGCTGGTGGTCAATGCCTCCAACGTCGAGAAGGACCTGGCCTGGCTGAACGCTATCAACTCGGGCCAGTACCTGATTGACAGAGAGCATCCGGACATCGAGATCGAAGGCCCCGCCATCATCCGCGACCTGAAGGACCTCTCGTCGGGGGAAGACCAGCGGGTTGACCTGGCCATCCAGGGCCGCAATTCCCTGGCCATCCTCCAGAGCCTGACCGATGACCCCAAGCTGCGAGCCAGGCTGGCCAGGATCAGGAGAACCGAGTTCGTCGAGACCGAGCTGGCAGGTATGAATGTCATCGTGTCCCGCACCGGCTACACCGGGGAAGACATCGGCTACGAGCTCTACCTGCATCCCGATAACGCCCCCAAGATGTGGAATCTGCTCCTGGAGAAGGGACAGGATTACGGCGTCAAGCCAGCGGGCCTGGGGGCGAGAGACTCCACCAGGACCGAGGCAGGTCTGCCGCTGCACGGGCACGACCTGGCTGGCCTGTACAACATCTCCCCCATCGAGGCCGGCTTTGGCCCCTACGTGAAATTCCACAAGCCCTACTTCATCGGCCGGAAAGCCCTCCTGGAGAAAGAAGCCACCCGGACGATGGAGATCCTTCGCTTCCGCATGAACGAGAAGGGGGTGCGAATGGCCAGGCTGGGGGACGTGGTGGTTGACAAGAGGGGCCAATACATCGGCCGCGTCACCAGTTGTGCTCTGGACAGCGAAGGATTCCAGGTCGGTCTGGCTTACGTGGACAGGAAATACAACCGTGAGGGCACGCCCATCGGCATCATCCCCCTCCCTCACGACAAAGTCCCGCCCACCAAGCCAGTGGAAGAGCTGGCTTTGGGGGACAAGATGCTTCTCCACGAAGAGGCTACAGTTCTAACCCGGTTCCCTGTGGAAGATGCGTGAAGCTGATGCGTGATACGTGAGGCGTGAGGTTCACGAATCACGGATCACGTTTCACGAGATGAATAAAGGAAAGGAGATTGAAGATGAAAATTGACAAGAATTGCCGTTACGCCGAGACCCACGAATGGGTGCGCGTCGCCGGCGACCTGGCCACGACGGGTATCACCGACTACGCCCAGTCCCAGCTCTCCGACGTCGTCTATGTGGAACTGCCGAGGGTGGGCGATGTCTTCGACCAGGGCGAGGTCTTCGCTACCGTGGAGTCGGTCAAAACCGCCGCCGATTGCTACATGCCGCTGAGCGGGGAGATCACCGAGGTCAACGAGAAGCTATCCACCTCCCCTGAGCTGGTCAACGAAGACGCCTTCGGCAAAGGCTGGTTCATCCAGTTCACCCCCAGCGATCTCTCGGAGCTGAATGAGCTGATGACTCCAGAGGAATACCAGGAGCACGTGGCCAAAGAGGAAGGAGGTGGCTGATGTCCTACGTTCCCCACACCGACTCCGACCGAACGGCGATGCTGGCCGAGATCGGGGTGAAGGCCGTCGGCGACCTCTTCTTGGATGTGCCAGAGAGCGTGCGCTATCCTGAGCTAAGGCTTCCCGCTCCCCTATCCGAGATGGAGATCCTGCGGGAGCTGAGAAGCATCAGCGAGCAGAACGCCGATCTCGACCACTACGCCTGCTTCCTGGGCGCGGGGGCCTACAACCACTTCGTGCCCAGCGTGGTGGGTCACGTCGTCGGCCGCTCGGAGTTCTACACCGCCTACACCCCCTATCAGCCTGAGATCAGCCAGGGCACGCTGCAGGCCATCTTCGAGTACCAGAGCATGGTCTGCGCCCTCACAGGGATGGACGTGGCCAACGCCTCCCACTACGACGGGGCCACCAGCCTGGCCGAGGCGGCCCTCATGGCGGTCAGCATCTCCCGCGGCAAACGGCGCAAGATCATCGTCTCCCCCACCGTGCACCCTGAGTACCGCGCTACCCTGCGCACCTACACACCCGGCTCAGACCTGACAATCTCCAATCTCCAATACCCAATATCCAATACCCAATTCGATGACGACACCGCCTGCCTGATCATCCAAAACCCCAACTTCTTTGGCCAGTTGCTGTCAACGGATTCTGAGAACGGATTGAGCGGATTGGCTGATGCAGTGCACGAAGCCGGGGCGCTTCTGGTGGTCGTGGTGGATCCCATCTCCCTGGGCCTGTTCACACCCCCTGGCGAGTATGGGGCCGACATCGTGGTGGGCGAGGGGCAGCCATTGGGCAACCCGCTCAACTTCGGCGGGCCCTACCTGGGCATCTTCGCCTGCCGGGAGGAGTACATGCGCAAAATGCCCGGACGGCTGATCGGCGAGACGGTGGACACCCAGGGGCGCCGGGGCTTCGTTTTGACCCTGTCGGCTCGTGAGCAGCACATCCGCCGCGAGCGAGCTACCTCCAACATCTGCACCAACCAGGCCCTCTGCGCCCTGGCCGCCGGAGCCTACCTGGCGGCGATGGGAAAGAGCGGGCTGCGCAAAGTGGCTGAGCTCTGTTATCACAAAGCTCATTACGCCGCCAGGCAGATCGCGGCCATCCCCGGCTTCAACCTGGTGGGAGACAGGCCCTTCTTCAAGGAGTTCCTCGTCCGCTGCCCCAGGCCGCCCGGCGAGATCAATGAGGCCCTCTTAGAGCGGGGCATCATCGGTGGCTACGACCTGGGCCGCGACTATCCCCAGTTGGAGAACCACATGCTCCTCTGCGTGACGGAGGTGAACACGAAACAGGAGATTGACCGTCTGGTGGAGGCTTTGCAGGAGGTGGCGCCATGACCGAGCCGTTGGTTTTCGAGATCAGCTCGCCGGGTCGAAAGGCAGTGTTCCTGCCAGAGCTCGACGTGCCCGAGACCGAGCTGCCGCAGGAGTTGCTGCGAGACGACCTCCCCCTGCCCGAGGTGAGCGAGGTGGACCTCGTGCGCCACTACGTGCACCTCTCCCAGATGAACCACGCCGTGGACACCGGCTTCTACCCGCTGGGCTCCTGCACCATGAAATACAACCCCAAGGTCAACGAGGAGGCAGCCAGGCTGCCCGGCTTCACACGCACCCATCCCTATCAGGATCACCGCACCGTCCAGGGCAACCTGAGGCTCATGTACGAGTTGCAGGAGTTCCTGAAAGAGATCGGAGGCTTCGCTGCGGTGAGCCTGCAGCCGGCGGCGGGGGCTCACGGCGAGTTCACCGGCATCCTGATGATGCGCGCCTATCACCAGGAACGAGGCGACACCAGGCGCACCAAGGTGCTCATCCCCGACTCGGCCCACGGCACCAACCCGGCCTCCTCGGCCATGAGCGGCTACCAGGTGGTGGAGATCAAGTCCGACCAGCGGGGCAACGTGGACCTGGAGGAACTCCGCGCCCACTGCGACGATACGGTGGTGGGCCTGATGCTCACCAATCCCAACACCCTGGGCCTGTTCGAGGAGCAGATGCTGGAGGTAGCCGAGCTCATCCACGGCTGCGGTGGCCTGATGTACGGCGACGGGGCCAACGTGAACGCCTTGTTGGGCATCGCCAAGCCCGGCGATCTGGGCTTCGACGTGCTGCATTACAACCTGCACAAGACCTTCTCCACCCCCCACGGCGGCGGCGGGCCCGGCTCCGGCCCCGTCGGCGCTTCGGAGCGACTGGCGAAGTATTTACCAGGGCCAATTGTGGTCAAGGAAGTAAAGGAGCAGGGGAGCAGACGAGCAGTGGAGCAAGGGGGCAATGACAACCCCTGTTATCGTTTGCAAATGCCCCAGGCCTCTATAGGCCGGGTGAAGGCTTTCTACGGCAATTTTGGCGTGTTCATCAAGGCCTACACCTACATCAGGATGCTGGGAGCCATAGGATTGAAGCAGGTCAGCGAGGACGCGGTGTTGGCCGCCAACTACCTGCTGGCGAAGCTCAGAAAGGTGTACCCCCTGCCCTACGACCGCACCTGCATGCACGAGTTCGTGCTGTCGGGGCCATTGCCGCAGGCCCCCGACGTCCACACCGTGGACATCGCCAAGCGGTTGATGGACTACGGTTTCCATCCGCCCACGGTCTACTTCCCCCTCATCGTACCTGAGGCCCTGATGATCGAGCCTACCGAGACCGAGAGCAAGGAGACCCTGGACGCCTTCGTCGAGGCCATGCTCAAGATTGCCGAGGAAGCCCAGGAGAACCCTGACCTCCTGCACCAGGCCCCTCACACCACCCCCGTCACCCGCCTGGACGAGGTGAGAGCGGCCCGGCAACCGGTGCTGCGCTGGAAGCCGGGTTAGATTGTGATTAGTTAGTGATTACGCACTAAGAGCCTATCCTAAAATTCGGTAACGGTTTGGACTCATAAGGCAAACCCGCAGGTTGACAAATTCATCAACCTGTGTTATTCAGGTGGTCATCCTACAGAGATAAGGAGACCGCGTGATGAAAGCCAAACCGCACAGACATTCCAGACAACCCGCCAAGAAGCACCAGAAGAAACGTCTTACATGTGCGGAGAAGATCAAGAAACAGGCACGCCGTGAAAAGCGCCTGGCAACCATCTGGCGTGTACCGGATGACTTGTGGGTGCTCATCCAGCGGTTGTTGCCGCCTGAGAAAGCGTTGGAGACGGTGGGACGGCCCGTGGTGCCGTTCCGCACTGTGCTGGATGGCATTCTGTACGTTCTGCGCACCGGGTGTCAATGGAAAGCCGTGCCCAAGGAGTTCGGGTCAGGGAGCACCTGCCACAAGCGTTTTCAGGAATGGGTCAAGGCCGGTGTCTTTCAGAAAGCCTGGAAACTGCTCTTGCGTCGCTACGATGAATTGCGTGGGATTCAGTGGACGTGGCAATCGGTGGACAGCAAGAGCGTTCCAGCCCCCTTGGGTGGAGAGGATACCGGGCCCAACCCTACCGACCGCGGCAAATCTGGCAGCAAACGGCACTTGCTGGTAGATGGTCGGGGTGCTCCATTGTCTGCTGCGGTCACGGGAGCGAATGACACCGATATGAAGACCAACCCAGCGGTGCTGGATGGGGTGGTCATCGAACGTCCACCGTCCACGCCAGAGCAGCCTCAACACCTGTGCGAGGATAAAGGCTATGACTATCCCGAATGCCGGCAGCAGGCGCTTGAACGGGGTTATACCGCGCACATTCCCCGCAAGGGTACTGATCCGAGTGCGATACCTGCTGACGAAAAACGACATCCCGCCCGGCGGTGGGTGGTTGAGCGTACTCACTCGTGGCACAACTGCTTGCGCAAACTCCGGGTGCGCTGGGAGAAGAAAACTGAAAACTGGGAAGGCTTGTGGCATTTCGCTATCTGCCTCACCGTCTACCGAATGATAATTTTAGGATAGGCTCTTAGTTAACT
>VGOG01000186.1 GCA_016875995.1 Chloroflexota bacterium
TTCTATCTCGATAGGTATGAGGTGACGAACGCGCAGTATCTGAGGTTCTGCCAGGCAACGGGACACCGCCTGCCAGACTTCTGGGGCATGGACGGGTTCCGGTGTGGCCCGAACTACCCAAACCATCCGGTGATTACGGTGAGTTGGTACGATGCTACCGCATATGCGGAGTGGTGTGGCAAGCGACTCCCGACCGAGGCCGAGTGGGAGTATGCAGCCAGAGGGGGACTGGCAGGCATGAGCTACCCCAACGGTGACACGCTCCAACCATCCGACGGGAACTACAACCGGTCGGGCAAGGGCGGCCCAGTCGCGGTGGGCAGTTACCTCCCAAACGGCTTTGGCCTTTATGACATGCAGGGGAACGTTGTCGAATGGGTCTGGGATCTCTACGATCCAGACTACTACTCGTCGAGTCCTTCGGTGAATCCGCAGGGGCCCGAGCTGGGCAGGTTCCGGGTCATCCGAGGGGGTGGCTGGCACTCCGGTGCGTCTTGCAACCGGGTGTACTACAGGAATGCGCTTCCGCCAGGCTGGGTGGATTTCAACGTGGGATTCCGGTGCGCCAAGGATCTCGAGTCGCACGACGACTCTGACATAGCGAGCTCGTAGCAGCGTGCCCAGGAATAGTCTCAAGTAGATGGAAATTCTGAAACAAAGCGGGCTTCGCGAAACAAGGAGAAGGTTATGGAGGATCTCAGACTGGTAACATATTGCGGGCTCTACTGCGACCTCTGCGCTGAGCGTGGGCGTATCCCTCGCCAGGCGAGCGCACTCAGGGCATCAATGGCCAACGAGGGCTACGAGCTCTGGGGGTCAGAACTCGCCGGGTTCACTGAGTTTTGGAGTTTCCTGACCGACCTTTGCGATCCCGACAAAGCCTGCCCTGGATGTCGGCAAGGCGGCGGGCCACCTTTCTGCGGGATAAGAAAATGTGCTCGCCAACGAGGAGTCGAAGTCTGCACCTTTTGCCAGGAATACCCGTGTGAGCGAGTGCTTGAGATTGCGAAAGGCTATCCGACTCTGATCGCAGATGGGCAGAGAATGCGGGAGATAGGGATCGAGGCCTGGATTCAGGAACAGGAGAAGCGAGCCGAGACAGGGTTCGCCTACGTTGATATTCGATGCTACCCGTACAGCGTTCCTGAGGAGTGAGCATCTGAGCCAGATTGGAGAACGTGACTGTCTACTTGGTGCAGGGAATCGGCTACGGCTTTGCCGCCGCTGTGCAGCCTGGCCCCTTTCAGGCTTACGTCATAGCGCAAACGTTGAACAACGGGTGGCGAAACACCCTGCTGGCAGCCTTCGCCCCTCTCATCAGCGACGGCCCTATCGTCGCCCTGGTCTTGTTGGTATTGAGCCAGGTACCGCAGTGGATGCAACGGTTCCTTTATGTCGCCAGCGGGCTTTTTGTCCTCTACCTGGCAGTGAACGCGTTCATCGGCTGGCGGGACTTTGACACAGCAGGTGTGGCGGCCAGCCCATCCGGACAGCAGAGCCTGTCTAGAGCAGCGATCATGAACGTGTTGAGCCCCGGCCCGTACATCTACTGGAGCCTGGTCACCGGCCCCATCTTGCTGGCAGGTTGTCGGGAAGCGCCGGCCAACGGGATCGGTTTTCTGGCCGGCTTCTACGCGGCCATGATCCTCACACTGGCCGGCATCATCGTGCTCTTCGGCACAGCCAGACACCTTGGGCCGAAGGTGAACCGCGCCATGCTGGGGATTTCGGTCGTTGCCCTGGCATGTTTTGGGCTGTATCAACTATGGCTTGGCATATCGGGTATGTAGCAAACAAGTTTGGAGGTGAACCACATGAACGATTTAGTCGAGCTCTGGGAAAAGCCCGTTGCTGACGAGATACACATGATCGTAGGCTGGCATCAATGGGCGGACGCGGGCGCTGTTTCATCAGGCTTGCCGCAATACCTCATAGACCAGACCGGGGCCGGGAAAATTGGGGAGGTCAAGCCGAATGGATTTTACCTGTTCCAGATCCCTGGCACTCACCATTTTCTGAGACCCGAAATAAAGCTGGATGAAGGGTACAGGAAAGAGCTAAGAACCAGGAAAAACGAGTTCTTCTATTCGGGTGATGACAGCAAGGGCCTTGTAGTCTTCCTGGGAGACGAGCCTCACCTGAATGTAGAACGATACGCCGAGGCCTTCTTCTACGCCGTGGAAGAACTGGGGGTGAAGAGAGTCGCTGCGGTTGGTGGGGTATATGGTGCCATGCCTTATGATAAGGACAGGGAAATCTCTTGCGTCTATAGCCTTCCAGAAATGAAAGAGGAGCTTGCCGAATACGCGGTCAAGTTCTCCAACTACGAAGGCGGGACAACCATCGGCACGTACTTCGTTGACAGAGCAGAGCAAAGCGAGGTAGAGTTTCTCGTCTTCTATGCCTTTGTTCCAGCCTATGACCTCTCACAGCTCTCGACACACCTCCAGGGACTGAGGATAGAGAATGACTTCAAGGCCTGGTACGACCTCACCAGAAGGTTGAACCACATGTTCGACCTGGAGATTGACCTGTCAGACCTCAGGAGGCGAAGCGATGAGCTCACTTCGTCAATGGATTACAAAATTGACGAACTGAAACGGGCAATGCCACAACTGAAAATAAGAGAATATGTGGAGGGCCTGTCCAGAGACTTCGTTGAGATGCCCTTCATGCCTCTGGGCGAGGTGTGGGAGAGGGAGCTGGGAGATCTCTTCGAGGACATGGAAGACTGAGGTGGCGAAGACGACAGAGTGAGCCGTGCAAGCAGAGATCATCTCCATCGGAACAGAACTATTGCTGGGCGCCATCGTGGACACCAACGCCGCCTACATCTCCCGACAGTTGGCCGAGATCGGCATTGACCTGTACCATCGCGTGACGGTGGGGGACAACGAGGGACGCATCGCCCGCTGCATCGAAGAGGCCCTGGAGAGAGCCGACGTGGTGATCTGCAGCGGCGGGCTGGGCCCCACGGTGGACGACGTCACCCGCCAGGCCGTAGCACGGGCCACGGGCCGGAAGCTGGTGCTGGACGAGGAGATGCTGGGCTGGATCGAGGAGCGCTTTCACGGCTGGGGCCATCCCATGAGCGAGAACAACCGCCGCCAGGCGTTCAAGCCCGATGGCGCCATCGCCATTGAGAACGCGGTGGGCACGGCGCCCATCTTTATCGTCCAGGATGAGCGGGGCGCCGTGATCGTGCTGCCCGGCGTGCCCCACGAGATGGAGTACCTCATGGAGCACCAGGTGATTCCCTACCTCAAGCGCAAGCTAGGCCACCAGGAGGTGATCAAGACCCGCGTGCTGCGCACGGTGGGCATCGGGGAGTCGCAGATAGACACGCGCATCGGCGACCTGATGGAGAGCGCCAATCCCACCGTGGGGCTATCCGCCCACCCTGGCCAGACCGACGTGCGCATCGTGGCCAAGGCAGCCAGCGAGGAGGAGGCGGAGCGGCTCATCGCCGAGATGGAGAAGCAAGTACGCGAGCGACTAGGGGAGGTGATCTACGGTATGGGAGAAGAAACCGTGGCCGAGGTGGTGGCCAGGATGCTGGCCGAGCGGGAGTTGATCCTGGGCACCGTAGAGTGTGGGGTAGATGGCGTCGTCAGCCGTCGCATTTTTGACACGCCGGATGGCCCCGCCGTGCTGGGGAACTGCCTGATCGTGGACACAGCGAAGGAGGCCATCGGCTTTCTAGATGTGCCTCGATCTCAGTTCAAGAAGGCGGGCGATTTCTCGGCCCAGGCAGCCCAGGCTGCAGCGCGGGCGGGACGTGCCTTGCTGGGGGTGGACCTCTGCCTGGCGGTATGGGTACGAGCGCCCATCGCCGACCATCCAGCAGAGCGGCCGCCCATGCACATCGCCCTCGACACCGGCCAGGAGGTAATCGTCCAGACCTTCCAAGACGGCGGCCACAGCGAGCGCGCCAAAGGCTGGCTGGTGAGCCGGGCGTTGGACATGGTGCGGCGGGCACTGTTGAAGCAACGGATAAACAGTGGATGAGCGGATGCAGGTGGAAAATGGGTTGTCAAATTTGTCGTAGCAAGGTATAATAGAGTACAAGCGTGAAGGCGAAACAACTGAAGAAAGAGACGAATTATGGCTGAAACAACTTTTTGGATCCGAGACCGTTTTCCCATTCTTTACGAACATGACGAGGCAAGGGCAGTTCTGGTGGACATTACCTCGTTCGCTCAGATGGAGCTCATCATAGACAACCTGCTGAATCGCGAGGAAGAGCCTGAAGATGCTATCCTGGCTGCTTCCGCCGTTCTGCAACGGCTGGTAGCCCAAGCTCGACAGGAAACGTCCTCGCCCGATTGGGAGCAGGAACTCGATGAGCTATAACGTCGTCCTCACTCGATCCTTCAAGCACAGTTATTGTTGTATGCCAAATCGGATCGAGAAGACGTTACCCAGCGTGAATTGAAGCGATTCCTGGACGAATTGGCAGACAAGGATGAGTACTATGTCTGATACCCAATCTATCCAACCGCAACTGTTTGACGTAGCCGAGCTACCTGGTCGGCCCATGCTCCACTGGCACGGCAAGCGCCCCCTACGGGAGATCCCCTACTACCCTGCCCAGCTCCGCGAGCGCTATGGCCATGCTCCCTCTCCCTCCCAGGGAGAGGGCCGGGGTGAGGGTGGCTGGGTCAACCGCCTCTACTGGGGCGACAACCTGCAGGTCATGGCCCACCTGATGCGCAAATTTCGCGGCCAGGTCAAGCTCATCTACATTGACCCGCCCTTCGACAGCGGCGCCGACTACCGCAAGCGCATCAAACTGCGCGGCACCTCGGTAGAGACCGACCTGAGCGTGCTGGAGGAGCGCCAGTACACCGACATCTGGAGCAACGACCTCTACCTGCAGTACATGTACGAGCGACTGATCCTGATGCGGGAGTTGCTGGCAGAGGATGGATCAATCTTTCTCCACTGCGACTGGCATAGGGGCCATCTGCTAAGATGCATTCTTGATGAAGTCTTTGGCTTTGATAACTTCCGAAACGAGTTGGTAGTCAAGCGCCGGGTGAAAAAGAATCTCCAGCGACAGTTCGAGTTAGTACAGAGTCTGCCGCATGGACATGACGCTGTTCTATGGTATTCCAAGGGTCCATCTGCGAGATTCAAACCAGCCGAGATGGAAGTGAAAACGCGGAAAGAGGGATATTGGCATCACTTCTGGAGCAATGCAGACAGGCCCTCTATGCGCTATGAACTCCTTGGCATCACGCCTTCTGACGGTCAGTGGAAGTGGAACAGAGAAAGAGCCCTTCAAGCGGCGAAAAATTATGAGCGCTACCTCCAAGAAGGCAAAGGAATGTCACTGGTTGAGTACTGGGAGAAGACAGGTCGTCGTCTGGAATTCATTCGACTGTCTGAGAGTGGCAAGGTTGAGAACTGGTATCCTCCTGCCACGACACGAATAGCTGACACGCTGTGGCTCGATGTGCACGCCTATGAGAATATCAAGGACTATCCCACCCAAAAGCACGAACAACTGTTGGATCGTATCATCGAGATGGCAAGTGATCCCGGCGACCTCGTGGCCGACTTCTTCATCGGCTCCGGCACCACGGCGGCGGTGGCGCAGAAGCTGGGGCGGCGCTGGATCGGGGCCGACATCAACCTGGGGGCCATCCACACCACCGCCCAACGCCTGACCCGCGTCATTCAGGAGCAACAGGCGACCACTCATCAACAAGAGCTCTTCAGCACAGCGCAAAACGGAATACGCAATACGCAATACGCAGTATTTGAAGTCTACAACGTCAACCACTACGAAATCTTCAAAAACGCCGAAGAAGCCCGCGACATCGTGCTCAAGCTCTACGGCGTAGAACCCCTCAAAGGCCACCGCTTCTTCGACGGCACCCTGGACAGCCGCTGGGTCAAGGTGGTGGACCTCAACCGCATCTGCTCCAAGCTGGACATCCAGACCATCTTCGACAACCTCCCACCTGATGATACGCGGGGCGTGGTGGTGCTCTGCGCCGGCCAGGAATACGACGTGCGCGAAGCTGTCAAACGGCGTAATCTCCTCAACATTCCCTTCGAGCTGCGCGACATCCTCACCGATCGCAAGGACGTCATCTTCAAGCGCCCACCAGAGGCCCAGGTTGGCCTGGCCCGTGAGGACGGTCGGCTCACCCTCACCATCGAGCAGTTCTACTCCCCTATGTTGCTGCAAAAGCTCTCTTTGGAAGATGATCCCGAAGCTATCGAGGATTGGCGTCAGACCGTGGCCTCGGTGCTCATTGACCCGGCCTACGACGGCCAGGTGTTCCATGCCCGCATCACCGACACCCCCGCCCGCCGCGACGAACTGGTGCGAGGCGAGTACACCTGGGAGGTGGGAGGGTACGGGGAAGGGCAGGTGGCGGTGAAGATTGTGGACGTGTTGGATGAGGAGTGGTTTGGGGTGGTGGGGCGAGAAGAGGGTCGCAATGGAGAAGAAGCTGGCAACCCGGCATCGTTGCCAGAGCGATACCAGCGCGAAATCGAGCGGGTTGTCACCATATTGCAGGAGCATTATGCCCCGGACAAGGTCATCCTGTTTGGCTCCTGCGGCCGGGGCGACTTCAGCGAAGATTCCGACATAGACTTGCTCATCGTCAAGGAAACCAGCAAGCGCCCTCTGGATCGCATGAGAGAGGTCTACGAGCTAGTCTACTCGCCGGACCACTATCTGGCGCTTGATCCCCTGGTATACACACCCCAGGAACTAACCCAGCGGCTGGCATTGGGAGACTTCTTCATCCAGGAGATCATGCAGGAAGGGAGGGTGCTCTATGAGCGCGAATGAGCGGGAACACGCACGCGAGTGGTTCGACAAAGCCGACACCGACTTGACATCAGCCACGCTGCTGGCGGGCATCCAGGGACCACCAGAGACCATCTGCTTTCTGGCTCAGCAGGGAGCGGAGAAGTACCTCAAGGGGTACCTGGCGTGGCGAGGAGTACCGTTCCGGAAGGTACACGACCTGCTGGAGATCCTCAACGCCTGTCGAGGCGAGGACGACGCCTTTGGGCACTTGGAAACGGCTTGCCGCATGCTTAACCCCTATTCCGTGGAGGTACGGTATCCAAGGTACCCCTTCGATTGCACACGCGAGGACGCCAGTGATGCGCTGGTCAGGGCAGAGCACATCCGCGATTTTGTCCGGGAGCGATTGGAGAATCACTGAAGCACTCAGTGGCATGAGGACACTGACTCAGTGTATTCAGTGTTCATCAGTGATCTCAGTGATTCAACGGCCCGCTGGCGGTGAAGACCATGGACGTGTTGGATGAGGAGTGGTTTGGGTGGTGGAAACACTGAAGCACTGAGAGCCCTGAGATCACTGATCCAGCGCTTTCAGTGCCCCTCAGTGCCTCAGTGATTCCAATCCCGGATAAGGAGACCAACCATGGGCTTTCTGGATCGATTCAAACGAAAGAAGGAACAAGAGGAACCAAGGCCGCAGGGCGGGCTTCAGGCCGAGTTTGCCCAGGCCCCCCTGGAGGTGCAGCAGATTGTGCGCCAACTGACGCAGCCGCTAACCGACCCGCGCCAGGAAGTGCAACGCCTACGGCTATGCGAGCGGGCGCTGGCGCTGGTGGACCGAAAGCGGTTGCCGCAATTGTGGGCCAGTTTGCAAGGCGAGTTTGCGAACTCGCTCTGTCAGACACCGGCTGGCAACCGGGCGGAGAACCTGGAAGGGGCCATCGCCGCCTACCGCGCCGCCCTGGAGGTTAGAACGCGGGCCGACTTCCCCGTGCAATGGGCGACCACCCAGAACAACCTGGGCACCGCCTTGCGGGAGC